>JASHUG010000301.1 GCA_030040155.1 Streptosporangiaceae bacterium | reverse complement strand
AACCGAGCCACGATCGAAAGCAGCGGCGCCTGAGCCGTCGGCAAGGCCCGTAGCTGTGCCCAGGTCAGGCCGAAGTTTGACGACAAGCCCATGTTGAAAGCGGGCGGCCGTTCGCCGACAGCCAAGACGAGACGGCCGTCGACGCCGTTGCCGAACCACATCCGTCGCAGATAAGGCCCGGTCCGGTACATCTGAGGTCTGGAATTCGACCAGGCGCCGTCCGCGCCTACCCACTCCGACTCGGTGAAGAAGTATTTACCGCTCGCGTCGTCCTGCCGCGCGGCCGCCGAGGCCGCCTTGTCCAGCACGACGGCCGCGGTCAAGGTCGCGTCGTGGTACACGGGAGCGACCGGTCCGACCTGGTGCGAAGCGGTGCCGGGCGAAGCCTGCCGCGGCACAGCAGGCCTGGAGGCCGCGTGCTGGGAGCCGCCAATCAGCGCACCCCCTCCCACCGCGACGGTGGCCGCCGCCGCCAGCACGGCAACCCAGACCTTTCGCCTGGCCGTCCGCCGGACCGCGGACCCGGGCCGGACCGCGGACCCGGGCCGGGTGGTGCGGCGGCCGGACCGGGACTGGCCGGCTGCTTCGATGGCGGTCAGCAGGGCGTTCCTGGCTGCCGTCGTTTCTGCTGCGGACGGGCCGGGCTCTCCCGCCCGGACCTCCCGCAGCGCGGTCAGGTCATCCATGTGATCCTCCGATCAGGTTCATGTGCTCAAGCTCGGCCTCGCCACGCAGCTGTCGTCTGGCCCGGTTCAGCCGCGACCGGACCGTGCCGACCGGAATCTGCAGCGTGCTGGCGATGTCCGCGTAGGACATGTCGGCCCAGGCGAAGAGCAGCAGCACGTCGCGGTCACCGGCTGGCAGGCCAGCCAGGATCGCGCCGATCCTGGCCGCCAGCGCGGTTGCATCCGCCCGGCTGTCGGCGTTGCCGAAGGCGTCGGCGGCGGACTGATCGACGTCTGGCATCTCGCCGTGCCTGGCGTAGGCCAGCCATTGCCGCCGCTCGCTGCGGGAGTGGTTCCTCAGCAGGTTGTGCGCGATGCCGTAGAGCCAGGGCCGGACGCTCTGCCCGTCTGGCCGGTACTTGTCCCTGTGGGCAAAGGCGGTCAGGAAGGTCTCCGCGGCTATGTCCGCAGCTAGCGATGGTCCCGCGCGCCTGCGCAGGTAGTGATAGAGCTCGCCGTGATGGCGGTCAAACAGCTCGGCAAAGCTAGCCGGGTGAGCTCTCGACCTTTCCATCAGCTCGCTGTCGGTCAACTCATCGTCCATGCGGCCTCCAGTGTGGCCTCCGCCTTCATCCTGTCCATGTCCGAAGCGGGAGGGCGGGTTCACGCGGACGAGCGGCCCGGCGCTGACGGCATCCCCGCGCGCACGAGTGGCCGCGCGGCCGTAGAGTTGCGTTCGTGCGAGAACGACAGCGGGTAGTCGAAGGCGGCGCCCGTCACCCGGAGCCTGTTCGACGGCTCGGGCCTGTCCGACGGCGCGCGGGCCTCGCGGCCATCACCGCCGCGGCCGGCGTGCTCAGCCTGGCTGCATGCGCCAAGATGGACGCGGCGCTCGACAAGCAGTGGATGGTGGTCGACTTCAGCCCGAATACGACCGTGGCGACGGCGCTGCATGTACGGGCCGCGTGCTCGCACATCCAGGACACCCCGCCCCTCCCGCTGCCAGGCAAGAAGTCGGTGCTCGACGTCATGTACGGGGTGAGCTTCAACACCACGAACTCGAGCCCGGCGCAGCTCGCTGAGCTCCAGGTCTGCCTGGGGAAGTTCAAGTCGGTGCTCGGCGTCGATCCCGAGGACACGGGCGACGAAGGCAGCTGACGCCCGGGCCGAGTGAAGTAATCCCCTTGCCCGAGTGAGACGCGCATCACACCGGAACAGTGACCTGAAGCGTTCGCTTACCGTTCACTTAATTTCCGTCGGCATTGTAGACTTCTCAAGGAGCTAAACCTAGTTAACTGATCTGAAATAAGGTGTGGATCATGAGAAGAGTTCTCGCCGCGATTGCGGTGGCGAGCGTCGCCGTGCTGGCAGCCGGATGCGGATCGTCCAGCCCCAAGTCCGGCTCAGGTGCCGACGCATCGACGACGAAGGTGGTGCTCCGGCTCGGCTTCCTGGAGAACATCACGCACGCGCCCGCCCTGATCGGCGTGAAGGAAGGCTTCTTCACCAAGAACCTCGGCAGCGGGGTCACGCTGCAGCTCTATCCGTTCTCCTCGGGAACCCAGGAGGCGACCGCGCTGCTGGCCGGGCAGCTAGACGCCGCCTACGTGGGCCCGAACCCGGCGATCAAGGCCTGGCAGACCTCAGGCGGCGCCCTCATCAAGGTCATATCCGGCGCTGCGTCGGGCGGGGCCGAGCTGGTCGTCAAGAGCGGAATCACCTCGGCCGCCCAGCTCAAGGGCCAGAAGCTGGCGACCCCGTCGCTTGGCAACACCCAGGACGTGGCGCTGCGCTACTGGCTGAAGAACCACGGCCTGACCACCACGCCAACCGGCGGCGGCGACGTGCCGATCACGCCGATCTCGCCGAACTCTGACGCGGTACTCGAGTTCAAGACCGGCCAGATCGCGGGCGGCTGGGAGCCGGCGCCGTACGACGCCGAAATGGTCGCCGACGGCGGCCACGTCCTGGTCAACGAGGCAAGCCTGTGGCCAAGCGGGCAGTTCGTGACGACCGAGCTGGTAGTGACCCAGAAGTTCCTGAGCGCCCACCCGACCGTGGTCAGTGACCTGCTTAAGGGCCAGATCGAGGCGAACAGCTTCATTGCCAGCGACCAGTCGGCAGCCGAGACGGCGGCCAACGCGGAGCTGGCCAGCCTGACCGGCAAGGGCCTGAAGACCAAGGTGCTCGCGGCGTCGTTCGCGCAGGTCACGTTCACCAACAACCCGATCGAGTCGTCGCTGCTCACCGACGCGCAGCACGCGGTTGACGTCGGCCTGCTTTCCCCGGTCAAGAACCTCAGTGCGATCTATGACCTGGGGCCGCTGAACGCGCTGCTGGCCGCCGACGGCCAGTCGCAGATCAGCTCATGAGCGTGAGCGACACAGGCGCAGTGCGCCTGACTGATCACCGAACACAAGGTGCGACGCCCCCGGCCACCCAGCCGGGGGCGTCAGCCCTGTCTGACGAGAAGTCACCCCCCGCCGTCCGGTTGACCGACGTCAGCAAGGCGTACCGGACCGGCCGCGGTGAGTTGCTCGCTCTCGACTGCGTCTCGCTCAGCGTAGGGACGGGCGAGTTCGTGTGCATCATCGGCGCGTCCGGGTGCGGCAAGAGCACGCTGCTGAATCTTGTCGCCGGGCTGGACCGGCCCACGTCGGGCACGGTCGAGACCGGCGGCCGGCGGGTCGGCCTGATGTTCCAGGAACCGGCCCTGTTCCCATGGCTGACTGCCGCGCGCAACATCGAGCTGGCGCTGCGGGCCAGGGGAGTGCCAAGGCAGGCTCGCAGGGACCTCACTCGCGAGCTGCTGCTCACCGTGCGGCTTGGCGGGTTCGGCGACAAGCGCCCGCACGAGCTGTCCGGCGGCATGCGGCAGCGGGTCGCGATGGCCAGGGCGCTGGCCCTGGACGCGGACGTGCTGCTGATGGATGAGCCGTTCGGCGCCCTCGACGCGATGACCCGTGACCTGCTGCACGACGAGCTTGAACGGATCTGCGCCGAACGGACGCTGACGGTCCTGTTCGTCACGCACAACGTCAGGGAGGCGGTCAGGCTCGGCGACCGCGTGGTCGTGCTGAGCAGCCGGCCAGGCAAGGTCATCGCCGAGTACCCGGTGCCGCGGCACGGCCCGAGGCGCATCGACTCGGCCGAGGTTGCCCAGCTCGCCGCGACCCTCACCGACCGGCTACGCGAGGAGATGGGGCGCCATGGCCACTGACCAGGCACTGCACGGCCTCGACAACCTGGAACTCAGCGATGTCACGCGGGGCGAGAGCCGGGCGGCGAGGCTGGCCAGGAAGGCCTGGGCCGCGACCTGGCCCAAGCTCCTGGCCATCGTGCTCGTGCTCGCCGTCTGGCAGCTGTTCTACCTCAGCAACTTCCGCGGCGATACCGCAGATCACCTGCTCCAGAGCCCGGCCGAGGTGCTGCCGAACCTATGGCAACAGCTTGAGCACGGGTTGCTGCTGCAGGCCATCGGGACCTCGATGGAGCGGGCCGTCGACGGCTACGGGCTCTCGCTGGTGTTCGGCATCGTGATCGGCGCGCTGGTGTCGAGGATTCCTCCGCTGCGAGCGGCGACCGGGTCGATCATCACCGGGCTGCAGACGATGCCGTCAATCGCCTGGTTCCCGCTCGCCATCATCCTGTTCGGTGGAAGCACCGAAGCGATCTTGTTCGTGATCGTGCTTGGCTCGGCCCCGTCGATCGCCAACGCGATGATCGCCGGCGTCGACTACACGCCGCCGATGCTGCTGCGGGCGGGCAAGGTGATGGGGCTGCGCGGCCTGGCGCTGTACCGGTACCTGATCCTGCCGTCGTCGCTGCCGACGTTCGTGGCCGGAATGAAGCAGGCCTGGGCATTTGCCTGGCGCAGCCTGATGGCAGGCGAGTTGATAGTGCAGATTCCCGGCGTCGCCTCGCTTGGCGTGCTGCTGAACAGTGATCAGGACCAGCTGGACTTCGCCAGCACGATCTCGGTCATGATCGTGATCCTGATCATCGGGATCGTGGTAGACGGCCTGTTCACCAAGGCTGACCTGGCGATCAGAAACCGGCGCGGACTGCTCGACCCGGCTCTGACCTAGTGCGGCCCGTGGGAGTAGACACCGAACACGTTGCCCGCCGGGTCGCGTAGCGCTCCGGTCCGCATGTGATCGTCGACCGCCAACGGGCCGAGTTCCCTGGCGCCGCCCAGCTCCTCGGCCTTGACCAGGACCGCGTCGACATCGGGGACGCGAGCGTAGACGGTCGCCCAGATCGCCTGCTGCCCGCCGCCGATGCCGCCGCGGATGCCCTTGCTCGTGCCGGTGTCGATCATCCGGTAGCCCGGCCCGGCCTCGCTGGCCTTCCAGCCGAAGAGCTCAGCGTAGAACCGCTGGCTGCGCTCGGCGTCGGAGCCCAGCACCTCGAACCAGTCCACCGGCGCGCCGGCTCCGGCGGAGGGGCCTGGCACGCCCGACTGCCCGGCAGCGCCCGGATCGTCCTGCCCGAGTACCAGGCCGACGACCAGCCCGTCCAGGTCCTCGAACCTCGCGTAGGTCACCATCCCCGGCAAATCGGTGATGGGCGTCACGGTCTTGCCGCCGAGCAGGTTGATCTTGTCCAGGACGGCCTGCAGGTCATCGGTCTCGATAAAGAACGTGATGGACGGCGCGCCGTCGGCGCTGTTGTGAACGCCGCCGTTGATGCCCTCGCCGCCCGACGTGTCAAGCAGCGTGTAGTCGATGCCCGGCACGGGGCGCATGGTCCAGCCAAACAAGCCGCCGTAGAACTCGGCGAGCTGCCGGTCGTCCGGGCCGCCGATCTCGAAGTGCACCACCGCGTGTGCCATGCCTGACCTCCAGCACTGCTGTCCGTGGCCAGTCTGGCACAGACAGTGCGGGCCAGGGCGCGGCGCATTGGCGCGTTAATGGCTGGCCGCCCGGGCCGGGGCCGCGTACGGTAAAGCCATGGTTGCGCACCGATTTAGCGGCCTCCCGCCCCGGCTGGGCGATCGGGAGGCGTAGCCGCACCATAACCGCAGGCAGCCTGCGATCGAGTCGCCGGATCGGGAGACCTCCGGCATCCAACTCGATCTTCAGGAGGACATCATGCCTGCCCAGCCTCAGCTCGCTGTGCTCAGCCCGGCTCAGCTCGAGCGCGATCTCGCGATACGTGACCTATCCGACCCGGCCGACGGCCCGCACGCCATCCAGCTGATAGCCGACGCGGCGGCCGGCGCGCTCGCGTCGGCCTGGGGCGCGCGATGTGAGGTGCGCTGGTGCCGGGGGCCGCGGATCGTTCCGATTGCCGACAACTACGACCGGCTCGGCTACGATCCGGCGGATATCACGAGGGACGCCCGCTATACCAGGTACGTCGATGGCACGCGCATGCTGCGCGCCCACGCCACCGCGCTCGTGCCGGCGGCGCTCCGGCGCCTAGCGGCTGATCCCGCCGATGATGTGCTGCTCGTCTGCCCTGGCATGGCCTACCGGCGAGATGTCATCGACTGGCAGCACACAGGGACTCCGCATCAACTCGACCTGTGGCGGGTCAGTCGGCGCCCGCTGGCCGCCAGCGACCTGGACGAGATGATCGCGACGCTACTTGCCGCAGTCGTACCGGGCCTGCCGAGCCGCCAGCTGGTCAGGACGCACCCGTACACCACGGGCGGCAGGCAGGTGGACGTGGCCCGCGGTGACGACTGGGTCGAGGTCTGGGAGTGCGGCCTGGCCCACCCTGACGTCCTGGCGGGGGCGGGATTGCGCGGCCGCACCGGCCTGGCCCTCGGCATGGGCCTTGACCGGCTGCTCATGCTCCGCAAGGAGATACCCGACATCAGGCTGCTGCGGTCGGCCGACCTGAGAGTTGCGTCCCAGATGCACGATTTGCAGCTGTACCGGCCGGTTTCCAGTCAGCCGGCCATCCGCCGGGATATCTCGATCGCCGTCGACGGCAGCGAGGACGCAGAGACCATCGGCGACGAGGTGCGCGAGGCGCTCGGAGCCGACGCCGATGCGGTCGAGGACGTTGCGATCCTGTCGTCGACTCCGTGCGCGGAGCTCCCGGTCCGAGCCGTGGCGCGCCTGGGCGCGCGGCCCGGCCAGCACAACCTGCTTGTCCGCGTCGTGCTCAGGCGCCTGGACCGTAGCATCACCGATGGTGAGGCGAACGACCTGCGGGACCGGATTTACGCGCGCCTGCACTCAGGCGACCGGCACCAGTGGGCGGGCGCGGCTCGCCAGGCTTAGGCGACACGCTCCTCGCCGGTGTAGACGTTCATCGAGCCGCCGCGCAGGAACCCGACCAGCGTCAGCCCGGCCTCCTGTGCCAACTCGACCGCGAGCGACGACGGTGCGGACACCGCAGCGAGCACCGGGATGCCGGCCAGCACCGCCTTCTGCACGAGCTCAAACGAGGCTCGGCCGCTGACCAGCAGGACGCAGCCAGACAGCGGGAGGCGATCGTCTCGCATGGCCCAGCCGACGACCTTGTCGACCGCGTTGTGCCGCCCGACATCCTCGCGGACGGCCAGCAACTCGCCGTCCGCGGTAAACAGCCCGGCTGCGTGCAGCCCGCCGGTCCGCTCGAACACCCGCTGGGCCTCCCTTAGCCGATCAGGCAGCGCGGCAAGCACGCCCGCGGTGACTTCCGCCTTGTCGGCGTCGAGGTCATAAAGGCTGGCAACCCGGAGCTCGGCGATGCTGGCCTTCCCGCACACGCCGCACGCGCTCGTGGTGAGGAAGTTCCGGCGAGGCGCCGGCGCCTGCACGCCGGCTCGCAGCGTCACGTCGGCGATATTTCCCATGCCGTCGTGGTCGCCGTGACCGCAGCGCTCGCCGCTGCAGATCCTGATCGACTCGATGTCCGCCGCGCTGCCCGCGATGCCCTCGCTCAGCAGGAATCCCGCCGTCAGGTCGACGTCTTCGCCGGGCGTGCGCATGGTCATGCTGACTGCCTGGCCGCCGATCCTGATGCCGAGCGGTTCCTCGGTGGCCAGCAGGTCGGCCCGGCTCGTGCGCGTGGCGTCGGCCGCCGTGTCCGCAGCCACAAAGACGCGCAGCACCCGCCGTCGCGCCGTCCGCCCAGGCACTGCATCGCCTCCTCGCTAGCCGCCATCGGACTCAGCCTACGGCGGCCAGCGGCAGGGAAAACCCAGCGTGCTCGTTCAGCACCGCCCCGGATCACGGCCGTGCGGGGTTGCAGCCAAGGGCGAACCAGTGGCCGCCGTACGCGGTGAACGCGGGTACAGCCGGCTACAGCGGCAGTTCCGTAGGCGTGCCGAAGAGGGATGGCGCGATCTCGGTGCCGTGTCCTGCTCGAGCGGTCGGGTAAGACTCGTACTACGATACAAACGCTCTTACCCGGATTGTCGTTGACTTGGCCTGGGTTGCGCGGGCCGGTGGCGGCCTTGCTAGCGCGGGCCGCGTGTTGCTTGGATGAGGACGTGGAGCCGACCAGGATCGCCAAGTGGCCCGCCCTGCGGCAGCTGACCGGCCGCGACCGGCTGGGCCGCGGCGCAGCCGTGCGCTCGCCCCACACCGAGGCCGCCTCGCCGCGGACTGCATCGGCAGAGCGCGTCGTTGCATCGATCTGCCCATATTGCGCGGTCGGCTGCGGCCAGAAGGTGTACGTGTCCGCGGTCAACGGCAAGGACACGGTGACGCAGATCGAGGGCGACCCGGACTCGCCCGTGTCGCGCGGGCGGCTCTGCCCTAAGGGCGCGGCAAGCAAGCAGCTGGTGACGACTCCGGCGCGGCAGGCCAAGGTGCTGTACCGGCGGCCGTTCGGCCGGGCCTGGGAGCCGCTCAGCCTGGACGCGGCCATGGACATGATCGCCGACCGGGTCGTGGCGGCCAGGGCGCAGACCTGGCAGGACGAGCGCGACGGCACGGCGGTGCGGCGCACGACGGGCATCGCCAGCCTGGGTGGCGCGACGCTGGACAACGAGGAAAACTACCTCATGAAGAAGCTCTGGACGGCGCTCGGCGCCATCCAGATCGAGAACCAGGCGCGCATATGACACTCCGCCACCGTCCCCGGTCTGGGGACAAGCTTCGGCCGCGGCGGTGCCACGACGTTCCCGCGCGACCTGACCAACTCCGACTGCATCGTGATCTGCGGCTCGAACATGGCCGAATGCCATCCGGTCGCGTTCCAGTGGGTAGTCGAGGCCAAGAGACGCGGCGCGACGATCGTGCACGTCGATCCGCGGTTCACCAGGACCAGCGCGCTGGCGAACATTCACGTGCCGAGCCGGGTCGGCGGCGACATCGTGCTGCTTGGCGCGCTCGTTAACTACGTGCTGTCCGGTGGGCACGAGTTCCGCGAGTACGTGACCGCCTATACGAACGCGGCCGACATCCTGCCCGCCGATTACCAGGACGCCGAGGACAGCGACGGGCTGTTCTCTGGCTACGATCCGGTCACCAGGACCTACGACAACTCGAGCTGGAAGCCAACCGGCGAGCGTGACCTCACGCTCACGCATCCGCGCTGTGTATTCCAGGTGCTCAAGCGGCACTTCGCCCGGTACGACGCCGAACTCGTGCAGCGCGTCTGCGGGATCAGCGAGGCGGACTTCACCCGCCTGGCCGGCATCCTGGTCCGCGCCAGCGGCCGCGAGCACACGACCGCCTGGGTATACGCGGTCGGGTGGACCCAGCACACGACCGGCGTGCAGCACATCCGCACCGCCGCGATCCTGCAGTTGCTGCTCGGCAATATGGGCCGTCCCGGCGGCGGCATCATGGCGCTGCGCGGGCACGCGAGCATCCAGGGGTGCACCGACATCCCCACGCTGTTCGACCTGCTGCCTGGCTACCTGCCGATGCCGCGGGCCGAGGACGAGACCCTGGACGGCTACCTGACCCGGCTGCCGGACACCGGGTTCTGGGGCAACAAGCGCGCCTACCTGGTCAGCCTGCTCAAGGCCTGGTTCGGCGCCGCGGCCACGGCCGAGAACGAGTATCTGTTCCCGCTGCTGCCAAGGCTCACCGGCGATCACGGCACGTACCGGACCGTGCTCAACATGATCGAGGGAGGCGTCAAGGGCTACTTCCTGTGGGGCCAGAACCCGGCCGTCGGCTCGGCCGGGTCGCGCTTGCAGCGGCTGGCGCTGGCCAAGCTGGACTGGCTCGTCGTGCGGGACCTCGCCGTCATCGAAAGCGCGACGTTCTGGCAGGACAGCCCCGAGATCGCCACCGGCGAGCTCGCGACCGAGCAGATCGGCACCGAGGTGTTCTTCCTTCCGGCGGCGTCGCACGTCGAGAAGGGCGGCACGTTCACCAACACTCAGCGCATGCTGCAGTGGCATCACAAGGCGCTCGACCCGCCAGGCGACGCGCGCAGCGACTTGTGGTTCGCCTACCACCTGGGCAAGCGGATCCGGGCCAGGGTGGCCGAATCCGACGCCGAGCGTGACCGCCTGCTGCGCAGCCTCACCTGGGACTACCCGGAGAGCGGCGATGAGGCCGAGCCGGACGCCGAGGCGGTGCTGCAGGAGATCAACGGCAGCGGTCCCGACGGCAAGTTGCTGAACGGGTTCGGCGAGCTCAAGCCGGACGGCTCGACGCGGTGCGGGTGCTGGATCTACTCCGGCTGCTACGCGGGCGGGGTGAACCAGACTGCCCGCCGCAAGCCGCAGAGCGAGCAGTCCTGGGTCGCACCCGAGTGGGGCTGGGCCTGGCCCGCCAACCGGCGGATGCTCTATAACCGCGCGTCCGCCGATCCGCAGGGCAAGCCGTGGAGCGAGCGGAAGCGCTACGTCTGGTGGAACGAGCAGAACGGTGAGTGGACCGGGCATGACGTGCCCGACTTCGAGAAGACGAAGTCTCCCGACTACATCCCGCCTGACGGTGCGGTCGGACCCGCCGCGCTCGCCGGAACCGATCCGTTCATCATGCAGCGCGACGGCCGGGGAGCTCTGTTCGTGTGGACGGGGCTGAAGGACGGGCCGCTGCCGACCCATTACGAGTCCGCCGAGTCTCCGGTGGTCAACGACGTCTACAAGCAGGACACCAGTCCGGCCAGCGTGCTCTACCCACGGGACGCCGCAACGAGCGAACAACTCGCGGGCCACGCGGCCACCTACCCTTACATCTTCACCACCTACCGGCTGACCGAGCATCACACGGCGGGCGGCATGAGCCGCACGCTCTCCCGGCTGTCCGAGCTGCAGCCCGAGCTGTTCTGCGAGGTATCGCCGCAACTGGCGGCCGAGCGCGGGCTCGAAAACGGCGGCTGGGCAACGATCATCAGCGCCAGGGCCGCGATCGAAGCCAGGGTGCTGGTGACGCGCCGCCTGCGGCCGCTGCGGCTGGCTGACGGCGCTGTAGTGCATCAGGTCGGGCTGCCTTACCACTGGGGCAGCGAGGGCCTGGTCACCGGCGATGTGGTGAACGACCTGCTGCCGTTCGCGCTTGACCCCAACGTGCTAATCCAGGAGAGCAAGGTGGCCACCTGCGACGTCCGGGCTGGACGGCGGCCGCGCGGACCCGCGCTGATCGAACTGGTGGACTCCTACCGGCACCAGGCTGGCCTGGAGCCGCTGGACAGCTGGACGGCCAGCACTCAGGAGGGATCGTGACAGCGAACCGGCTGTACGGGCCGCTTGCGGACGTGTCTGGCGACGCCGGCTACGCCGAGCACCCGCAGCGAGTCGGGTTCTTCACCGACACGAGCGTGTGCATTGGCTGTAAGGCCTGCGAGGTGGCCTGCAAGGAGTGGAACGCGCTGCCCGAGCCGGACGGCGACGTGCTGACGCTCACGGGCATGTCCTACGACAACACCGGTGCGCTCGGTTCCAATAGCTGGCGGCACGTGGCGTTCATCGAGCAGCCGGTGCCGGCGAACGGCCATGCGGGGGAGCTGATCACGCAGCAGCCGGTCGACGCGGACGGGGCGACCCGCTGGCTGATGGCCTCTGACGTGTGCAAGCACTGCACGCACGCGGCCTGCCTCGACGTCTGCCCGACCGGCGCGCTCGTCCGCACCGAGTTCGGCACAGTCATCGTGCAGCCGGATGTATGCAACGGGTGCGCGTATTGCGTGTCGGCGTGCCCGTTCGGCGTGATCGACAGGCGCGAGGACGACGGCCGGGCCTGGAAGTGCACGATGTGCTACGACCGGCTGCGCGGGGGTCTCGAGCCTGCCTGCGCCAAGGCCTGCCCGACCGATTCGATCCAGTTCGGCCCGCTCGACGAACTGCGGGCAGTCGCTCAGTCCCGGCTTGAGGAACTGCATGCCGGCGGCGAGACGCAGGCCAGGCTTTACCTCGATGACCCGGACGACGGGATCGGCGGGGGCGGGGCGTTCTTCCTGCTGCTCGATGAGCCTGAGGTCTACGGTTTGCCGCCCGATCCGGTAGTGACGACGCGAGACCTGCCGCGGATGTGGCAGTGGGCGGGCGCCGCGGCCGTAGTGCTCGCGGCGGGCGTCGCGGTCGCGTTCTCCGGGAGGCGAGATACCGCGTGAGCGAGCAACCGCAGGTGCCGCCGGCCGAGTTCCAGTCCTACTACGGCAAGCCGATCCTGAAGGTGAGCAGGTGGCGGGAACCGCACCTGCCCGCTTACCTGTTCCTGGGCGAGCTGTCGGGCGCGCTGGCGGTGGTCGGCGCGGCCGCTGACGCCACCGGACGGCGGTCGCTGGCGCGAGTCGCAAGGGTCACCGCAGCCCTCGGCGCCTACGCAGGCGGGGCCTTCCTGACGGCCGAACTTGGGCGGCCTGAGCGGTTCCTGAACATGCTTCGGGTCGCCAAGCCGACCTCACCGATGAGCATGGGCTCGTGGATCCTCGCCAGCCACTCGGGCCTGGCGTCGGCCGCCGCCGCGTCGGAGGTCACCGGCTTGCTGCCTGGCCTCGGCGCCCTCGCCGGAGCCGGTTCCGCGGTGACCGGGCCGCTGCTGGCCGCCTACCCTGGTGTCCTGTTCGGGAACACCGCCGTGCCGGCCTGGCACGAGGCGCACCGGGAGATCACGATGCTGTTCGCCGGCGGCGCAATGACCGCAGCGGGGGCGGCCGGCCTGGCCGCCAGCGCCGTGTCGCCTGACCGCCGGGACTTCGACGCGGCCTGGAAGCTCGCGATGATCGGCGCCGCAGTTGAGAGCGCTGCTGGTTACGGGCTGGAGACCAGGCCAGGGAAGTCCGGGGAGCCGTACCGTACCGGGAACAGCGGCCGGGTGCTCGCAGCCGCTCGGTATCTCACCCTGAGCGGCGGAGTCGCCGCTCTCGCGGCCAGGCGCTCTCGCACCGCCGCCGCGGTGTCCGCGGCGCTGCTGACCGGCGGCGGGATCTGCGCCAAGGTTGCAGTGCTGCGGGCCGGTAAGGCCTCGGCCGCCGACCCGGCCTACGTGGTGGCGAGCCAGCGACCAGCGGAGGAGCCGGACCCGGCTATGGCTGCGCCTGCGTAAAAGGGACAGACAGGCGCCGCCGGAAGTCCAGTCCCCGCAGCCTTCACAATTGCGGCGGCTCTGGGCGCCTGACCGGCGCGCGCTGACGGCCGGCCTGATCCTGACGATCACATTCGTGGCCTCCGAATCGCTGGCGGTCATTACCGTGCTGCCAGTCGTTGCCCGCAGCCTCGGCGGATTGCGGCTGTACGGCTGGGCCTTAACGGCGTTCATGCTGACCAGCATGATCGGTGCCGTAGGCGCGGGCAGGGCGGCCGACCGGCGCGGCCCGGCCGCGCCGTTCGTGGCAGGGCTCCTGCTTTTCGGCTCCGGGCTAGCCACGGCCGGCCTCGCGACCTCGATGGTGATGCTGGTTCTCGGGCGGGCGCTGCAGGGCCTCGGAGCCGGCGTGGTGCCTTCGGTGGCATATTCGTCGATCGGACGCGCCCTCCCTGCCGGGCTGCGGCCGCGGATGATCGCGCTGATCTCGACCGCCTGGGTTGCACCCGGACTGGCCGGACCCGCGATCGCCGCCCTGGTCGCCCATGTTTTCGGGTGGCGCTGGGTCTTTCTTGGCCTGCTGCCGCTGGTCGCGATCACCGGTCTAGTTGCAGTAGCGGGGCTCAGCGGCATCCGCCCGGCTGATCAATCGGCGGCGCCCGAGCACCGCCTCATCGACGCCATCCGAACATCGGCCGGCGTCGCACTGATCCTGGCCGGGCTCACGCTCGGGTTCGCTCTTCGCGCCCTCCCCGAGTCGGGACCGCTGATCGTTGCCGGGGCGATTGCGGCCATTCCCGCTTTGCGCCGGCTAGTGCCGTCCGGGACCCTGAGCGCGCGCCGCGGTTTGCCGGCTGCCGTTCTGAGTCGCGGGCTGCTCACCTTCACGTTCTTCGGCGCTGACAGCTACGTGACGTTGTCGATTACAGCGGTGCGCCACGGCAGCACTCTGGAGGCCGGGCTCGCGGTCACCGGGGCGACGGTGGCCTGGACGTGCGGCGCATGGGCACAAGCGAGGCTCAGCGCTCGGTGGGAAGGACGCCGCCTTATCCGGACTGGCCTGGCGATCATCCTCGGCGGCGTTGCGGGCCTGATCATGCTGATCCGCTTTGGCCTGCCGGTCGCGGTGGGCATCGCCGCGTGGACAGTTGCCGGCCTGGGGATGGGTCTCGCGAACTCGCCGATCCTGCTGCTGGTCCTGCGTGAAACGCCGAAAGGCCGGGAGGGACGCGAGTCCGCGTCGGTCAACCTGGCCGACCTGCTTGGCAGCGCGACCGGGACCGGAGTCGGAGGGGCAGCGGTGGCGGCTCACGCGGCTGGAGACCTTCGCCTCGGCATCACGCTCGCGTTCGTGATCGCCGCGGCTGTCGGCATCCTCGCGCTGCTCATCACGCGCAGGCTTCCGGCCGGCACTACGGTCGCGACTCCGCAAATCGCGCACGCAGCCGAGGCTGACTAAGCTAGGGCGCCGCGCGGCCGACGAAGCAGGCTTGCTCGGCGCCGACGGGGAGCAATTCGCCCGATCGGGGAGCCTGCGGGAGAGGACGGCTCACCGTCCGCATCGCGGTAACCGGATAGCGCGTGCCGGCTGCCCGGCCGCGGCGGCGCAGCCGCCAGTTCAACAGCGGCGCGCCGTCTCGCGTGAGCGTCTCCAGCGCTCGCACCCGGCGCAGGTCAGTGGGCAAGTCGCGGATGTGGCGCTCCCAGGCTTGGCGGTCTTCTTGCCACGCGAGAAGGTAGTTCTCGCACAGGGCCGGCGTGATCAGCTTGAGCCGGCCAAGCGACTCCTTGAGTGCCTCGATGCGGCGCGCCCGGTCAGCCGGCCTGAGGTCGGGTGCCTGCGCGACCATCGTGAGCACGCGCTCGATGAATTGCTTGCGCGTGGACAGGTACTTAGTCCAGTGCTCCCGGTCGGCGTCGCCGAGTGAGCGCTCCTGGTCCAGCAGCCAGTAGATCCCTTCCGCAAGGACCTCGCCGAACTCCTCCGCCCTGGCTCGCTCGGGCCGAAACGGATCATACGGATACTGGTCGCAGCGGCCCATGACCGCTGAGGGCTGCAATCCCTTATCCCCGTCGAGCAGGAAGAACCAGTCGTCGTTGTAGATCTCCGGGAAGAAGGACGTGCTGCGTTCAGCCTGGACCACCAGCGCCCCTCCGCCGATGAACGACACCTGGGGCCCGCCTGCGTCCCGGAACGCGTGGCAGACGACGGAGTGATCGTGAAAGCCGCAGATATGGAGGCCAACCGCGTTGTAGGTATCGAGCAGGCCGCTCGCCCGGCCGACGTCCTCGGCGTCGAGCTTCGTGATGTCGTCGTCTACGAACATGATGCGGGACCAGCCGAGCAGCCGGGCAAGCATAAGTCCTAGGTTGCGCTTGGCGCTCAGGTCCGTCCGCGGGAAGTTCGGCAACTTGGGGAAGATCTTCCAGGGCTGGTAGCGCGCTGTCTCCCAGGCCGGCAGCCGGAGCTGACTTACGTCGGGAACGTCGATCGCGATCAGGTCGGCTGACGATGGCAGCCGCTCCGCGGCCATCTCGGCTGAGGTCCACTGCTTGCTATGCAGGGTCACCAGGGTGCAGTTCAGGGCCCCGGCCAGCCGGGCCGCTTCATCCAGGTAGGCCGGCGGGCGCGCCGTCGGCACAATGACCGCGTCTATCGGCTCCGGCTTGACCTGAGCACCAGTCCGGAGCAGGTCGCGATGCGACCCGTGATGGTCCTGCGCGTCACCGGTCGGCACCGCGGTTACCGTGACCACTCGAAGAGGATGTCGTCCCCCTCGGTGGTCCAATCTGGGGTCAAGGTCACTCCGTTGACGATACGCACGCGGGTTAGGACGCAGTATGCCTCGCTGCCATGGAACCGGGAACGTAGGTAGTCGGCATTCCGGTCGCGGAAATTGGCGTCCGTCAGAGCACGAACAGCGCCGTACGTGCCCCGGCCATACATGCCATTGCAGATGCTAACAGTCCGCTTCCTGTTGAAGGGGCTAACCGCGCGAGCAAATAGCGCGACGTCCTGGCGCAAGATCCCCTTCTGGTTAGCCGAGCGGCCCGCCTGGCCGGCAGCAGCCCTGCCGCTAGTTGTATCCAGAACCGCGTGATGCCTAACCGTTTTGCCGTTCTCTTCTTCTACCTCGAAGTACTGCCCGCCCGGAGTCTTCCAGTCGGCCTCCTGCCGCACAGGCAGCTCCAGTTCGGTGAGGACGTCGGTAGTCGCCGCGTTCCAGTCAACGCCGCCCAGCGCAACCAGGTGCGAAGTGTAGTCATCGGGCTTGAGTTCGGCGGTAATACGCAGATTGACCTGATTGGCCGGATTGGCCGCGCGCAGATGGCCGTGCAGTTCGATCAGCGCGTCAAGCTCGGCGTACTTCAGCGCTTCAATGTAGTCCGGGTCGGCAGGCTCCGAGTACGGCATCATCGCCAGCATGTCCTGCGGCCACCTGGCGCAGACGACAGTGATCGTCTTGCCGTCTGCGAATCGCCACGGGCCGGCGTTGAGCGACTCCTCGACCGAGCTCAGCGGTGCCGACGTTGCGCCCGGCATCGTTGCCCGCTGGGCGTCGTTGCGCAGGTGACGCAGTTCCTCTCCGAGGTCCGCTGCGGCTTGCCGCTCCTGCTCGGTCATGTCAGCGGGACGCAGGGGACGCGGCGGACTGCTGCGGAACGAGCGGGGCGCGGCGAAGAGCGCCGCGTACTGCTCAAGCCGTGCCCACGGCGGAATCCTGGGCTTGGTTTGCGACTCCCAGGATGAGATGAGCGGAACGCTGACCGGCTTATCCGCGCCCAGGGCCTCGGCGAGCTCGGGTTGCGTGAGCTTGCGCCCCGGTAGCCCCTGCTCGCGCAGCGAACGGAGCCTGCGGGCCAGAAGCTGCCGGGCATCCTGGTCGTCCACGCCACCCTGCCTTTGTTGTTCAACTTAACTTCAATAACCATGTAAACACCTCGAGCGTGCGCGCGCAACCAGTAAAAAACTGCAGGTAAGAGACCGTTCGCTCGTGATCGCGACACATCTGCGCAGTAAGGCGGGCTACGCGGCCAGACAATGGCGCGGACCAGGGCTTGTGAACATGTAGATGCTAAGCGAACATGGTTGAAGGAACTGAAGAAAGGAGATAGTAACGAAATCTTCAGATTAAGTTCAGCTCATCGCTGAAGCTCGACGATCGGCATCTCAGGTCCGCGAGCCGCACGACACGGAAGATCGCGCACAACGCGCGGGCACCCTTGCGCCAACAAGGATGCCCGCAAACCAGAATTCCAGCGCTCTCGACACGGAGGAATTCCATGAACACAATAGCGCCAGGCCTGACTGAGGCAACAATCACGGCCGTACGTCAGTTCACTTTTTATAACGTAGCGGCCAGCGCTGCTTCGACGCAGAGCGCTGACGCGGGCGCTCTGGTAGCCCTCGTACTAGTCATCCTGTTCGTCGCAGCACTAGCATCGGCTGCCCGCGCGCTCGCGGCCGTGCTGACAGAACTGCTGCGAGTGGCAGCTGCCGTGACCTCGGTCGCGTTCTCGGTCGTGATAGCGATCGCCGTCCTCATCGCTTTTCTGATGCATCGCTGAGGGCCGGCTTCAGCCCGTGCGGCGGCACGGGAGGAGCCGGCCCTCCGGCCCGGCCGGAACCGGCCTCCGCCGCAGTTTGGATGTCCGACCGGGCTCACGTCGGCCGGATCGCCGCGCCGCTGAGCGCCGCCAGCTTCACCTAGAGCTCGCTAACCCGAGCAAACTTTAGTTCAGCTAACTAATCTCAGTCGGCCGCCGGCGTGCCCGGCGCAGTTGGTTGCACGAGCAGGTGGCGCATGTCAAGATCATGGTTTATGCCCCATATCAAGCGGCTTGTTCCCGATGAATGGTCGGTATTGAAGAGAGTCAGATTGGCTGCGCTGGAGGATTCCCCCGGTGCTTTTTTGCATACGCTTGAGGAGGAGCGCCGATTGGGCGAATCGCACTGGCGAGCCGAGTTTGAGCGGGGTGAATGGGATGTTGGATTTGAAGATAATGAGGAACCCATAAGCCTCCTTGGCTGTACCCGTGAGGATGAACAGTCGAAAGACGAACGGTATCTCGAGTATCTCTGGGTCGCACGGGACAAGCGAGGCAAGGGCCTGGGCCAGCGCATGCTGACGGACGTTATCGGCCGCCTGCGTGGCTCCGGGGTTCGCACGGCCTTCCTGTGGGTACTGGATGGCAACGACGATGCCGTGCGGCTCTACGAGCGAGTCGGCTTCGTGATGACCGACTACAGACAGCCGCTGGCCCGCCTGCCCGGACGGTGGGAACGGAAGATGCGGCTGACGCTGAGCTGAGCCGAATCAGTCAGCGGAGGATCAGCGCAGGGCCCGCCTGCGGGATGAGTTCGCCGATCACGGCGGCGCCGGCGATCTCGCCGGCCAGCAGCAGTCCACCCGAAGTCTGCGCGTCCGCGAGCAGCAGCAGCCGTTCCTGCGGCAAGGTACCGAAGTCCGCGCTCGGCGCCACCCAGTCAAGGTTCCGGCGGCTCCCGCCCGGCACGTAGCCGGCTTGCACTGCCGCCAGCGCCCCGTCGATCAGCGGCACCGCCGCGCTGTCCACCACGGCTGTCACCCCGCTCGCCCTGGCCAGCTTGAACAGGTGACCAAGCAGCCCGAAGCCAGTCACGTCGGTCGCGCAGCGGATCCCCGCTGCGAGCGCGGCCCGGCTGGCCTGGTCGTTCAGCGTGGTCATGACCTCGATCGCGGCCGGGAAGACCTCGCCCGTGGCCTTGTGCCGTGAGTTCAGCACGCCGCTGCCGAGGGGCTTGGTCAGTGACAGAGGCAGACCCGGCTGGCCTGCGTCGATGCGCAGCAGTGCCGAGGGGTCGGCCAACCCGGTGACCGCCATCCCGTACTTCGGCTCGGGGTCGTCGATGCTGTGGCCGCCGGCCACGAGGCAGTCGGCCGCGGTCGCCGCCTCGAAACCGCCACGGAGCACCTCGGCCGCCAGCTCCGCACTGAGCAGGTCTCGCGGCCAGCCCAGCAGGTTCAGCGCGACCAGGGGCTCCCCGCCGACCGCGTACACATCGGACAGCGCGTTCACCGCCGCGATCTGCCCGAACGTGTACGGATCATCGACCACCGGGGTGAAGAAGTCGGCCGTCGCCACCACGGCCCGGTCCCCGCTGATCCGGACCACCGCCGCATCATCGCCGTGCTCGACGCCGATCACCAGGGCGGGAACGGGGTTGTCCGGGATGAGCCCCGCGACCGCCGCCTCGAGTTCGCCCGGCGGGATCTTGCAGGCGCAGCCCCCGCCGCGGGCGTACTGCGTCAGCCGGATCTGGGACTGAGTGCTCATAGTCTGAACAGTAGTGATCGCCGGTCTTGCGTACCGCCGCGCGGCCGTGGTGGCATGCCTACTGGCGAGTACACCGGCGCCCTGAAGGCGCCGCCTCAAGGCCAGCAGGGAGGCGACAGTGACTGACGAGAGCGGGATCCTTGCCGAGCGCAAGGACATCGAGCGGATGGCCGGCGGCCGGACTGTTTGCGACATGCTTGCGGAGACCGCAGCCGAGCACGGTGACCTGCCCGCGTACTCCGACACCTGGTCCGACGGCGGCGAGTGGGAGACGATCACCTGGCGCCGCACCCGCGAACTGGCGCTGCAGATCGCGGCCGGGTTCATCGAGCTCGGGGTGCAGCCGGGCGAGCGAGTCGGCATCATGCTGCCCAACTGCACCGAGCACGTCCTGGCCGACCTTGGCGCGGTGCACGCGGGCGGCGTGCCGGTGACGTTCTACGCCACGCTTGCCGCCGAGCAGATCGCGTACGTGGCCGGCAACTGCGAAGCCCGCATCGCCGTGGTGGACGGGCCCGGCGAGCTCGCCCGCTGGCAGCCGGTCCTCGATCAGCTGCCCAGCCTTCGCAAGATCATCGTCAGGGACGCAGCGGCTCGTCCCGCCGGTGAGATGTACCTGAGCTGGGCCGACCTGCTGGAGCTAGGTGCACGACGGCAGGCCCAGTTCCCAGCCGAAGTCGACAGCCGGGTAGCCGCGATCACGCCGTCGGACCCGGTCACCCTGCTCTACACATCGGGTACCACGGGCCACCCCAAGGGCGTGCTCATCACGCACGAGAGCGTGCTGTATGAGGTCATGGCCACCGAGGTGGTCGGCAACGCGGTCAGGAACGTCCGGTGGGTGTCCTACCTGCCGCTGGCGCACATCGCCGAGCGGATGCTCACGGTGTACCTCGGGATCCGGAACGTCGGGCACGTGCACTTCTGCCACGACGCGGCCTCGCAGCTGGTCGGCATCGTCGGCCGCGTGCGGCCGACGGCTTTCTTCGGCGTACCGCGCGTGTGGGAAAAGTTCCAGGCCGGCATCAGCGCGCTGCTGAACGCCGAACCGGACGAGGCCAGGCGAGCCGCGGTCGCCGCGGCGATGTCCACCGGGCTCCGCTACATCCGCAGCTGCCAGTACGGGCAGCAGACCACGCCGGAGCTGGCGACGGAATTCGCCGCGGCGCAGGAGTCGGTACTTGGCCCGATCCGCCAGCTGCTCGGCATGGACGAGGTCGAGATCGCGCTCAGCGCGGCGGCGCCGCTCCCGCCAGATGTGGGCGACTTCTTTGCCGGTCTCGGCCTGCGCATCCTCGACGTCTACGGGATGAGTGAGACGACCGGCGCTTTCACGAGCAACACGCCCGATGCGTTCAAGCTTGGTACCGTCGGCCGGCCCTCGCCCGGTATCGAGGTCCGCATCGCCGATGACGGAGAGATCCTCACCCGCGGCCCGCTGAACACCCCCGGCTACCTGAACCTGCCTGAGCAGACCGCGGAGCTGATCGACGCCGACGGCTGGCTGCACACCGGTGACATCGGCTCCATCGACGCCGACGCATTCGTCTCGGTCGTTGACCGGAAAAAGGAACTGATCATCACCTCGGGCGGCGAGAACGTCTCGCCCGCCGCGGTCGAGAACCTGCTGGTCGCCAATCCGCTGATCGGCCAGGCGCTGGCGTACGGAGACGGGCGGCCTTATCTGGTCGCCGTGCTGACCCTCGACAGTGCGGTCGCGCCCGGCTGGGCCAAGGCCCACGGCGTGAAGGCAGACTCCCTGGCCGAACTGGCGGCTGACCCGACGGTGCTGGCCGAGGTGGGCCGCGCAGTCGATGAGGCCAACTCGCGGCTGGCCCGCGTGCAGCAGATCAAGTACTGGCGGCTGCTGCCAGTGGAGTGGACTGCCGAGAGCGAGGAACTGACGCCGACGCTGAAGCTGAAGCGGCGGGTGGTGCACGCGAAGTACGCCGACGTCATCGACGCCCTGTACGCGCACTGAGCCGGCCGACGCCTGCGCATCCGGTTTGTCCGGCCGGGTTAGCGGAAGATCATGCAGCTGCTTGTTGCCCGGCCGTAGAGCTTGCCGTCCGGACCGGTCAGGCTGGCCTGGGCGAGCGCGGACCGGGAGCCCATGTGCACGACCGTGCCCTCGCAGACCAGCCGGCCGGTCGCACTCGTGACCTGGCGCAGGAATTTCACGCTCAGGTCGAGGCTGGTGTAATACGCTCCGGCGGGCAGCAGGCTATGTACCGCGCAGCCGCAGGCTGAGTCACAGAGCGTGGCGAGCACGCCGCCGTGGACTGACCCGATCGGGTTGTAGTGGAACTCCTGCGGGTCAAGCTCGAAGCGGGCGAGGCCATCCTTGACGAACACCGCGGTGAAGCCGAGCGTCTCGGCGATCGGCGGGACGGGCAGCTCACCGCTCGTGAGCTGGCTGAAGAAATCACCGCCTGCTAGTTCGCGGGCGGCGACCGCAGCGGCGGCCGGGTCGGACCACGAGTACGTGCGCGACCGGTCGACCGCCCCCTCGGTTGTGCCGTCGGACGCGTGGTTGGCTGAATCCGTCATCGGGTGCTCCTCGCAGGCTGCCACAGCCGTTCAGCTCGCAGCGCGGATGGCGCAGTCAAGCAGCTGCGCGGCGAGCAGCTGACCGGGAAAGTCCATGTAGTCGAGGTCGGGCCGGATGAGCTCCGCGGTGATCGTGATCGCGTCGGGCGTCCGCTCCCGGCTGGCGTGCGGCCAGCGCCGCTCGATGATCCCGAGCATTCTTCGGTTATCGGGCAGGACCTCGAGCACGAGTGCCTCGACGCCACGCTCAGCGGCGCGGTCGGTGAGCATCCTGAGCAGGGTCGTGCCAAGGCCCTGGCCTTGCCAGCGGTCGGCGACGACCAGGCCGAGATCCGCGGTGTGCGTCCGGCCGACCTGTGCGTCAGCAGCCATTCCGTGGCCGATAACGGCGCCAGAATCGTCGGTGACCAGCAGGATGTCGGACCGGCCGCTGTCTCCGCTGAGCGACCGGATCAGCCCGGAACTTGGCGGTGCCACGGCCGTGAAGAACCGGAAGTACTGGGTTCTGACCGACAGCCCGCACACGAAGTCCCGGATGAGCGCTGCGTCATCTGGCCTGGCGGTCCGGATGAGATACCGGCCAGACGGCGCGCCGCCCCCGGTGAGACTGCCCTGCGTCGGGCTGTCCTTCGTCGGGCTGTCCTTCGTCAGGCTGTCCTTCGTCAGGTTGCCGTGGGCCGGGTCGCTCTGCGCCGGCCGGACTTCCGGCGTGGTTCCGGTGGCCGCGGCCTGCCGCGAAGCCAGGGTTCCCTCCATAGACCCAGCCTGGCAAAGCCTTGCTAAGTCTGTCAAGTAGACTTAGCCTTCTCGCATGAGATCATGGCTGCTCGATTACGACCCGGACCAGTGCAACATTGCGGCCGCGCTCTCGATCGTCGGCGAGAAGTGGACGTTCCTGGTGCTCAGAGAGGCATTTAACGGCGTTCGGCGGTTCGACGACATGCAGCGGCGGACCGGGGCGCCGCGCCAGGTGCTGAGTAACCGCCTCGCCCGCCTGGTCGACGAGGGACTCTTGCACAAGGTGCCCTATCGCGAACCCGGCCAGCGGCCGAGGAGCGAGTACCGGCTGACGGAAAAGGGCATCGACCTGTTCCCGGTCATCGTGGCGCTCATGACCTGGGGCGATAAGTACGCGTCCGAGGCAAGTGGCCCGCCGGTGGTGCTGACGCACCGGGACTGTGGCGCGCACGTCGAACTGGAGCTGACCTGCGCCGATGGGCACGTGCTGAACTCGGCCCGCGATGTCACGCCCAAGCCAGGGCCCGGAGCCCGGCGAGTGGCATGAGGCGCCGGTAGGGTCTGCTTTCGGAGGCGTCAGGGTTCCTGGTGGTCCCCTCGGTCTTCAAAACCGGTGGACGGCGCTCAGCGTCGTCGGCGGGTTCGATTCCCGTCCGCCTCCGCTGACCTGCATTAATCCGCTCCTGGTGTCCTGGCCGTGTGCTCCGGCCAGGGCCCGGAACGGCGGTTCTGGGATCATTCTGGGATCATGGCGCGCGGTCATGGCTTCCCGGCCCTCGCCAGGAGCGCAGCGACCTGCTCCGCGGCCGCGCCGTGCGCCGCGGCCTTGACGTGGGTGTGGCGGTCGTAGACGCTCTCGGTCACATGCCCCACGGCCTTCATCCGAACGTCGTTGCTGACGTCGGCGCCCCGCATCAGCGATGCCCCGGCGTGCCTGCCGGCCTCGTGCATCTTGATCACCGCAACCCCGGTTTCCAGGGCGAGGCGCCGGAGGCCGACCACCCGGCGGTCATCGCCGCTGGGGGATGCGCTGCCGCTGCCGGCCCGGATCCGCGCTCACGGGGCCGCTGCCGGCCATGGCGCCTGCGATGTCGACGGCGATCGGCGCGCCGGCGGACTTCGCTGCCGTGCCGCCGGTGCACCTGGCCCGCACGATCAGCGAGGCGCGTCTCGGTCGCGCCGCGCCGATGTCGGAGTGGCCGTCGCCGGGCGTCAAGCTCGGCGAGTACCGCGGACGAGGTCACGCCAGCCCAGGGCCGGGATGAGCCCGCCGTGTTCCGGTCCGGAGCAGCGCAGGCCAGAAGACCGCAAGCGGTTCCGCAAACCGAGATCAATCAAATCTCGGTTGCGTAAATGTTTCCCAGAAGCTTCTGGGAATGATTGCGGTTACTGCGTTTGTTTCAGATACTGCGCTTAACGGAGGGGAAGTGGGTGCAGTGAGCACGAAGGGAATCGAACTCAGGCCAGAGAAGATAGACCCTGTGCTGGTGGAGCGCGCCTCACGGCGCATCCGCGAGTTCCTGGCCGGCCATCCAGGAGACGCGCCGATCGACGTTGTCGCCGAGATCGGTGACGACGAGGCACTTGTGGTGCCGAGGGAGATCGCCGTCATGCTTGCGCAGGTTCTTAGCCTGCTCGAACAAGGAACCGGCGTTCAGATCATGCCGCTGAACGCGATGCTGACCACGCAGCAGGCTGCAGACGCCCTGAACGTATCGCGCCCTTATCTCGTCGGTCTGCTGGAGGCCGGCAAGATCCCGTTCACGATGGTGGGCACGCACCGCCGCGTGGCGTTCGGCGACCTGCTCGACTATCAGCGCGAGGACCATCAGAGCAGGCGCCCCGTGGTGGACGACCTGACGCGCATGGCCGGAGATCTCGGCGAGGACTAAGCCAAATGCCGTTCGTCGTGCTGTACGACGCGAATGCGCTGTACGGGAATGCCCAGCGAGACTTGCTCGTGCGCATCGCCAGGGCGG
>JASHUG010000027.1 GCA_030040155.1 Streptosporangiaceae bacterium | reverse complement strand
TAAATTACGCAGGGCTCAAGTTCCAGGCTTATCAACAGGAATGCCGGGGAGAACTCAGATGCGGAGAATACTAATTTACGTGGCCGCAGTTGCCTTAGCGGTCGGCCTGTCCGGCGCCGTGACTGCCGCCTCTGCGGCGACCAGCAATTCCGGTAACTCTTTTGAGTGGGCTTATCTCATAAACGTCCGCCAGGTGTGTATAGGCATTGCCAAGAATGGCGATGCGCACATATATAACTGCACGTATAAGGGCGATCAAGCGTGGTATCGGCGCGGTGAGATCGGTCACACCGGCTACTATCAGCTGGTGAACGGCAAGGGCAAGTGCCTGAGCGTAGCCGGACGCGGCCGAGCGCGCGGAGCTCAGGTCATCGCCGACAAATGCCTGGGTACCAAGCACCACGAGCAGTACTGGCATCTCGATTTCCTGAGCATGGAAACATACGCATGTTACGTCTTCAACTATAAGTCGACCTACGTCCTCGAGCCGGACGGCATAAGAGTCGGTTCGCCAATCAAGCAGCAACCGTGGAAGGACCACGACATCAAGCAGGAGTGGGTGTTCGAGATTAACAGCGGCAACACGCCTTAAGCCTGCCCGGCTTGTGGCGCGTTGTCGTCAGTCCGTGCCGGTAAGGGTTCGAGCCTGATCCACGTCGACGCGCATCTGCGCAACGAGTTCGTCCACTGAGGCAAACCTGACGGTCGGCCGGAGCCGCAGCGCGAAATCCACGCCCACGTGCGCGCCGTACAGGTCCAGGTCGTCGCGGTCCAGCGCGTAGGCCTCCACGGTGCGCTCCCGGCCATCAAAGGTCGGGTTCGTACCGACCGAAATCGCGGCCGGCCACTTCTGCATTTCCGACCCGTCAGCCGGATCAAGCTCGTACAACCAGCCTGCGTATATCCCGTCGGCCGGGATGGCGGCGTGCGGCAGCGTCTCGAGGTTCGCGGTCGGGAACCCGAGTGCCCGTCCGCGCTGGTGCCCTCGCACGACCACGCCCTCGACGCGGTGCGGACGCCCGAGGTCGTGCGCCGCGCCGGCCACGTCGCCCTCGGCCAGGCGGGCCCGGATCTCGGTCGAGGAGATCCGCACGCCGTCCTCGGTCACCAGCGGAAGGCCCTCGACGGTGAAGTCGTACTTCTCCCCCAGTTCCGCCAGCAGCGCCACATCCCCGGCCGCCTTATGCCCGAAGACGTAGTCCTCGCCCACCACGACTCGCGCTGCGTGCAGCCGGTCCACGAGCACGGTCCGCACGAACTCCTCCGGGCCGAGCTGGGAGAAGTCGTACGTGAACTTGATCACGCAGACAGCGTCGGCGCCGAGACCGGCCAGCAGTTCCGCCCGGCGCCTGGTCGTGCACAGGAACGGCGGGTGGGACCCCGGCCTGACCACCTCGTCCGGGTGCGGGTCGAACGTCACCACCACCAGCGGCAGCCTGAGCTCGCTCGCCGCCTGCCGCGCGCGGGCGATGATCTGCTGGTGCCCACGGTGCACGCCGTCGAAGACGCCGAGGGTGACGACCGAAGATCCCCAGTCATCGGGCACGTCCTCGGGGCCCTGCCACCGCTGCATGTCTGCTATCCCCCTGCCGGTCCGGCGAGTATTCGGGCGGTGCCCCAAGCCTGCCATGGCACCGGTGGTCGAGGCACGTTAGCTCCCGGCGGGCGAGCCGGCCGTCTGGTCGATAGCAAACACCGCCAGGGACCGGGCTTGCCCGTCCGCCTCCGTCAGCAGCGCCACCAGCGAGCCGTCGGGGGCGAACGCCGCGACCGGTGCCAAGCCGCTGCCGAGCGCCGGCAGCCGCCCGCCGTGCGCGATGCGCGCGGTCTCATCCGCCGTCAGTTCCCTGTGCCCGAACGCGGCCCTGGCGGCCTGGGCCAGCGGCATGAGCTCGAGCCGCTCGGCCAGCTGCTCCATGGCGGCCGCCTCGGCGATTTGGTACGGGCCGACACGGGTGCGCCGCAGGGCGGTGAGGTGCCCGCCGACACCGAGCGCCGCTCCCAGGTCGCGCGCGAGCGCCCGGATATACGTGCCGCTCGAGCAGCGCACCTGCACGTCCACGTCCACGATGTCGCCGGCGCGCCTGACCGCATCGACCACGAACGCGCTCACCGTCACCGGACGAGCCGCTAGCTGCGGCGCGGCGCCTGCGCGCGCGAGCCGGTAGGACCGCTGCCCCGCCACCTTGATCGCGCTGACGCCGGGCGGGACCTGCTGGATGTCCCCGGTGAGGCCAGTCACGCCGCGCTGCAGTTCCTCCTCGCTGACATTAATCGCGGGAACGAAGTCTATGACCGCGCCATCGGCATCGTCGGTATCGGTTGCCTGGCCGAGCCGGATCGTGCCGGTGTACTCCTTCTCCGTGAGCGCGAGATGCCCGAGCAGCCTCGTTGCCTTCTCTACGCCCACGATCAGCACGCCGGTCGCCATCGGGTCGAGGGTGCCCGCGTGGCCGACGCGGCGCGTGCCGGCCAGTCTGCGGATCTTCGCGACGACGTCATGGGAGGTCCAGCCCTTGGGCTTGTCGACGATGATCAGCCCGCTGTCGGTCATGTGCTGCCCAACTGTGCTGCCAGGGCGGCGATGACCGCGCCCGGGCGGCCGGAGGCGGAGAAGCCGGCCGCCCGGGCGTGGCCACCCCCGCCGAGCGCGGTGCAGGCCTTGGCCACGTCAACCACTTGCTTTGACCGGACCGACGCCTGCCAGACACCGTCATCATCTTCTTTGAGCACGACCGCCACCTCGGCCTCTGCGGTGCGGCGTATCTCGTCGATGACTGACTCGGCGGCGTCCAGCGGCAGGTTGCCCGCCCGTTCGCGGTCGTCTCTGGTGACGGTCGTCCACACCAGCCCGAGGCCGCGCGCCGAGTCGGGCTCGAGGACGGCGCGGCCGAGCGCGGCGGCGAGCAGGCCCAGGTAGCCGAACGGCGCGGTGTCGTACAGGTGGCGGGACACTGCGCCAGGGTCGATGCCGGTCGCGATCAGGCGGGCGGCTAGCTCATGGACCGCCGGCGTGGTCGAAGAGAACTTGAACGACCCGGTGTCGGTGACCAGGCCCGCATAGAGCCCGAGCGCTACGTCCTCGGTCAGCGGGAGGCCGAGCCGGTCGACCAGCACCGCGCCGAGCACGGCCGTGGCAGCCGCGGCCGGGTCGACCAGGTTGATCGTGCCGAATCGCGTGTTCGAGGCGTGATGATCGAGGACGATCAGCTCGGCCGCGGCCGCGGCCGGCCCAGCCAGCAAGCCGAGCCGGTCGACGCTGGCCGCATCGAACGTCACCATCACGGCTGGGCGGGCGGGATAACGGCTCGGGCCGCTCAGCAGCGGGACACCGGGCAGGAACCGCAGGATGTCCGGCACAACGAACGGCTCGTCGCCAAACGAGGCGATTACCTGCGCCGGCGAGCCCGGCCGGCGGCTCAGCGCGGTCGCGACGGCCAGCATCGAACCGAGGGCGTCCGCATCGGGCCGGACATGGCAGGCCAGGCAGACCTGGTCGGCACCGTCCAGGACCTTGACGGCTCGCGCCCAGTCAGCCTCCGCCACCGCTCCTACGCCAGCCGTCACCGCCGCGCGCTTCTCCCCCCGCCCAGGGCCGGGCCAGGGTAGTTCCCGAGCGGCCCCGCCGGCGCATCATCGTTGTCGTCCAGGTCATCGTCGAACTGGTCGTCGAGCAGGTCGTTGCCCTCAAAATCGTCCTCGTCGACGCGGCCGGCCGGCTGGCGGTACGGGTCGGTGTCGCCAGCGTGCACGGCATCCGCGCGCACCGCCGCGACCTCCGCGTCGGCCTGCCTGGCCTTGGCCACCAGATCCTCGATCGCGCGAGCGTTGTCAGGCACCTTGTCCTCGACGAAAGTGATCGAGGGCGTGTGCTTGATCCCGGTCTGCCTGCCGACCTCGGACCGGATCAGGCCAGTCGCGCTGGCCAGCGCCGCGGCCGTGCCCGCGACTTCCTCGGGAGACCCGTAGACCGTGTAGTACACGGTGGCCTCGCGCAGGTCTCCGGTGACGCGAGCCTCGGTCACGGTCACGAAGCCCAGTCGAGGGTCCTTGATCCGGCGCTCCAGCATTTCCGCCACGATCTCGGCGATCCGGTCTCCGAGCTTGCGTGCCCTAGTGCGAGGGCTTCCGGAGGGTCGTCCCCCCGAGCTAGAGGCTGCCCGGTTCATGGCGTCACTCCCCTTCGTCGGTATGCAGCCGCTGCCGTGCCGCCAGCAGCTCGATCTCGGGGCGCTCCGCGACGAAGCGCTCGCACGCCTCAAGCAGCTGTATGGCGTTCGCCGCGGTCGAGCTCACGACCGCAATGCCAATCTCGGCCCGCCGGTGCAGGTCGAGACATCCGGTCTCGCCGACGGCCACGCCGGGAAACCGGCGATGCACCTCGGCGATGAGCGGCCTGACCACGGAGCGTTTCTGCTTCAGCGACCGCACGTCGCCTAGCAGCACGTCCAGGGTCAGGGCGCCCACGTACACGCCACCCTCAATCTGCGCTCTCGTACCGGGCCGGCGGGCCCGGCGTGCTGGACAGCCCCGGTCAGGTCCGCGGCTTCTCCCTCAGCTCGAACGTCTCGATCACGTCGCCGACGTGGATGTCGTTGTAGCCGATGCCGATACCGCACTCGAAGCCTTCCCGAACCTCGGTCGCGTCTTCCTTGAACCTGCGGAGCGACTCGACGCTGAGGTTGTCCGAGACCACCACGCCGTCGCGGATCAGGCGGGCCTTGCTGTTGCGGGTGATCGTGCCGGATCGGACGATGGAGCCGGCAATGTTGCCGACCCGCGGAACCCGGAAGATCTCCCGGATCTCGGCCGTGCCGAGCTGGGCCTCCTCGAAGATCGGCTTGAGCATGCCCCTGAGCGCGGCCTCGACTTCCTCGATCGCCTGGTAGATGACCGAGTAGTAGCGGATGTCCACACCCTGCTTCTGGGCCAGCTCGCCGGCCCGGCCGGCCGGACGGACGTTGAAGCCGATGATCACGGCATTGGACGCGATGGCCAGGTTCACGTCGTCCTGGGTGATCGCGCCGACGCCGCGGCCGATAACCCGCAGCTCCACTTCCTCGCCGACATCCAGCTGCAGCAGCGCGTCTTCCAGCGCTTCGACCGAGCCAGACACATCGCCCTTGATGATGAGCAGCAGTTCGGCCCGCTCGCCCGACTTCAGCGCGGACTCCAGGTCCTCCAGCGTGACCCGCGGGCGCCGCTGCGCGAACATCGCGCTGCGCTCCCTGGCCTCGCGCCGCTCAGCGATCTGCCTGGCCACCCGGTCATCGTCGACGACCAGGAAGCTGTCGCCTGCGTCGGGCACGCCGGTCAGGCCGAGGACCTCGACCGGGCGCGACGGCGATGCCTCGCGTACCTGGTCACCGTTCTCGTCCAGCATGGCCCGGACGCGCCCGAACGCCTCGCCGCAGACGATGGAATCGCCGACGTGCAGCGTCCCGCGCTGCACCAGCACGTCCACTACCGGACCGCGGCCCTTGTCCAGGTGCGCCTCGATCGCGGTGCCCTGTGCCTGCTGGTTCGGGTTAGCCCGCAGGTCCAGCTCGGCGTCCGCGGTCAGGATGACGGCCTCGAGCAACGCGTCGATGCCGGTCTCGTTGCGCGCCGATACGTCGACGAACAGGGTCTGACCGCCGAACTCCTCTGCCACCAGGCCGTACTCGGTGAGCTGGGCCCTGACCCGCTGCGGATCGGCACCTTCCTTGTCGATCTTGTTCACGGCGACCACGATCGGAACGTTTGCCGCCTGCGCGTGGTTAAGCGCCTCTGTCGTCTGCGGCTTCACGCCGTCGTCGGCCGCGACCACGAGGATCACCAGGTCCGTGGTCTCGGCACCGCGGGCGCGCATGGCGGTGAACGCCTCGTGACCTGGGGTGTCGATGAAGGTGATCTTACGTTCCTGGCCGTCCACGAACGTATTGACCTGGTAGGCGCCGATGTGCTGGGTAATGCCGCCGGCCTCGTGCGCGACCACGTTGGTGTGCCGGATGGCGTCAAGCAGCTTGGTCTTGCCGTGGTCGACGTGGCCCATCACGGTGACCACCGGTGGCCTCGGGACCAGGTCGGCGTCCTCGCCCTCGTCCTCGCCAAACTCGATGTCGAACGCCTCGAGCAACTCCCGGTCCTCTTCCTCCGGGGAAACCACCTGCACGTTGTAGCTCAGCTCGGCACCCAGCAACTGCAGCGTCTCGTCGTTCACCGACTGCGTCGCGGTGACCATCTCGCCGAGGTGGAACAGCACCTGCACGAGCGATGCCGGGTTGACGCCGATCTTGTCCGCGAAGTCGCTCAGCGAGGCGCCGCGCGAAAGCCTGATGACCTGGCCGTTGCCGCGCGGGATCTGCACGCCGCCAATCGCCGGCGCCTGCATGTCAAATTCCTGGCGCCGCTGCTTCTTCGACCGCCGGGCGCGGGCCGGACGGCCGCCTGGACGGCCGAAGGCGCCGGCCGTGCCGCTGCGACCGCGACCGCCGCCGCCGC
>JASHUG010000026.1 GCA_030040155.1 Streptosporangiaceae bacterium | reverse complement strand
GCTGATGCCGGGGCCGGACCGGGTTCGAGGCTCGCGCTGAACAGGCGGTCGAGGTGCTCGGTGTAGTACGCGACTCCCATTTCGTCTGGCAGCAGCCTCGCTAGCGGGTGCTCGGCAGGCACAGGGGCAGGCCGGACGGAGAGGTTGTAACCGCCGGGCGATTCGCTGGCCAGGCACAGCAGGATCAGCTGCTGCCCGCGGTTCTGGTGCGCGACCACGTCGGCCGGCGTGATCCCCGTGATGCCCTCGATATCCACGTCCGCAAGCGTCACCGGCATACCCAGGACCGCATTGACGGTGATGACAAGCTTGCAGGCGCTGTCACGGCCGGATACGTCGAGACTGGGGTCTTCCTCCGCGATGCCCCGTGCCTGCGCGTCGGCCAGCGCGTCCTGGAACGTAAGCCCGCGCTCCATGGCCCTCAGAATGCTGTGCGTCGTGCCGTTAAAGATCGCCTCGATGCGCGTGATGCGATCGCCGGCGAGATCCCGGCGGCCGATGTTCACCACTGGCAGCGCGCCCGCCACGGTTGCGCTGAACCGCAGGCGTGGGCGCGCACCTGAGCCCGCTGCCCCAGTCGGCCGATAGCACGAGCCCCAGCCGTCTGCGAGATCGCTCAGCCCGGCCAGTTCGCCATAGCAGAGCGCCAGCGGGCCCTTGTTGGCCAGGACTACGTGCCTGCCGGCGGTCAGCGCCGCGCGCACCACCGACAGCCCTGGCTCGCCGTCTGTGAGGTTGACGGGCGTTGCCTCAAGCAAGATGTCCGGCCTGCATTCGTCGATCAGCTGACGTGACGTCATGCCCGGCCGTCCCGCACCGGGCATCGCTCCGAGCGACAGGCCCGCGCTGACCGTGCGCAGCACCGCGCCAAGATCAAGCCCGGATTGGTCGACAGCGCAACCGCCCAGCTCAGCAATTCCGCACAGACGCAGGTCAGCGCCGTACCTCGTGACAATCTCAGCATGCCTGCGGTGCAGCAGCGAGACGACGCCCGCGCCTACATGGCCGGCCCCGGCGAGGCACAGCCGCCACGTCGTTACGGCAGTCACTGACTTTGCACGCCCCTCAGAAGTGTGTTGTCGCAAGAGCTACCCTGCGGCCTGGCCGGCCGCGTCGCGATCCGCCTCTAGTGCGCTGACCCGGGCCCGGACTTGGTCTGCCTCGGGCGCGCCGAGCTGGGTGTACAGGGCGAGCGCCTGCTGCCAGTGGCGGCGAGCTTCGGCGTCCTGGCCGGCGCGGTGGTGGCTTTCTGCCAGCTCGTGGTGCGCGCTCGCCTGCTGGTAGGTGTTGCCGGTTTCGGCGGCCAGCCGGAGCGCGTCGGCCAGGGCAGCCCTGGCGGCAGCGGGCTGGTCGGCCCCTTGCAGTGCCTCGGCCAGGCGCCGCAGCGTCATGAGCTCGCCGTGCTTTTGGCCGATTTCCTGGTATCTGGCCAGTGCCTGGCGGAGGTACTTACTGGCCCGCTGGTATCTGCCTTGGTGGAGGCTGACGTCGCCCAGGTTATGGAGCTGGGCGGCGACGCCGTTCCGGTTGTCGATGCGACGGTAGATGGCCAGGGCCTGCTCGAAGAACGCTGCAGCCTGGGCCAGCTGACCGCGGCTGGCGTTGAGCACGCCGATCCCGTTTAGCGTGAGGGCCTCGCCGCCCTGATCATTCGCCTCACGGAACACCGGCAGCGCCAGCAAGAGGTGCTGTGAAGCCTGGTCATGCCAGCCCAGCTCGGTCTCCGCGCCCGCGAGCCTCGTCAGGGTGTGCGCCGCGCCGAGACTGTCCCCGACATCGTCGTAGGCTGCGATCGCCTCCCGGTAATAGCCGACCGCGGCCTGATGGTTGTGCTGCTGGATTTCGGTGGTGCCGAGATTCTGCAGGGCCTGGGCCTGCCCTGGCCGGTCGTGGCACCTGCCGTAGCGTGCCAGCGCGGCCTGAAAGAGGTCGGCCGCATCGCGGAAATGACCGGTCAGCATCGTGATGCTGCCCAGGTTATTCAGGAACTCGGCCTCGGCCGCCAGGTCGCCGGAGCGGCGAGCGGCCTGCAGCGCGTGGCCGTAGATCGTCAGCGCCTCTGGCAGGTGACTCCCCGATATCAGGTAGCGGAACAGCGTGCCGGCCAGGTCTGCGGCATGCCGAGACCAGCCGTGGCCACCGCAGTAGACGACCACGGCGACGAGGTTCGCGCGCTCGGTGTCCAGCCATGCCCGCGCCTCGGCGTCTCCCGCCATCTCGGGCGTAACCGCGGCTGTGGCTATCTTCCGCGGCCGATAACGGGCTTCGGCCGGGTACAGGATGTCCATGGCGGCGGCCGCTGCGGCCAGGTAGTAGTCGAACAGCCGGGTCACGGCCCGATCACGCCAGCCGTCGGCGTCGCGGACGCGCGCCTGCTCAGCGACGACAGCCTGCTCGCGCGCATAGGCGCGCAGCAGGTCGTGCATGCCGTACCGGCCAGGACCGGCCGCCTGCAGCAGGCTGGCCCGATACAGCAGGCCAAGGACCCGGCGGGCCTGCCCCGTGGTCGTCCCGGTCAGCGCCGCAGCGGCAAGCACGTCCAGGTCGTTGCCTGGGTGCAGGCCGAGCAGAGCGAACGCGGCGGCCGCATCCTCGGGCAGCTGCCGGAACGACCAGGAGAATACCGCCCGCACATCCGCCCGGCAGTCGCCCGCCTCCAGCAGGTCGAGCCGATCGGCTGCGAGCTCGGCCGCCAGGTCCGCCAGCGGCGCCGCGGGACGGGCGGCTGCCAGCTCGGCGGCGATACGCAGCGCCAGCGGCAGCCGGGCGCACAGGCCGGCCAGCGCGGCAGCGGCGTCCGGATCCTCATCGGCTCGAGCGCCGATAAGCGACCGCAGCAGGCCAATGGCGTCGGCCTCCGGCAGCACGTCCAGGTCCAGCCGCTGGGCGCCGTCGGCGGCGACCAGCCCGGCCAGCGCGTCCCGGCTGGTCACGACGGCCGCGCAAGCCGGGTCGCCGGGCAGCAGCGGCCGGACCTGCTCAGCGTCGCGGGCGTTGTCCAGCAGCACCAGCACCTGGCGGCCGGCCAGCCGGCTGCGGTAGAGCCGGGCCCGGTCCTCCAGCCCATCAGGGATCTCGGTGCCGGGCACGCCCAGCGTTCGCAGGAAGCCCGCCAGTGCATCCGCCGCGGATAGCGGCTCGGACGGGTCATAACCGCGCAGGTTCACATGCAGCTGCCCGTCCGGGAACCGGTCTGCGACCTGGTGCGCCCACTGCACCGCCAGCGCGGTCTTTCCGACGCCTGCCGTCCCGCCAACGGCACAGATGACAAGCGCGGGTACCTCGCCCGCGGCCGCCAGCTCCGATAGCTTGTCAAGCTCGGCCGCGCGCCCGGTGAAGTGGCGCACCGGGGCAGGCAGCTCGCGCGGAACAACGTGCCCGGGCGCGGCCGCAGCCACCGGCATCGGACCCGTCCCCGCCAGCGCCGCGGCCAGCAGCCGCATCGAGCGCGGATAAGGCCTCGTGGTACGGCCGCGCTCGAGGTCGCTGATGGCGCGGACGCTTACGCCAGAGCTCGCGGCCAGTTCTTCCTGACTGAGCCCGGCCGCAATGCGACGCCGCCGCATCCAGGCCCCAAAGTCCCTGGCCCCGCCATCCTCGCCGCTCATCGAGACCGCCCCCGGAGAGAATCGGTCATGTACGTCGGGCAACAACAAAACTACTTTATTTCCGCCGATTGGTCGCGGGCAGGCAGCAACGCTAACTGCTGTCAATGGCCCTTTCGTTAGTCGCGAGACCCGGAGCTGCTGCGTGGCTCCCAGAAGTCCGCCGACACTTCGCCGGTTGTCAGCATGGAGAATCTCACCCAGCACGCCTAGCGTCACTCGTGGCGCTTCGCCCGCCAGTTACCGGGGCGACGTCGTCGCGCGCGGCTCGTACAGAGCGACTCCAGAGCGGCGATGCTCCGGGACGCTATGACATCGTGCGGAGTGAGACATGCCAGCTATCTCCCAGCTGCCCCGCCAGCCGGGAGTTACGGGCCTGGTTGCCGCGTTCGCACTCGAACAATCAGAGCGCGCCGCGGTCACGGAGCTGATTGGGCAGCTTGCCGCCGACTTTCCGACCGCCCACGGGCACGAGTACTTCCGCGCTGTGGCGTTGGCCTGCCACCACCTGCCTGACCGGCTGCGATCATTCCTGCGCGACCGGCGCGGGCTGGAGGACTTCCCGGCGTTCACGCTGGCCGGCATCGAGATCGATGATTCGGCCATTGGCCCGACGCCCGATGGCTGGGGCAGCCAGCCTGACCCGCGCAGCACCGCTGCCCAGACCACCTGGCTGGCGCTGTCCGGGTCAGTACTCGGCGACTTGTTCGGCTGGGCGACACAGCAAGACGGGGCCCTCGTGCACGACATTGCGCCCACGCCTGCTGACGAGCACAGCCAGGTCGGAAGCAGCAGCGCTGACCTGCTCTGGTGGCATACCGAGGAGGCGTTCCACCCGCTGAGGTGTGATTACCTCGGACTTCTCTGCCTGCGCAACCACGACGGGGTTGCGACCACTATCTCGTCGCTGGACGGTATTGAATTGCCTGCCGACGTGCGGTCGGTGCTCTTCGAACCGCGGTTTCAGATCCGCCCTGACGATTCGCACCTCGCCAGCCGCCGAGGTCGGTCGCGGCCGGCCGCGGGAAAGGAAGCAGACCTCTTGCGGGCCGCCGAGCATCGGCTTGAGGAGATGGACAAGCGCCCGCAGCGTGTTGCCGTGCTATCGGGCGATTTCGACGCCCCCTACCTGTCGATCGACCCGTTCTACATGGAAGTCCCAGGGGACGCCGTGGCCAGAGCAGCGTTCGGCGACCTGTGCCGGGCGCTAGAGAGCCAGCTCACCGACGTCGTGCTGCAGCCCGGCGAGATCCTGTTCGTGGATAACTACAGGGCCGTGCACGGCCGCAAGGCATTCACCGCGCGCTACGACGGAACCGACCGCTGGCTCAAGCGCATCAACATTGCCAGGGATCTGCGCAAGTCGCGCGCGTTCAGGGTCTCAAGCGACTCGCGGATCATCTACTAGCAGGCGAGCGCGTGTCCGAACTCAGTCGCACTCTGGCCCTCCTGCCCCAGTGCTATGCCATCTGCAGACTCAGCCCGGACGAGGGAATCCCGGCATGGGCGTTAGCACCCGCCGACTTCGTCTCGATTACCAGGAGCCGGGCCGAGCTGTCGGTCATCTGCCCGGCCAGCGTCGTCCCGGCGGCCGTACCGAGGCAGGCCGGCTGGCACTGCTTGCGCATCGACGGCTCGACCAGTGTTGACGAGCCTGGCGTGCTGGTTTCAGTGGCTGGCCCGCTAGCCGCGGCGGGTTTGAGCGTGTTCGCGGTCGCCAGCTATGACACCGACCACCTGCTGGTCACCAACCTACCCGCAGCCATCAAGGCATTGCGTGCAGCCGGGCACCGGGTCGTCGGCGTCAACAACACGGTGAGACTCACTACACGGCGGCGTACATGCCCAAATCACAGCGGTTCGTGACGGTCATGCGAATTGCACACGCTGGAGGCTCGCGGGGAGCGGTTGTGCCTGACGGGGATCGCCATGCGGATCAGAGCGTCACGCCAGCGCAGCGGGAGTTGCTGCTTTCTGGGTGGAATGACACGGCGGTGGAGGTGGCGCCGGTGTTGTTGCCGGCGTTGCTGGCGGGTGCGGCGGGCCGGGATGGGGGTGCGCCGGCGGTTGTGACGGCGGGGGGCGGGTTGTCGTATGGGGAGCTGGATGCGCTGTCGAGCCGGCTGGCCCGGT
>JASHUG010000300.1 GCA_030040155.1 Streptosporangiaceae bacterium | reverse complement strand
AGGCGCAAGCCGTTCTCGGTCGTGCTGTTCGACGAGATCGAGAAGGCGCACGGCGACATCTTCAACTCGCTGCTGCAGATCCTGGAGGACGGTCGGCTCACCGACGCACAGGGCCGGGTCGTCGACTTCAAGAACACCGTCATCATCATGACGACCAACCTCGGGACTAAGGACATCTCGAAGGGCGTGACCGTCGGCTTCGGTGCGGCCACGGAGTCGAAGGGCTCATATGACCGGATGAAGGCGAAGGTCAGCGAGGAGCTCAAGCAGCACTTCCGGCCGGAGTTCCTCAACCGCGTCGACGACACCATCGTGTTCCACCAGCTCAGCCAGGAGGAGATCTTCGAGATCGTTGACCTCATGGTCAGCAAGGTGGACGAGCGGCTGCGCGACCGCGACATGGGCATCGAGATCCGGCCCGCGGCCAAGACGCTGCTGTCGAAGAAGGGCTACGACCCGGTCATGGGTGCCCGGCCGCTGCGCCGGACGATTCAGCGCGAGGTCGAGGATCACCTGTCAGAGAAGATCCTCTTCGGCGAGCTGAAGGCCGGCCAGATCGTGATCGTCGACACCGAGGGTTCGGGCGATGACGAGACGTTCGTCTTCCGCGGGGTCACCAAGCCGGCCGAAGTGCCCGACGCGCCACCGGAGGCGGTGGAGTCCAAGGCCGGCGCCAGCGGGGCGACAGCGACCGCATCCGACTAGGACGGCTCGTCGCCCGGCAGCGCCAGCGATCCATCGGCACACCGGGTGACAAGCCCATCGGCTATCAGGGCAGCGAGCGATCTGGCTCGCTGCCCTGAGTCGCCCCAGGCCGCTTCCAGCGCGACGGGCCGGACGGGCCCGCCAGCATCCCGTAGGACGGCGAGCAGCCGGCCGCGGCACTGCCGGTCAGTGCCCGCGTAGCCGGGGGCGGCGCGGCTAACAGGTGCAGGCGGGCAGCCGCGCTCGCGCCAGGCGCACAGGTGCGCCAGCGGGCAGTCGGCGCACCTGGGTCTGGCCGCAGTGCAGACCAGGGCGCCCAGTTCCATCACGCCCACCGACCAGCGGGCCGCGGTGCGCCCGTCCGCCGGCAGCAGCGATTCGGCCAGCCCCAGTTCGGCCACGGACTGGTTGGGCCGAGGCTGGCTTTCGCCGGTGATCAGCCGGGCGAGGACCCGCCGGACATTCGTGTCCAGGACGGCGTGCCGCTGCCCATAGGCGAAGCTTGCAACCGCGGCCGCGGTGTAGGAACCGATACCGGGCAGCGCCCGGAGCTGCTGCACGCAGGCAGGGACCTGGCCACCGTGCCGGGACACGATGAGCTGCGCGCTCGCGTGCAGCCGCACGGCCCTCCTCGGATAACCGAGCCTGTCCCATTGCCGGACGGCGTCGGCGGGCGTCGCCGCCGCGAGCGATGCCGGGCTCGGCCAGCGGGCGAGCCAGGCCGCGTGCGCGGGCAGCACGCGGCTCACCGGCGTCTGCTGGAGCATGATCTCGCTAACGAGGACCGACCACGCAGACGCGCCCGGATGCCGCCAGGGCAGGTCCCTGGCGTTCTCGGCGTACCAACCCTGGACCGGCGCCAGGTAAGGAGAAGTCATAGTCGGTCGATCGTCGCACGCGCACAGGTGCGAGTGTCATGCACCAGCACGAAGCACCTCGAGTCGGCGAGCTGCCAACACGTGGATCCGGGAGAGCGGCGGGTCATTGCCGCGCGCCGCCGCAAGGCTCTTGCATACTCAGCGTATGGCCACGAGCACGGTCCGTCGCATGCCCCCCGAGCGGCCCGTGACAGCGACCTACTGGCGGAGGCGCTTCATTACTCTCGTCCTCGGCTTGTCGGTCCTGGCCCTTGTGGCCTGGGCCTTCTCCGGCTTCCTCGGGGGCTCCGCGCCGGCAGCCCCGGCCGCAGCGACCAAGAACCTGCCCGCCGGCCCGGCAAGGCCCGCTGCATCGCCGGCCGCAAGCCCCACGCACACCGCGGCGACCAGCCCAAGTCCCGGCCCACCTCGGCACGGCCATAAGGGCAGCAACGTCGGCCTGCTGGCCTGCCCGGCCGGAGCCATCGTGCTCAGCCTCTTCTCCAGCCAGTCCAGTTACTCCGCCAAGCAGACGCCGGAGTTCGCGGTGGACGTGGTTTCAACGGCCGCTCAGGCCTGCATGTTCGACATCGGGCTGGCGCACGTGGTGCTGCGGATCTCGGCTGGCGCCGAGGCTGTCTGGAATTCCAGCGAGTGTGCCGACGGCGAGGCGTCGCGGGTGACTGAACTCCGCCGCGGCGTGCCGACCGTTGTGTCAATCGGCTGGGATGGCCAGCACTCCTTGCCGGGATGCGCGGTGCCGCGTGCCGCGGCCGCGCGTGGCGGCTATACGGCCGTCGCCGCAGACGGTTCGCTGCGGAGCAATGCGCTGGCCTTCCGCATTGGCTGACGGCCGGGCCCGTTAGCCCGGCGCTGCGAGGAGCGATGCGGGTCTCACGGGTAGCGGTCAAGCAACGTCGCTTCGGCCAGGCGGGACAGGCCTTCGCGGACCCTGGTGGCCTGAGCCGCGTCAATCCCTGCCACCTGGCGCAGGTCTGCCGCCGTCGCGGACAGCAGCTTCTGCAGTCCGCCGAAGTGCGCGATCAGCCGGTCAGCCGCGCCCGCGTCGAGCCTCGGTATCCGGCCGAGCAGCCGGTATCCGCGCGGGCTCACGGGCTGATCGAGGTCGTCGGCGAGACCTGGCCGCACGGCGGCCGCGACGGCGGCCATGTCCAGCAGTTCGTCCGCGGTCAGGCAGGCCAGCCGGTCCGAGAGCTGGGCCCCTGCGCCAAGCGGTCCCGGCGGGGCGTAGTCGCGAACCAGGTACTCGCGGTCCTGCCCGCTGCCGGCGGTGAGCTCGTTGAGCTGCAGCGTCAGCAGCCCGCCGTCGGTCCCGAGTTCGACCAGGTGACCGCCGATCTCGTCGGCCATCCGGCTGGTCATCTCCAGCCGTTGCGCGACCGAGGCGACGTCGCGCAGCGTGACCCGGTCCTCGATCTCCAGGCCCGACAGCTCGCCCGTCGCCTCATCGAGGCGGCGCTTGTAGCGCTCCAGGGTCGCCAGCGCCTGGTGGGCACGGGCCAGCAAGGTCGCCGAGTCCGCGAGCACGTGCCGCTCGCCGTGGTCGTCATAGACCGCGATGACGCTCATCGACTTGCTGACGGTGATGACCGGGAAGCTGGTCTGGCGGGCCACCCGCTCGGCGGTGCGGTGCCTGGTACCCGATTCCTGCGTCGGCAATGCGGGATCTGGCACGAGTTGCACCGCCGCCCGCAGTATCGTCGTCCCGGTCCGGTCGAGGACAATCGCGCCGTCCATCTTGGCCAGCTCGCGAAGCCTGGTCGCGGAGAACTCCGCGCCGAGTTCGAAACCGCCAGAGCAGATATCGCGCACGTTATCGTCGTAGCCGAGCACGATGAGCGCCCCGGTGTGGCCGCGCACAATACGCTCTAGCCCGTCCCTGATCGCGGTTCCCGGCGCCACCACTGCGAGCGCGGCCCGGCGCCGCTCGTCCCGCCTGTTGCTCACCGCAAGCACCTGCCTACCGGACGTTGCTTGTGGTCGCAGTCTAACGGCCAGTTGCGGTCACCGAGTCATGCGCCGAGCGCAGCGGTGATCGCCGAACGGATGTCGGCGGCCTCCTGCACCTTCAGCTGGGTGCCCGGCTCAAGGCATTCCTGTCCGCCGCCCTGCAACAGCCCGGAGCCGGCCGGGACGATTGCCCGGCGAAATCCCATCCGCGCCGCCTCGGCCAGCCTGCGCTGCACTCCGGCCACCCGCCGGATCTCGCCGGCCAGGCCGACCTCGCCGATCGCGACGACTTCGGCCGGGATGCTGATGTTGGCCAGCGAACTGGCGACGGCCAGGGCTAGCGCCAGGTCGACCGAGGGCTCGCTCAGCCGCACGCCGCCGACCGTCGCCGCGAATATGTCACATTTGCCAATCTTGAGCTCTGCCCGCTGCTGAAGCACGGCGGTGATCATGCCAACCCGCGCGAAGTCCAGTCCGGAGGTGACCCGCCTGGGATCGGCGCCGGTCTCGCAGACCAGCGTTTGTACCTCGGCGACTAGTGGCCTGCGCCCCTCGAGGGTCACCGTGACGCACGTGCCGGGAACCGGGTCGTGTCGCTGAGACAGGAAGAGGCCGCTCGGGTCGGGCAGTCCGACCAGGCCATATTCGCCGAGCTCGAAGCAGCCGATCTCGTCGGTGGGGCCGAACCGGTTCTTCAGCGCTCTGACCATCCGCAACTGGCCCCTGGCATCGCCTTCGAACTGCAGCACGACGTCAACAAGGTGTTCTAGCGTGCGCGGTCCAGCCACCGATCCGTCCTTGGTGACATGGCCAACCAGGACGGTGGTCAGGCTTCGCTGCTTGGCCAGTGCGGTGAGCGCCGCGGTGATCTCCCGCACTTGCGTCACGCCGCCGGGCACGCCGTCAACACCGGGCGCGGTGATCGTCTGCACCGAGTCCACGATGAGCAGATCGGGACTCACCGCCTCGACGTGCCCCAGCAACCCACCGAAGTCGGTCTCGGCCGCCAGGTAGAGGTCGTCGGTGACCGCGCCGATCCGATCCGCGCGCAGCCGGACCTGAGCGGCAGACTCCTCGCCGGTGACGTACAACACGCGGCCGTGCTCGGCGGCGAGCGCACCGGCCTCGAGCAGCAGGGTCGACTTGCCCACCCCTGGCTCGCCGGCCAGCAGCACCACCGCGCCGCGGACAAGCCCGCCGCCGAGCACGCGGTCCAGCTCGCTCATCCCGGTCGGCCGAGCCCGGGCCGCGGTCGCGTCGACCCGTCCGATCGGCAGCGCCGCGAGGGCAGGCGCCGCCGCCCTGAGCTGTCCACGCGAGCCTGCCCTCGCCGGGACCGTCCCGGCCTGCCGCTCGGTGACCGTCCCCCAGGCCTCGCAGCCGCCGCAGCGGCCCGCCCACTTCGTGCTCTGCCACCCACACTCGGCACATTCGTAAACCGCCGCAGCGGCCGTTCTAGCCACGCTGGCACCGTATCTGCGGGTGCCGACAGTCGGTCGGCCGCGCCGGGCAGGAACCGGAGGAGCCCGCCCCAGGCATGGACGCCTACCGGCCGATGCCGACACGGCGCCGCCGCGGCAGGCCAGGGACTTCGGGCGGCATAAGCTGGCTGTGATACCTGAGCAGAAGGAGACCCGATTGCGCAGGTCATTGGCGTGACAGCCATCCAGGTCGCCTTGTCGACCGCTTCGGTCTTCCCTGAGCGGGCCCCGGACGCTTTCGAGACTGCCGCCCGCCTGGGCTACGACGCCGTTGAGGTCATGGTCACTACCGACCCCGTCAGCCAGGACGCGGACGTGCTCCGCCGACTCTCGGACTATCACGGCATCCCCGTGGTCGCCGTGCATGCGCCTAACCTGCTCGTCACCCAGCGGGTCTGGGGCCGTGACCCCTGGGCCAAGCTGGAGAGATCCCGCGAGCTCGCTCAGGCCCTGGGCGCCAGGGTCGTCGTGGTGCACCCGCCGTTCCGCTGGCAGCGGGAGTACGCGAAGGACTTCGAGTACGGGCTGGCCAGGATGACCCCGCAGGGTGATGTCGCCTTCGCCGTAGAGAACCTGTATCCGCTGCTACGTGGCGAAACCGAGGTGGGCGCCTACTCGCCGCACTGGAACCCGGTGGAGATGGACGTGCCGCACGCCACCTTGGATGTCTCGCACGCCGCCGTATCCGACTCGGACGTGCTCGCCATGGCCAAGCAGCTTGGCAGCCGTCTCACCCATGTGCACATGGGCGATGGCACCAAGCCGGGCCTGCCGGACGAGCATCTCGTGCCGGGCCGAGGCACCCAGCCCTGTGCCGAGCTACTCGGGTGGCTCGGCTCGTCCGGATATGAGGGGATCGTGGTGCTTGAGGTCAGCACCCACCGGGCCCCCACCCTCGGGGACAGGCGAGCCGACCTGGCTGAGTCGCTCGAGTTCACGCGCCGCCATCTGACGGGCGGGGAGCAGATGGGCCCGGCCCGTTCCGGTTCTGACAACTCAGGCGCGGGCAGCGGCCGTTACCCTCGGTAGCCTAGAGTTCCAGGATCAGCGTCACCGGTCCGTCGTTAACCAGTTCAACCTGCATGGCGGCGCCAAACACCCCCGTCTGCACGTCGGCCCCCAATTCCCTCAGCGCCTCCGCGAATGCCTGCACCAGCGGCTCGGCAACCGGGCCGGGCGCAGCCGCGTTCCAGCTCGGCCGGCGTCCCTTAGCCGTGTCCGCGTAGAGGGTGAACTGGCTGACGACCAGCAACGGCGCCCCGATGTCGGCGCACGACCGCTCGTCCGCCAGGATCCGCAAGTAGTAGATCTTGCGCGCGAGCGCGGCGGCAACGGACTCGGAATCGGTGTGCGTGACGCCCAGCAGTACGAGCAGCCCTGGCGCGGGCAGCGCGGCGACAACCTCGCCGCCGACGGTCACGCTGGCGGAACTGGCACGCTGAACGACCGCTCGCACGAAAGGGCATTCTCGCACGGGAAGCACGGCTGAGCGGGAAGCACGGCTGACCGGGAAAGCAGCACAGCATAGACTGCGGTAGTTTTCGTTCGCCCGCCGAGGAGGGCATCATCCGGTCATGACTACTGACAGTGCCAAGCCCGCGAAGACCGGACCGGCCACGCTGATCACAGTCGCGCCGACTGGAGCCGAATCAGAGAAGGCCAACGTTCCCGCCCTGCCGGTCACGCTGGATGAGCTCGTCACGACGGGGAAGGAATGCGCGGCGGCGGGTGCCGCTGTCATTCACGTGCACATCAGGGACGGGCAGGCAAAGCCGACCCTGGACCTCGGGCGGCTGACCGACACCGTCTTCGCGCTCCGCGAGTCCACCGACCTGATCGTCCAGCTGTCTACCGGCGGAGCAGTGACCGATCCCTACGAGCAGCGGCTGGCCGTGCTCGATGCCCGCCCGGACGCGTGCTCGCTCACCTGCGGCACAGTGAACTTCGGCGATGACGTGTTCATGAACCCATGGGGCTTCATTCGCGAGCTGTACGCGAAGACCCAGGAGTACGGCGTCGTGCCAGAGTTCGAACTGTTCGACCTCGGGCACATCGCGACCCTGCACCGGCTGCTCGCCGAGATGGGTACGCCGGCGGGCGGGCACGTGCACTGCGACCTGGTGATGGGCGTGCCTGGTGGCATGCCAGGAGACGCGGCCACGCTGGTGTCGGCCGTCGCCGCGTTGCCTGCCGGCGCTACCTGGTCGGCCACCGGAATCGGCCGCACCACGCTGCCGGTCATGCTTGCCGCTCTGGCGGCTGGCGGGCATTTGCGGGTCGGCATGGAGGACACGGTGACCTTTTCCCGCGGTCGCCCAGTGACGAATAATGCCGAACTCGTCGAACGCGCGGCCACGCTGGCCGCGATAGCGCAGCGCCCGGCCATGTCACCAGCCGCGGCCAAGCAGATGCTGGGGGTGCCCGATTCTCGCTGAGAATCCCGTGCTGGCCGAGGTAGTCAGGTCCGGATTTACTGAATCCCGTCACCGGGGCAGCGCCGTCACGCTGTCGCCGGGCGGGCAGGTGCTGCTGGCTGCCGGCGCCATCGCCGAGCCCATGTTCCCGCGGTCGTCCAATAAGCCGATGCAAGCCGTTGGGATGCTGCGCTGCGGCCTGCGGCTGGAAGGCAACCTGCTCGCCCTGGCCGCCGCCAGCCACTCCGGCGAGGACTTCCACGTTGCCGGGGTGCGCGAGATCCTCGCGTCGGCCGGGCTGACCGAGGATGCGCTGCAGTGCCCGCCGGACTGGCCGCTGGACGAGACGACGCTGCACGCTCACATCAGGGCTGGCGGCACCCGCGACCGGGTGCACATGAACTGCAGCGGCAAGCATGCGGCCATGCTGGCGACCTGCGTCGTCAACGGCTGGCCGACGCAGACCTACCGCGATCCCGAACACCCGCTGCAGGTACGGATCCGGCAGACTGTGTCCGAGCTAGCCGACGAGCCGGTGGCGGCCGTCGGCGTTGACGGCTGCGGCGCGCCGCTGTTTGCGATCTCGACGCTCGGGCTGGCCACGGCCTTCCGCGCCGTGGTGCTTGGCGCCCCTGGCTCGAACGAGCGCAAGGTGGCCGACGCGATGCGGGCGTTCCCCGCCTGGACTTCAGGGACCACCAGACCCGAGCGGCGGCTGATGGAGGCGGTGCCCGGTCTGCTGCTCAAGGGCGGCGCCGAGGGAGTGGACGGGTTCGCGCTGGCCGACGGGCGGGCAGGCGCGCTGAAGATCGACGACGGAGCGCCGCGAGGCCGCGTGCCTGTCACCGTCGCCCTGCTGCGCGAACTAGGGGCCGAGAGGGAGCCGGGCGCAGACGCGGCCGCGGTGGCCGAGCTCGCCAGCACCGAAGTCACTGGCGGCGGACAGCCCGTCGGCGAAGTCCGTGCGACGCTGCCGCTTGGCGCGCCGGCCGTCGGCTAGCGCCGGACGCGGGCTGGCGCCGGACGCGGGCTGGCGCCGGACGCCGGGTGGCCTGCTGACCTGCGCCTCTGACTGGTTGCGCGCCACCCGCGGTCCCGCGACAGTGCTCGGGCGTAGGCTGACAAATGCGGGCAATGTCATTCGGATGACGGGATGCGTCCTATGCCGAACGGCGCGGCAACGAACGGGTCGGCGAAGCCGGGCCGCCTGGCCCAACGCCGTAAGGCCGTGGGGCTCACCCAAGGACAGCTGGCCGCGCTGCTCGGGGTGGCGCGCACCACGGTGGTGCGGTGGGAACGCGGCCAGAACCAGCCGGCGCCATGGCTGCGGCCCAAGCTGGCCAAGGCATTACAGATCCCGGCTGATCGTCTCGAGGAGCTGCTGGCTGTGCCCGGCGGCCCCGGCGGCCCCGGCGGCCTCGACAGCTCGCAGGAGAGCGCTGCCGCGGTGCCGCGGCAACTGCCCGCGACGGTGGCCGACTTCACCGGGCGCGCTGCGGAGTTGCAAGCGCTGACCCGGATCCTGGATGACGCCGAGGCTAGCCCGCCAGGCACGGTGGTCATCTCGGCGATCGGCGGCACCGCCGGCGTGGGCAAGACTGCGCTTGCGCTGCACTGGGCCCACAAGATCACCGGACGTTTTCCGGATGGCCAGCTACACATAAACCTGCGCGGCTACGACCCGTCGGGGAACCCTGTAGCTCCCGCCGCGGCGATCCGCGGGTTCCTGGGTGCCCTCGGTGTCCCGCCGGAACGGGTCCCGCGGGCACCGGACGCGCAGGCCGGCCTGTACCGCAGCATGCTGGCCGACAGGCGGGTGCTGATCGTGCTGGACAACGCCGGAGACGAGCAGCAGGTCCGCCCGCTGCTGCCTGCCTCCGCCGGCAGCCTGGTGCTGGTCACCAGCCGCAGCAACCTCGGGGGGCTGGCCGCCGCCGACGGGGCACGGCTGCTGACCGTGGACGTGCTGGGCCACGCCGAGGCGGTGCACATGCTGACCGCGCGACTCGGCTCTGACCGGGCCGCGGCCGAGCCGGACGCGGTGGACCGGATTGCGGCCCTGTGTGCGTACCTGCCGCTGGCGCTGGCGGTAGCCGCGGCCCGCGCCGCTACCAGACCAAGGTTCCCGTTAGCCGCCCTGGCGGCCGAACTGGCCGATTCGGCCGGCGTCCTGGACGTCCTCGACGCGGGTGACCCGGCGTCGAGCGTGCGCGCGGTGATCTCGTGGTCCACCCGGCAGCTCGGAGATGAGGCGGCGCGGATGTTCCGGCTGCTTGGCTTGCACCCGGGCCCCGACATCTCCGTCCCGGCCGCGGCTAGCTTGGCCGGCGCAACCGAGGCCGGAGCTCGCCGGCTGCTGCGTGAACTGGCCCGCGCGCACCTGATCGCCGAGCGCGTACCCGCGCGGTACGCCTTGCACGACCTGTTGCGCACCTATGCCGCCGAGCAAGCGAACGACAGTGAAAGCGAGCCCGACCGCCAAGCCGCCGTCGGCCGGGTGCTGGACTATTACCTGCATACTGCTGCGCGTGCCAGCCCGCTGCTGAACCCGGCCATGGAGCCCGTGGTCCTGGCGTCGCCCAGGCCGGGATCTGATCCGGTGCAACTCGCCGATTACTCGCAGGCTCTGACCTGGTTCGAGGCTGAGCACCAGGTTCTGCTCGCCGCCAGCACGCTCGCTGCTGGAGCCGGGTTCGACATCCACGCCTGGCAACTTCCCTGGGCCATGACGTCGTTCCTGCGAATTCGCGGGTACTGGCAGGAATGGGACGCTGTCCAGCGTACGGCGCTGGCCGCCGCCACCCGCCTGGACGACACTGCCGCGCAGGCTATGTGCGGCCGGCTGCTGGCAATGGCCTGCACTATCCAAGGCGACTTTGCTGAGGCTCATGACCGCTTTGCCGGCAGCCTCGCGCTCTACCAGCGACTCGGTGATCGCCGCGGTGAAGCCAAAATCGAGCACAATCTCGCCGTGCTGGCCGGATACGAGCGCCGTTATGAAGACGCACTGAGGCACGGTGAGCATACGTTGCGCCTGAGCCAGGCCATCGGCGACAAGAGGCTCGAGGCCGAAGTGCTCAATTCCGTCGGGTGGTACCACGGCCAGCTCGGCGACTACCAGCAGGCCCGCGCCTTCTGCCGGCGATCACTAACCCTGTGCGCTGAAGTCGATCACCGCAGGCTTGAGGGCCATGCCTGGGACAGCCTGGGATACGCCGAGCACCATCTGGGCAACTTCGCGGAGGCGGCCGCGTGCTACCTGCGCGCACTCAGCATCGCGCGCGAAGGCGGCGACCGCTACGACGAGGCGAGAGGGCTCACCCACCTCGGCGACGCCCGCCAGGCGGCCAGCGAGTCGGCCCTGGCCAGGGAGGCGTGGCAGCAGGCACTGGCGATCTTCGAGGACCTGCGCCATGCGGAGGCCGACGAGGTCCGCGCCAGGCTTACAAGCGCGAGCCACCAACCCGCCAAGAGCCCGCCGGCATAAAGCCGGCCGGCCCGAGGTGCTAGCTATCGTGTTTGCATCTGCAAGCGGCTAGGTACACTCGAAGTATGAGCCCGGTCAATGTCGGCGCCATCGGCGCATATATCCGTGAACAGCGCGAGCAGGCCAAGATCTCGCTTCGCCAGCTTGCGCAGTCGGCGGGCATCTCGAACCCCTACCTCAGCCAGATCGAGCGCGGACTGCGGCGACCTAGCGCGGACATACTGCAGCAGATCGCCAAGGGCCTGCGCATCTCGGCCGAGGCCCTGTACGTGCAGGCCGGATTCCTGGAGGACCGGCCGCCGGGATCGCTGGTCCGCGAGGCCGTGCTGACCGACGAGGAACTGACCGAGCGGCAGAAGCAGATGCTCATAGAGATCTATGAGTCGTTCCGCAAGGAAACCGCGATGACCAGGGCGGATGACGCGGCGGTGATCGATGATCAGAGCGGTCTAGAACCCGATGAAGCCGCTCTTATCTGGCCGGACGACCGCAAGCCCACGCAGATCTCCTCGCGTCGGCGGCTCGCGATCGCGGCGGAGCCGCAAGACGAGCCCGATCCCGTTCTCGGGGTTCGCGAGCCGCGCAACCCGGACACGCCCGAGGTCTGGGAGGCGAGCACAGCGGCCGAGGATGAGGCGGGTCGCACATCCGAGGGCGACGAGGGCAGGGAAGAATCAGAGACCGGAGGCGGGACGATCCATCAGTTCCCGCCACCACCTAGCAACAGGTAGCGTGACGCCGTGACGACTATGCACGCCTTGGCTATCGGCGTCGTTAACCCGACAGCCCTGAGCATCATCAACTGGGTTTTCTGGATCCTGCTGCTCGCCGCCTTCGTGGTCGAGACCTGGGCGTTCATCCACGCCATCCTCCAGCCGACAGAGTCCTTCACCGCCGCGGGCAAGCAGACCAAGCCGCTCTGGCTGATCATCCTGGGCGTTGCCTTCCTCATCGGGGTCGGCGGGGCGATCGGCTATCTGGCGCTGCTGAGCTTCTTCCCGATCATCGCTTTCGTGGCGGCCGCGATCTACCTGGTCGACGTCAAGCCGAAGATCAAGCAGGTCCGCGCCAGGCCCGGCACCCGCCAGGGCCCGTACGGTCCCTGGTAGGCCGCCCCGCCCCGCCGTCCCGCAGCCCTGCGGGCCTCCGCACCCTGCCGCCCTGCAGCCCCGCGGTCCCGCAGCCCGGCGCTAGGCTCAGGGTCTGACGACGGGTAGCACCGGAGGGCGGCCTTGACCGACACGCAATGGCGCACGCACCGACTCGAGCTTGACGATCAGACACTGCGCGAATGGGATGCCACGGTGCTGGCAGTCGGCGAAGACGGCATCGTCCTTGACCGATCCGCGTTCTACCCCGGCGGCGGAGGCCAGCCGCCCGACGAGGGCGTTCTGCTCTGGGGCGGCGTTCAGACCAGGATCGCGGGCGCGCGCAAGGGCGACGAGCTTTACCTGATCCCGGCCGAGGGGGACCCGCTGCCGTCGCCGGGAGTGAAGGTACGCGGAGCCGTCGAGGACGCGCGGCGGACCGCGTTGATGCGCACCCACTCCGGGCTCCACGTGCTATGCGGGGTGGTGTTCCGCGACTACCACGTGCCCGTCACCGGCGGCAACATGGAGCCACTGGTCGCGCGCATGGACTTCGACCTGCCCGAACTGCCTGAGGGCTTCAAGGACGCGGTCGAGGCAGCGTGCAACGCCGAGGTCAGCGCGGACCGGCGGATCGACATCAGCGTGCTGCCCAGGGCCCAGGCGTTCGAACTGCCCGACATCATCAGGACCGCGACCAACCTCGTTCCCGAGGACGTCGAGAACGTCAGGATCGTAGACATCGTCGGACTCGACCAGCAGGCGGACGGCGGCACGCACGTGGCGAGCACCAGCCAGATTGGCAAGATCGAGGTCGCCAAGATCGAGAACAAGGGCCGCGGATTCCGGCGGGTGCGGATCCGGATAGTCGACTAGCCGGCGGCGAAATGCTCTAGACGAGCCGGACATGTATCCGGTGTCGAGAGGAGCAATCGTGCCGTCTCCCCCTGGCGCCCCCGCCGATGACCGGCGCCGCCGCTTCGATGAGCTTTATGCCGCGAACCAGCACCAGGTCCTCGGGTACTTGCTGCGCCGCACCGACAACACCGACGACGCCGCGGACGTATTCGCCGAAACCTTCCTGATCGCCTGGCGGCGCCTAGACGACCTGCCGGTCGGCCAGCAGGCCCGGATGTGGCTGTACGGTACCGCCCGCCGGACGCTGGCGAACTATCGCCGTGGCGAGCGGCGCAGGTCCGCCCTGGCCGACCGGCTCCGGGCCGACCTGGCGCACGCTTACCTGGCGCACGCTTACCAGCCGCCCGAGTTCGAGGGTGAGATGGCCGAGATCAGCTCGGCCTTCCGCAGGCTGCCAGAACCGGACAGGGAACTGCTTGCCCTGGTCGCCTGGGAAGGCCTCGACCACGGCCAGCTCGCGGCGGTGCTCGGCTGCTCCCGCAACGCCGCGCGGATCAGGCTGCACCGTGCCCGGCGCAAGCTGGCGGACGAGCTACTCAGCAGCCAGCGGCGCAGGTCCAGCCCACCACACGCGCACGCTTACCTGACGAACGGAGACATCGCGTGAACCCCGTGACCCGAATCTCCCCGATCTCGGACGCGCAGGCGGGCATGCTGACGACCCCCGGCACGCTGACCGACCTCGGGCACCAGATCGCCGCCACCGCCGTCCTGGGCGCGCCGGGCCGAAGCCACCGCCGTCTGGCAGGCCGCGGCGCCACCCGGCGCAAGCTGATCATCGGTGTGCCTGCCGCGGGGGCGCTGGCAGTTGCCGGCCTGATCGCCGCGTCCCTGGGCAGCCCGGGCCAGAAGGTCGGTCCGGTCGCGATCGGCCCGGCCAGGGCGCAGGCCGCGGTCCTGTCGGTGACCAGGCATGGCGGCTACCTGGACGTGATCGTGACCAACCCGCTGGCTGACGCGCGCAAGTACCGCGAGGAGTTCGCCAGGCTGGGCCTGAACATCACGCTCACCCTGGTGCCGGCCTCGCCGTCGCTGGTCGGCACGCTGGTGTACGCGGCGACGCCATCGTCCATCCAGCCGATCACGGCCGTCGGCAAGTGCTGGACCGGCGGCGGTGGCAGCGTGTGCCCGGTCGGGGTGCGGGTGCCGCTCGATTTCAAGGGCTCCGCGCAGCTGACGTTCGGACGGCCGGCCAGGCCCGGCGAGCGGTACGAGACGACCGCGCCGGTCACGGCCAAGGGCGAGGCCATGCACGGCATGACCTTCGTGGGCAAGACCGCGACCGTGGTGATCTCGATGCTGGCGGCGCGGCACGTCACGGTCGGCGACTACTGGTTCCAGAACGCCCGCTGCGAGGGCGTGAACACCACCAGGTCCATGCCGGGCAGCTGGTATGTGACCGGAGCCAATCCGTGGGCGCCTGGCCAGGTTTCGCTCCAGGTCAGCAAGACCTGGCCGGCCCGGACATGCCTGGGCGTCGCCACGCCGGTCAGGCCGGCTCCGTCCCCGAGCCCCAGCCCGGCAGCTTAGCTAGCTCGGCAAAGATCTTCGATCGTATGGGAACGAGGCGGCTCCGAGGTCGGCGTGTATCCGGGAGCCGCCTCGTTCCCGCCTTAATCGCCCGCTATCGGAGCGGCAGGACTAGCAGGACGGTCGGCACGCCAACTGCCCCCGCCGCGATGAGGCCGGTCAGCACCCGCGCGGCTGGCGACAGGCCGGGCCGAGGGCGGAGGATCCTGATGACCCGCGCGGTCACGTCGCACTCGGACGCTGAGCCGGCCGAGGTGGTCGCTCCGGAGGCGGGCGCTCCAGCGGCGGGCGCGACGGCGGCCAGCGCCCCCGACGGGATGGCGCCGCCGCCGGCCGCGCCGACCCGCAGCAGTGCGGTGGCCAGTTCCCTGGCTGGACGGTGGCGGAGGGCTCGGTCGTCGGCGTGCATCTCGACCAGCAGGGCAACCGCGCGCTGGGCCTGCCTCGCGACGGCCGCCCAGCGGAACGCCCGCAGCAGCGCGCTGAAGGGCAGCAGCACCAGGTCATGTCGTTCGCGCAGGTGAGCGCGCTCATGCGCGAGCACGGCCGCCAGCTCGTGGTCGTCAAGCAGCGCAAGCACGCCGGCGCTGAGTACGATCGTTGAGCGCAGCCCCGGCAGGCAGTAAGCCGCGGCCGCAGGATGATCCACCACCAGCGCGCCCGGCACCTTAGGGTCGCCGTGCGCGAGCAGGCTCAGCAGCACGCGCTGCCGTTCCCTGGCCCGGATCACCGTGGCCGTGGCCGCGACGAGGATCCAGCAAAGCACCGCGAACAGCATCAGCCCCGCCACCAGGCACGCCAATTGCAGGAGGGTCAGGATGGTCATGGCGGGTCGCGCGGTGCCGCTCCTGGCGAGGCTGGCGATCCTGGCCAGCGCACCGCCCGCCACCCCGGAGCCGTCGCCGATGGCGCCGATGCCAAGCAGTGCCCCGACGGTGGCCAGGCCCCAGCCGAGCCCGAGGCTCTGCCAGAGGACTATGCCGACGGCAGGCGATCTGCGCGGCCAGTGCGCATGCGCAAGCATGCTGGCGGCTGGAACGCAACCAATGGCGACCGCGACGAGGATGACAACAGCGGCCACGACTTACCCTCCGGCGGCCTCACCGAGAGCGCCGAGTGCACGCAGGAGAGCCTGAGCCTCGGTCCCGCTAACGCTGCGGGCGAACCTGGCGAGCGCGGCTTGGCGATCTCCAGTCTGGTCAAGCGCGCTCAGCATGAGCTCCGTCACGTATGCTTCCCTGCTCTCCGCTGCCCGGTAATGCCAGGCGCGGCCATTGCGCTCGCGGCGGGCGAAGCCCTTCTTGGCGAGGCGGTCGAGCACGGTCATTACCGTCGTATGAGCTAGATCCCGATCGGTCAGCCGGCCGCTTACCTCGCGAACGCTCAGTGGGTCGGCGGCCTCCCAGAGTACGTCCATGATGGCACGCTCAAGCTCTCCAAGACGGTTCACGCGGTAATTGTAACGTGGACGAAACTAGGGCGACCAGGGCAGGCTCGGCGGGCGGCAAACCCTTACGGCATCGGCGATCTGGCTCGCGGCCGGCTAACTTACCCGTGAGTACGATCGTCCCGCAGCGCGGCAGCGACCGCACGGCCAAGGGAACGGGCCACCGGCGGCGGGAACGCGTTGCCTACCTGCCGGTATGCCGCGGTCTTCCGCCCGGCGAACTCCCAGCTGTCAGGGAAGCCCTGCAGACGGGCCACCATCCGCACCGTCAGCTTGGGCCGGCCTGCTGCGGGGAACAGCGGTCCAGGCGCTGCGTCAGCGATACCGAGGCCGTCGACGCCAAGCTCCCGCCAGGTGGCTCTGGCCCTCGTCGGGCCGAGATCCGGCCCGCCGTGCTTTTTGCTGCCGCCGACAATGGTCGGGCCGATCCCGGCCGCCCTGGCGGCCCAGGCGGCTGCTCCCGGCCAGCCGCCGGCCGCCATCAGGTCAGCCAGCGTCTCGCCTACCGTCGGCGGCGGCGCCGACGCCGGCGCGGGCCAGCGGAACCAGGCTGCCCAAGGCTGGCGGATTGCGACCAGAACGAAGCGAGGTCGCAGTTGCGGGACGCCGTGCTCGCTGGCTTGCACCAGATCCCACCAGGTCTGGAAGCCAAGCTCCTGCAGGCGGCCGAGCACCTGCTCTCGGTAGCGGTCGAACCTGGCCGCTGCGAGACCGCGCACGTTCTCCAGCAGGACCGCCCGCGGGTCGCAGTCCTCGATCAGCCGCAGTGCCTGGGGGAAGAGGTCCCGGTCGTCGGCGCTGCCGAGTTGCTTGCCTGCGATGGAGAACGGGGGGCACGGGACACCGCCGGCGAACAGGTCAACCTGGCCGAATCCCCGGCCATCGACATCGGCGACGTCACCCTCGATCACCTTCCAGTCGCCGCCGCGATTGTGCCTGAGCGTCTCGCAGGCATCGGGGTCGATCTCGATGACGCAGTCGTGGGCGAAGCCGGCCTGCTCCAAGCCGAGCGCCTGCCCGCCGGCGCCGGCGCAGATCTCCACCGACCTCAGGTCGCCCACGTGGCCAAAGCTATTGCACCGGCCGTCCGGGCCGCTGGACCGTCACGGCGTGGCGAGATCGAGAGCTCCTCGGCGACGGTCGGCGGCGCGGCCCGCGACCGTGCCAGTTACGGTACGCACTCGCGCTAACGTGCGAGTGTGACCGTGCCCAGGATCGGTGTGAGCGTCGACCTCGTCATTCTCACGGTCCGCGGCGGCCAGCTAACGACGCTCGTGTGGCGGCGCGACTCGGAGCCTTACGCGGGCATGGTGGCGCTCCCCGGCGGATTCATCCGGCTCGATGAGGACCTGCCCGCGGCGGCGAGCCGAGTGCTCGCCGAACGGGCCGGACTGCCTGGCGCGGGGGTCCACCTGGAGCAGTTGCGGACATACGGGTACCCGAACCGGGACCCGACCCGGCGAGCGGTATCGGTGGCTTACCTGGCGCTCGCGCCGGACCTGCCCGCCCCGGACCAGCCGCAGATGAGCTGGCAGCCGGTGACCGGCCTGCGGGAGATGGCCTTCGACCACGAGCGCATTCTGCAGGACGGCCTGGAGCGGGCGAGGTCCAAGCTGGAGTACACCTCGCTAGCGGCGGCGTTCTGCCGGGACGAGTTCACCGTGGCCGAACTGCGCCGGGTCTACGAGATCGTCTGGGATACGCCGCTAGATCCGCGGAACTTTCACCGCAAGGTCACCGGGGCCGAGGGATTCCTGGTGGAAACCGGCTCGGTCACCACCTCGGGCGGCGGCCGCCCGGCGCAGCTCTACCGTCGCGGCAGCGCGGTGCTGCTACATCCGCCCATGCTGCGGCCCCGCCGCGGCCCCGCTGATCAGCTCGCGGCCGAGGCGTCAGTCATCCGGCAGGCGTATCCTGTGGTCACAGCACGACGACCCGGCTCAGGAGGACAACGGTGTCCGACCAATCCCCTCGGTTCCGGCAGGTACTCGACCAGTTCGCTGGTTACA
>JASHUG010000299.1 GCA_030040155.1 Streptosporangiaceae bacterium | reverse complement strand
GACCGCAGCGATGCGAGTGAGACGATCGCCCTCATCGCCGAGACGGGCCACAAGGCCGTTCCGGTGACACTGGACGTCAGCGATCCGTCTTCGATCGAAGCAGCCAGCAAACGGGTCGCCCAAGAACTGGAGCACGTCGACATCCTGGTCAACAACGCAGGAACTTTCGAGGCCGCGACCTGGGACGACCTCGACTTCGACCTCTGGCAGCGTGTCATGACCATCGACCTGAACGGGCCGATGCTCATGTGCAAGGCGTTCCTGCCGCTGATGCGCGGACGCGGCTGGGGCCGGGTCATCAATATCGCGTCGGCATCGGTTGCCAGCGCGAGTCCGGTCTCGATCGCCTACCGCACGGCCAAGATGGGCGTCGTCGGCTTCACCCGTGCACTCTCGGCGACCCTCGGCGACGAGGGAATCACCATCAACGCCGTGCTTCCATCCCTGACACGCACCGCGATGAGCGAGGCGGTCCCGCAGGCGATCGTGGATGCGAGTCTCGGCCGTCAGGTTATGCACCGCCAGGCTGAGCCTACAGACATTGCCGGGAGCGTCTTCCTGCTCGCCGCCGACGAGGCGAACTGGATCACCGGTCAGACGATCATGGCCAACGGCGGGAACGCATTCGGGCTCTGACGCCGTCAAGTGCGGAGCGATTTCCAGGTCACCCGGCGCGCACCGCTCGCCGCCGCGCGCCCAGCCTCCAGCAGGACGTGCGGCGGCACCGGGCTGTCTCGCTCCAGCTACCGCTGACCTGCCACAGGAACCCCTTGGCCCGGCCGCCGGGACGGATGGATGTGAACCCGGCGCTGGATTAGCGGTAGCACACGGCCAGCAGGCGGGGGAGAGGCGGCCAGTCCACGGAATCGGCGGGAACATCGAAGTCCCAGCTGAGCCGTCACGGTCGCCATCTGACGCCCTCAGGCTCGAGTAGTCACCGTCAGGGCGTTCAAGCCCGAGGCAGTGGCAATTCCCTGGAGGGGAGGCCTCGCGCGCGATGCCCGAACTGCATGAACCGCATTACGCAGCGGCAAGCCGAACGATCCGGCAGAGGCGGCTGCTGGTGGGTTATTTCCTTTGCGCTGCCGGCCGCCGGGAGCCTAGCGTTTTTGTCCGGCGGGTGCGAACGAAGGGCCGACTTTGACCGCGGCAGGATCGGAGGGCGCAGCATGGCATGTCACCTCTTCGCGCTCTGCTTCGATGCGAACGACCCGCCCGTTCTCGCCCGCTTCTGGGCTGGCCTGCTGGGCTGGGATATTGCCGACGACCTCAAGGGCGGCATGGCGCTGCTTCCGACCGACGACACCGGGTTCCGGTTTCGTTTCCTTCCGACTCGGGAGCTGAAGACCGGCCAGAACCCGACCCACTTTCACCTGACGAGCGCGTCGCTCGAGGATCAGCAGCAGACGGTGGCCAGATCGCTGAGTCTTGGCGCCCGGCACGTTGACGTCGGTCAGCGCCCGGAGGAGGGCCACGTTGTCCTGGCTGACCCGGAGGGCAACGAGTACTGCGTCATCGAGCCGGGCAACAACTACCTTGCCGGCTGCGGATTCTTCGCCGAGGTAACGTGCGAAGGCTCGCCAGAGACCGGGTACTTCTGGAGCGAGGCGCTCGGGTGGCCGTTGGTCTGGAATCGAGGCGAAGAGACCGCGATTCGCTCGCCGCACGGCGGCCCGAAGATCAGCTGGGACGGCAAGCGGGTCAAGCCGAAGAGCGGAAAGAACCGGCATCATCTCGACCTCGCACCGCCCGCCGACGGTGATCAGCACGTGGAGGTCGACCGTCTGATCTCTCTCGGGGCCACGCGCGTCGACATCGGCCAGGGCGAGGTCAGCTGGGTGGTCATGGCCGATCCCGGTGGTCAGGAGTTCTGCGTGCTGACCCCACGATAAGAGTTCTTTGTTGGGCATTGCGCCCTGGCTGGCTTTATCCTCATCACCGCCGCGGAAACCCTGGGACGGCGGGCTAGCGGCAGACGCCGGCCGGGCGTCCTCTTCGATGGGCTGGGATAGCAAGCCCGGCAAGCGCGTCAGGAGGACGTCTTCACATCCACCACCGACGCACTTCGATGAGTTACTCGAGGCGTTGGCTGCTGGTGAGCGTCCGCCACGAGTGCGATCGGCTGGCTATTCGGCCGCCGACTCGTCCCGAGGACCCTCGGCCTTTGCCGTGCCTGATCAGCCCAGGAGCATTAGCCTGGCGATCTTTCCGCCGGTGATCCGGTAGACGGCGACGGCGGTCATCGCGGTCGGCATGTCACCGAAGTGGAACCCGGAAAGGTGTTCTTCATCAACGACGAAGTCGCCGGCCGCTATCCGGCCGGCGATGGTGACGTGCAGGTCGGGGCTGTTAGCGAACAGCTGTCCGTACTGCTGCCGCATGACCTCCTTGCTGCCGAACTGCACGGTGCCGTCGAACATCACCACCGAGGCGTCATCGGCGTAATACGACAAAAACCGCTCGACGTCCCTGGCCCGGTACGCCTCAAGCTGGGCGTCCACAACATCGGTCTCAGCCGGCATCTGACCTCCTCCGCCGCACGCCTTCGCTAGCTCCGCGGCCCTCCGAGCGAGACAGTAGCGGATCAACGTTGCCTTCCAGGCTGAGCCTGTGCTCCCGTTCGCTGGTCGATCGGCTCGCAGCGGACACGTGGATTATGCCGAGCGTAGGATCCTGACCAGCGCATAGGCAGCCGGGGCTGTTCTAGCTCTTGCACCTGACGCGACGTCAGGGTCGTACGGTCAGGTCATGGCGATCGAAAAGCGGGACCGGACAGGACGCCGGGTCGGCGAGCTGGCCCAGGCCAGCGGGCTGACCGTTCGTACGCTGCATTACTACGAGCAGATTGGCCTCCTGGTCCCATCGAGCCGCAGCGCGGCCGGCCAGCGTATCTATGACGAGGCCGACCTGGCCCGCCTGTACCGGATCTGCCTGCTGCGGCGGGTTGGGCTGCCGCTGGCGCAGATCGGCCGGGCGCTCGATGATCCGACCTGGAGTCTGTCTGCCGCCACGGAGCGGCACCTGAGCGAACTCGACCGGCGGCTGGAGGCGACCGCCCGGCTCCGGTCACGCCTGGCCGGCCTGGTGATGACGATCGGAAGCGGCCACACCGTGCCCATTGAGGAGCTGCTAACCACTGTGGAGGAGATGACCATGCTCGACACTGCCGCGCACGCCCGCATCACCCTGCTGGTCTACCGCGATATTGCGACCGCTCACGACTGGCTGGTCCGGGTCTTCGGCCTGGGCGCGGGCCGGATCGACCGCGACGACAATGGGAATGCTGTGCATGCGGAACTTCAGGCCGGCGACGGCGTGATCTGGCTGCACGGCGAGCAGGACGACGAGTACCAGCTCAGGTCCCCGCAATCGGTGGGCGCATCGACTGCCGCCATAGCCGTGATGGTCGATGACGTCGACGCACACTGTCAGCGCGCGACCGCCGAGGGAGCGGCAGTGGTACAGGAACCCATCGACCAGCCCTATGGCTACCGGGTCTACAGCGCACACGATGCCGAGGGCCACCTCTGGTCGTTCATGAAACCGCTGGACTGACCCGGCCGAGCCAGCTGAGCCGGTATTCCGACCCCTCCTGCCACGAAGATCCCTGCGTGACGAGCTCTTCGAGGAGCGAGATTAGGGGCTAGGCAGGGAAGCCCGCACGGTGACACGGGGCGTTGCTGGGCGCGATGGATTTGTGTATCGTTCTACTAGAACGATACACAGCGGAGCGATAATTGGCATCACCGGCAAAGGGCCCGAACTTGAAGACCGTGGCGAGCGCTGTGGGCGTCTCGGTCGCCACCGTGTCCAACGCCTACAACAAGCCGGATCACCTGTCGGCTGAGCTGCGCACGCGCATCTTCGCCACCGCGCGCGAACTGGGATACGCCGGGCCAGACCCGGCCGCCAGGTCGCTGCGCGGCCGGCACAGCGGGTCGATCGGGGTGCTGAGCACCGTCCAGTTGTCGTACGCGTTTACCGACCCGTACTGCACTGCCTACCTCGCCGGAGTCGCCGACGCAGCGGAGCGATACCAGACGAGCGTCCTGCTGATACCTCTCGCCCCGCGGGGCGTGTCCTCCGACGAGGAGGTGCGCCAGTCTGTCGTGGCGTTGCGGAACGCTGTGATCGACGGAGTGGTGATCGATGGAATCGACGACGGCCACCCCGCGCTGCGGGTAGTGGACGAGCGGCGGCTGCCCCGGGTCCGATCCACTGATGACCCGGCCGGCCGGTGCGTCCTGATCGATGATCGCGCAGCCGGCGAATTGCTGGGCCGGCATCTGGCCGGGCTCGGGCATCGCAACGTGTCAGTAGTCGCGGCTTCGGTGCACGCCCCCGGGCAGATCTCCGTTGCGGCTGACGATGGCGAGCTTTATCCATACGCGAGGCTGCGGGTCGCGGGCTTGCGCGATGGCCTCGGAGCCGGCGGCCACGTGACGGTGATGGCGGTCGGCCCGAACCGTACCGAGGATGGCCAGGCAGCAACCGCTGAGATCTTGCGGCGGGAACCGCGCCCAACCGCGATCGCGGCGACCAGCGACGCGCTGGCGCTCGGCGTGATCGCGGCGCTGCGCGAGCGCCGAGCTGGTCCCGGTGCGGAGGTGTCCGTCACCGGCTTCGACGACATTCCCGCCGCCGTAGCGGCGGGCCTGACCACGGTCCGGCAGCCAATCCGAGAGAAGGGCAGGCTGATGGCCCGGATGCTGCTGGATCCCTCGCTGACGCAGCGCCGGATCGTGCTGCCAGCGGAGCTCATCGTCAGGACGAGCACCGCACCAGCGCCGGCCGTCACGTCGGCCACATCGGCGTCAAGATAGCGAGAGGAGTTGTGATGGCAGATGACCGGCTGCAGCTGGCGGTTATCGTCGGTAGCATGCGCTCCGGGCGCATCGGCCCGGCAGTGGCCGGCTGGTTGATGACCATGCTCAGCGAGCATGAGCGGATCTGCACCGGCGCGCGCGCCGAATGGCGGGCCAAGCCGGTCGGCTTCGTCTCCTACGGCGGCATCGCGGGCGGCCTGCGGGCGGTCGAGCAACTGCGGCTAGTCTTCGCTGAGCTGCGCGCCGTTACCGTCCGGCAGGTGGTCAGTCTGCACTGGGTGCATGACCTGCTCGACGGGAACGCGGAGTTGCATGATCCCGGCGCGCCCGCGGCGGCACGGGCGATGGTGGCTCAGCTGTGCTGGTGGGCCTGCGCGCTTCGCAAGGCCAGGGCAGAAGGCACCTACGATGTCTGACGCTCCGGCCTGTGCCGGCGACCAATGGGCCTCTGGCTCGCTGGACCTGGCGGCTTACCTGCGGAGGATCGGCTATGCCGGGGAACGCGTGCCCACCGGGCGGACACTCGCCCGGTTGCATCGGGCGCACGTGGCGGCGATCCCGTTCGAGAACGCGGACATCATGCTCGGGCGCGGCGTCGCTGTCGACCTGCCGACCATTCAGGACAAGCTGGTGCACCGCCGCCGCGGCGGGTACTGCTTCGAGCACGGTTCGCTGCTGGCAGCCGCGCTCGAACGACTTGGCTACCGGGTCGACCGGCTGCTGGCCAGAGTCGGAAGCGACCACGATGCGCGGACCCACCTGGTCTTGCGGGTGCACGCAGGGCAGGACTGCTGGCTGGCCGACACCGGCTTCGGAACCGGGCTGATTGAACCGCTGCCGTTCGAATGCGGCGCCGCGGCCAGCCAGTATGGCTGGACCTATCGTCTGTATGCCGTCGGCCAGCACTGCTGGCAGCTCCAAGAACAGCACGACGGACGGTGGGCAACGCTCTACCACTTCGATGACCAGCCGCAGTACGCGGCCGACATCGTCGTGGCCAACCACTTCACCTCGACCTACCCCGGCTCGCACTTCGTGCGGCAACTCGCAGTCATCCGCAAGGACACAACGGGACTGCGCCGGCTGACCGGACGCCGCTTTAGCGTCGCGCGGCCGGGCCACCCTGGCGAGGAGCGCCATCTTGGCGACACGGAGTTCGTCGACGCGCTGACCGACGTCTTCGGCTTGCAGTTCACCGCCGCAGAGGCTCTCCGCCTGGTTGCCATCACCCGGGACCGCGACGAGCCGGATCGAACGCTCGTTAGTGCGGACTCTTAAGGATCTCGACAGGTTCCCACAGTGACCCAGCGAAGCTCTGGCTGACGGCAGGAAAGCCGGCTCATCTCCTGGCAGGGAGGCAAGGCAAAGTGAGGCAACAAGACTGGGTTAGCTACGGCGGCGGAGCCGAGATCGTGCTGGCCGTTGTCCCGGTGGCGGCAGCCGCGGCTGTTGCCTGCGCGGCAATCAGGCTGCCACGTGCCGTGCAGCCACCGATACCGGGCAGGCCAGGGAGGATCACCCCGCTCACGACCTGGGAGCTTGCCATCGCATCGCTGCTGGTGCGCGTTTCGGCGTGCCTCGTGCAGGTTTTGCGGGCCGCCCTCGCGCGCGCCCCACGTCCAGACTCGACCACTCCGGTCACGCTGAACGCGGTGTCCAAGACCTTGGCCCTCGTCACCGCCCTAACACTGTCCTGGCCGCAGCCGGACCCGTACCGGGCGCCGCATCGAGCACGTGCGCCGGTCATCAGCGCTCGGAACGGCGCAATATCGTGACGCCAGCCCGGCAGGTGACGCGCGAATCGGCCGACCGCCCAGACATCACCGCACGGGCCGCAGTGATAGCGCCCCGCGGACAGGGCTTGCCATGGCGGCGCATGGCGGCGGCCTGGGCCGTCAGCCTCGACCGCCTCCAGGCCCTCCGCGCAGGAACTGGGCCAGCCACTCGCGCGGCAACGCTGCCAACTCTGACACAACTGGGTACGGCCACCGCACGTGCGCATCGCCCGCTCGCCGGCACTGACGGCGCTCGCCGCTGGTCAGCGAAAGGACTGGCATGAACACGAGGCGGAGCATCAACACATCCACGCCGAAGGAATTTCCAGCTGCGACGTGGCCTGGCCCCGTTCCGTTCCGGGGCCGGCCACGTCGCGGGCGCCTAGGCGCAGCTGCCGGCACCCTCGCCCTGGCGCTAGCGGCGGCAGGTTGCTCTTCAGGGAACCCGCCTGCGCGTCCGTCGGGCCAGGCTGCCGCCCCAGTTTGGCTGTGCCAGCCCGGCCGGGCACCTGACCCGTGCGCCGGTAACCCGGCCGTCTCGGCGGTCACGGCGAGCGGCGCAGTGCAGCTGACCGCCCGGCCGTTTTCCGCGGCCGCATCGAAGTTCGCCTGTTTCTACGTCAACCCGACGACGAGCGTGACCCAGACCCAGACCGGCAACACCGGCCTGGCCGTGACCCAGCTAGAGACATACATCGCGACGGATGAAGCCGCTCCCTTTTCTCAGGTCTGTGACGTGTGGTCGCCGCTGTACCGCTCGCAGACGCTGCCGACCGTGTTGAAGGGGCTCGCGGGAGATGAGAGCCTCATGCGCTCGACGTTCAGCGTCGCCTATGACAGCGTGCTCCCCGCCTGGCAGTGGTTCCTGGCCCACACCGGCGGCAAGCCGATCATCCTGGTCGGGGACTCGCAAGGCGCGGCGATCCTCATCCACCTCATCTCGGCGCGGCTCGACCGCCAGCCGCAAGTACTCCGCCGGCTTCTGGTCGCGATCCTGGTCGGCGGGAACCTCCAGGTCCCCGCCGGTAAGACAGTCGGGTCGACGTTCACGAACGTCCCGCTGTGCACCTCCGCCACGCAGACCGGGTGTGCGATCGCCTTCTCCTCCTATTCCTCCGAGCCGCCCGCCAACTCTGTGTTCGGCCGGGCCGGGCAGGGCACGAGCCTGCAGTCACAGGAGACGGCCAAGGCCGGCCAGCAGGTCGCCTGCGTCAACCCCGCAGCTCTCGGCGGCGGCACCGGCGACCTCGATCCCTACCTGCTCACGGCCAGCCAGCAAGGGCTGAAGGAACCGGTTCACACCCCGTGGGTCAGCTACCCTGGGCTCTACTCGGCGACCTGCGAACATGGCGGCGGCGCTTCCTGGCTTCAGATCACCAGCCTCGCCGGGACCAGCGACACCAGGCCCGTCGTGACCGAGGCCATCGTGCCAGGCGCCGCCGCCGAGACCGGGCCGGCCTGGGGCTACCACGGCTACGAGTTCAGCCTCACCCTGGGCGACCTGCTCCACGACGTAGCCGGTCAGGAGGCCGCATGGCAGACACGCCCCCACTGAGCTGCCCAGGCCCATCGCATCACAGAGTCGGCCGCCATCTCCCATCCCCGGCAAGGACGCGCCCAACCAGGGCCCTGGCCATGCGGCCCGAGTATTCCGACCGTCGCCCTGCTCCGGCGAACGGAATGCCGCGATCGTCAAAAGATCACCGGGTGCGGGCATCGCCTCGACGCCCTGAGTCGAGGGTAGAAGCGGTGTGGCGGCGCAAAATCTCGACTTCCCGCGAGCCTGGCACAAAGATGCTGCGGCCTGCCGCCCGCCGCCGTGCTCCGTCCACGTGCCCGCGGCTTAACGCCGGTACCGGCTCACCCACGTTCAGCGGGCCGGCTTTCGAACCACGGCCACCGTCAGCAGCGCACCCACAATCCCGATACTTCAATCCCGATACTTCGTCATCGGGACCGAATCCAGCGGCGCGGACCATGGCTGACAACAGGCGAACAGATGACCGTAGATGTTCTTGGTGGTCTCAATCTTGCTGTGGCCCATCTGGTGCGCAACCTGCATATCAGACGCTCCCCACGCAATCAGCAGCGACACGTAGACATGTCGCAGCTCGAGGGCCGTGCAGCTGATGATGCCGTCGCGATGAGCAGCGGTGCAAGCGTGGGCGAGCTTGAGGTGTCTCCGCCACATCGCTCAGCCGAGGTATCCCACGGAAGGCAAATGAGATAGGCCCATCTGCTGACCGGAAGTACGCTGGGCCCATGCGACGTGGATCATGACATATTACAAGTTCCTCCGATTTAAGAACGGCCAGGTGATCTCGGACTGGGACGAGTCGGTTTGGGAAAGGGGCGAATGGCGAGATATCAGGGTTGCTCCTGTACTTCAAGCCGCGGGGTTTTACGCCACGGAGCGAATCGCCGACGCAGTTCCATGGTTCGGGAACGTGCTGGCCGAGGTGGAGGTGCGGGGCCTGTCGGCAGCGGGCAACGTCGTGACCGCGTACCAGGGCATGCGCATTATCCGCGCCTGGAAATTCAGCCGTCAGGACTGGGTCGACCTCGCTATTCATGCCGCCGGCCTCGTCCTGCCGATCTTCGAATCCCGGTTCCCGGACGACAAGCGGCCGCGAGAGGCCCTTCAATCCGGATCCGCCGCGGCTGCTGCGACAGCGGCAGGAGGAGCGGCGGAAATCGGGGCAAGGTCGGCGGGACACGCGGCCCGTGCCGCCGCTGCAGCGGCAGATGCCAGGACGCGCACGGCGGACGCCGCTGCTTACGCCGCGCTGGCCGTCAATGCAGCGGACGGTGCCGCGCACGGCATATCCCCTGCCGTGCGCGCCGATGTCCGCGACAAAATAGAGGCGTGGCTGCACGAGCGCATCCGTTCGATGGAGTCCGTCTGGTAACTGACGGGGCAGTCGCGCGGGCGCTTGACGAGGACGAGCGGGACTGGATCGAGTGGAAGTCCGACCATGACCTGACCACCAAGTCGACCCACGGCACCATTGCCCGGCACATCCTCGGCATGGCGAACCGGCAGCCCGATGCGGCGGCGCCGCACATCCAGGGCTGCGGGTACATCGTCGGCGGCACGGAGCCCGGCAGCGAGAGAGGGAGACGTCCGTTGATCCGTCCGTGCTCAGCCAAGGCATCGTGACCTATGCCGGTGCCTCGGATGGCCCGGCATGGTCGCCGCAGCACGTGCAGGGCGCGAGCGGGCAGGTGCTCGTGATCACCGTCGAGCCGCCGCAGCCGGGAGATGGCACTTACCCGTTGCGCCCCGAGTTCATCGCGTCCGGCAAGACCTACCGGGCGGGCACGGTCTTTGTCCGGCGGGAGCGGCGGCGGGCTGAAGAGGAGAAAGAGGACCGCAGGCAGCGGCTAGTGCCCTGGCAGTAGCACCACGTGCCACCCAGGAGATCCAGCGTGCCCTCTGGATACTGGCGCACGGAGCATGACGTTTTGGTCTGCAGACGCCTCGTGCGTCGACTGCGCGCCCCCGTCCGCCAGGCCGATAGAGATCTCCGCAGCGGCGCGAACGGAGCAGTGTGGCCCTGGCCGTCTATAAAGGCGATTGTCCCGTCGCGAACGCACTGTCGTGCCGCAGCTCAACCGGACGGAGCGACCGGGGACCGCATGCCGAACCACTGCTCGGCGTCCCAGGCCTCAAACCGCTCTACCTCAGTGAACCCCAGCTTCGCCGCCAGGCGCATCGAGCGGGCGTTGGCGGTCTGGGTAAAGAGCACCACCGCCTCGCCGGGGAGCTCGTCGGCAAGCCAGCCGAGTGCCGCCGCGCACGCCTCGGCGGCGTATCCGAATCCCCACGCCTCGGGCAGGAACAGGTAGCCGAGCTCGGCCTCCCCCGTGCCCCGCTGCCCCGCCGCTCTCCTGAGAGTGACCTGACCGATCATGGCCCCGTTAAGATCAACCACGAAGTGACCCGGGCGGTGCCCGGGTACCTCCGGCATCTCGCGCTCAAGCTCGTCACGCGGCCGCGGGCCACCGAGGTAGGTGCCCACCTCTGGCGAGGCGAGGAGTTCGATGAATGCCGCACGGTCGCGAGCCTCAGGCGCACGGAGTACGAGCCGCTCGGTCCTGATCGGGGTAGGCGGCCAAGTGATGGGTCCCAGGTCGGCCACGCGCACAGACTAATGGAAGGTCAACCACCGAAAGCGGAGAGACTGTCTTGCAGTGGGATCGACTCTGGCTCTTGGTCCCGACCTCTCCGTCCTGAACCGCACTGTCACGCCGCGACCGGCGTGGCACCAGGTCGCGATGCTGCAGCTTTGAGCGGCGGCGGTGCTGGTGCGTCATGAGATCGGCAGCACCATGCGGGGTGCGGTGCCAAACTCTGTCTCTGCGATGCCGCATCTGGTGAAGCCGACGGCGTGATAGAAGCCTAGGGCGTTCGGATTGGCGGTCACCTCCAGGCGTTCCACGCCCCGTGCGCGCAGAACGTCGGCGATGCAGCTGAGGAGCGCCGTGGCGATCCCGCGCCTCATGTAGGCAGGATCCACAAACAGGTCTTCCAGTTCTGTCGTGCCGTCGGTCTCGGCCCAGGACGCGAAACCCACGATCGTGCCGCCTGCTTCTGCAACATAGGTACGGCCTTCCGCCAGACCCTCGGGCCCGAGGATCAGGTACTCCGGATGAGCATGCAGGTTGTCGCGGTAGGGCCCGTCAGACAGCGACGCGCGGGAGTAAACGCGGGTCGCAGCGGCCAGGTCGGCCGGTTTCCCGAGCCGGATCATTCCCTCAGTGTGCAACAGCGGACCCACGCCGCGAGTTCTGAGGGCGCAAGTGGCGGCAACCGGCCACGACCGCACGTGCCGCGATCGGCGTCCGGTAGGTCGCGGGCCTCAGGTTGCCGCTCGCAATGACGCTGGCATGGGCCCTGCTCGCTTCCGCTGCATGTCTTACCACGTTCGCGATCTCCACGATCGCGGCGCCGATGCCTGACGGGCGCACCATCCCCGTGTGGCTTGAGTGCGGCGAGGCGCTCTTGGGCGTCACGATGATCCCTGTCTGCGCGCTGATCCCGGTGCCGTTGCTGCTGCATGGCCGCAGCGTGCTCGGCCGCCGGATCCGAGCTTCTCCGGTCTGGGTTACCTTCTGGACTATCGCTGCATCCGCTGCAGTCGCGATCGAGTGCCTGTTTCTGTGGCGCCTCGTGCGGAACTTGGCCACGCCCTTTGCGAATCTGCCAAATCCGAGCTGGCACGCCCTGTACTTCGGAATCGGCTACCTCGTAGTCGGCCTTGCAATGATGGTCATCCTTGCCGGTGCAGGAAGGTCAGCGAGGAAGAGCGCTGACGTGGCCTAGTCGCCACAATCGCTGTCATGAGCAAGGGATAGAGTCTCGGATTCCAGGGCCCGATACGTGGAGTGCGCAGGTGAGGAAGCCTTCTGCTTTGTCGAGGAACTGGGACGGATCATGGTCACATTGCTTTGGCCAAGTGGATGTGGCCGTCGGTGAACCAGTGCGGCGGGTTAGCGGGGCTGAGTTCGTAGAACGGGTAACCGCTTTTTGCGGCAACCCGGCATGATGCCGGGTTGTCCACATCGTGTACCAGCATGATGCTGGGCAGGCCCTCCGCGCCAAAGCTAGTGAATGCCCACTCCGTTACCGCCCGCGCCGCGGCGGGCGCGATGCCGCGACCGCGGGCGTCCGCTGCCGTCCAGAAGCCGATTTCGCCGCGTTCGCCGATGCCGAGCTGGCCGCCGTCCCGGTTCTTCAGCCCGACATGGCCGACCACCCTGTTCTCGGGCGCGTCCAGCACCGCGAAGGTCAGCCAGTCGCCGCCTTCCCAGCCTCGCTCTTGACCGGACAGCCAGACAGCGGCTTCCTCCTCATTGCGTGGCCCGGTCCACCTTTGCTGTCCCGGAAAGTCGAGGTCTGGGTGCGACCAGAGGCCGCGTTCGGGATACTCGCTGGCCATCGCCGCCAGCAAGTCCGGCATATCCGTGGCTAGCCAGGGCCTCAGGCACAGCGCTGGCCTGCCTCCTGCTGCGGCGATATTCAGCAGGACAGTCATGAACTGCACAGTGCAGTGGCCCGCGGCTGCTCGCAACTTGTTTTCTGCCGCCAGCCTGGGGCTGGCTCGCGCAGCTCGACGGTCGC
>JASHUG010000298.1 GCA_030040155.1 Streptosporangiaceae bacterium | reverse complement strand
TTCGACGTCCAGTCGACGATCGACTTCTTCGCTGACGGCGTCCTGACGGTCGCCGCGAACCTGCCGAAGCTGCTGGCCGGCCGCGACCTGGCCGGGTTCGAGGAGCGGCGCGAGATCTACGCCAGCCGGGGCGTGCCGCTGCTGCTGGCCGAGCGGATTGCGGCGATGGTCCCGGCCTACTCGGCGTTTGACATCGTGGACATCGCGCGCGGCACGGGGCGGTCGGTCGAGGAGACCGCCGAGGTCTACTTCGACCTGGCCGACCGGCTGCAGATCGCCCGGCTGCGGGACATGATCACTGCACTGCCTCGGGATGACCGGTGGAACACCATGGCTCGCGGTGCCATCAGGGACGACCTGTACACCGCACATGCGGCGCTGGCCAGGGACGTGCTGACGGTCACCGAGCCAGCCAGCCCAGAGCGCCGGCTGGCCGCCTGGGTGCAGCGCAACGACTCGGCCGTGCGGCGCGCGAATCAGACTCTGACCGAGATCTGGGAGAGCAACGCGTTCACCGTGGCCACGCTGTCGGTTGCGGTCCGGGCCGTCCGCACGCTGGTCATGACGAGCACCCTGCCAACCTGACGACATGTGAGGTGGCGGCGCGGGACAAGTCGGCCTAGACCAGGCAACGAGCGCACGTGCTGTTCTCATTAGGCGAACGCACCGCCTGAACCGGACGGCGCCGCCAAAAACCGGTCAGCAGGTTCCCTCGACTAGGCTGCATGCATGGCAACCGACCCCGCGAATGAGATCTCCGAGCTCAGGTCGACGCTCGGCAGCGTGGAGGCTGTCCTCGACCCGGACACCATGCGCAAAGAAGCCGATGGGCTGCGCGAGCGTTCGGCCGACCCGTCGCTCTGGGAGGACCAGGAGCAGGCGCAGCAGGTCACCCGCCGACTCTCCTACCTGGACGGGGAGCTGGCCCGGTTGGAGGCCCTGCACCAGCGGCTCGACGACACCGCGGTCATGTTCGAGCTGGCCGCCGATGAGCACGACGAGTCCGCGCGGGAGGAGGCCGAGCAGGACCTGGCCAAGCTCCGCAAGGAGATCGACCAACTTGAGATCAGGACCCTGCTGAACGGCGAGTACGACTCCCGCGAGGCCCTGATCAGCATCAACGCGGGCGCGGGGGGAGCCGACGCCGCCGACTGGACGGAGGGCCTGCAGCGGATTTACCTGCGCTGGGCCGAACGGCATGGCTACCCGACCGAGGTCTACGACACCTCCTACGCCGAAGAGGCCGGGATCAAGTCGACCACGTTCGCGATCAAGGCGCCGTACGCCTACGGCACGCTTCGCGGGGAGCACGGCACCCACCGCATGGTGCGCATCTCCAAGTACGACAATCAGGGCCGCCGTCAGACCTCATTCGCGATGGTCGACGTGCTGCCGGTGGTGCAGCAGGTCGACCACATCGAGATCCCCGAGGACGAGATGCGGATCGACGTGTTCAGGTCCAGCGGCCCCGGTGGCCAGGGCGTGAACACGACGGACTCGGCGGTCAGGATCACGCATCTTCCGACCGGCATCGTGGTGTCCTGCCAGAACGAGCGCAGCCAGATCCAGAATCGGGCCAGCGCCCTCGCGGTGCTGCAGGCCAAGCTCCTCGAGCGCAAGCGCGAGGAGCAGGCGGCGAAGCTGAACGAGCTCCGGGGCGACGGTGGTCGAAGCTGGGGCACTCAGATCCGGAACTACGTCCTTCACCCATACCAGAACGTAAAGGACGTTCGCACCGAATACGAGACCGGTAATACCGGCGCGGTAATGGACGGCGAGATCGATGACTTCATCGAGGCCGAGATCCGCTGGCTCCGTACCCAAGGTCTTTAAGACCGGGACTGCGCATGTCCCCGCCACTTTGGGCTCCAGGTCAGGCAGGTCGGCAGGGCCTCCAGGCCAGGCAGGTGGGCAAGGCGCTCCAGGCCAGGCAGGTGGGCAGACAGGCGTGGCTACGCGCTGTGACGCGGTCCTGGCGGGTGGGGCATCTCTAGCTGGCGGGCCCGCCCGTGCTCAGGGCATAACACCCGGCCAGGGCACACAGCTAGTACCCGGGCTCGCGAGCCGGTCTCGACTAGGCTCGCTGGGCCCGGTGCGGCGTTAGCGGGCCTCAGTGGGCCAGGTGGGTGGCGGCCAGCGCCAGCAGGGCCAGCACGACGAGAGCGACCAGGATTAGCTGGATGCTAACGCCATGAGTCTCGTGGTGAATGTGCGCACGGGCGTCTCGGCACGTCGGGCAGCGACCCTCCGCAACCGGCCCAGCACACTGGGCGCAGATTAGGTGCTCGCAGCTCATCCAGGCTCCTAACGGGCTCTGGGCTCGCCCAGCCACTTCGACGATGTTGGACGTTCCAGGCCAGTTTCCCCCCTAGACTGGCCCGAGGCCAAACCGGGGCACCCAAGAAGTCCCGGGCAACCTGAATCAGTATCTCGTCTAACACGTGTGATGGGCCAGTGATCCACTTCGATAACGTGACCAAGACGTATCCAAACCAGGGTCGTCCGGCGCTGGAGAACGTGACTCTGGACATTGAGAAGAGCGAGTTCGTCTTCTTGGTTGGCCCGTCAGGGTCGGGCAAGTCGACCTTCCTGCGGCTCATCCTCAAGGAGGAGCGGCCGACCGAGGGCCGCATCCACGTCGCTGGCAGAGACCTCGCGCGACTGACCAACTGGAAGGTGCCACACCTACGCCGCCGCATTGGATGCGTCTTCCAGGACTTCAGGCTGCTACCGAACAAGAACGTCTACCAGAACATCGCCTTCGCGCTTGAGGTCATCGGCAAGCCCAGGAGGTTTATCAGGAAGGTGGTCCCCGAGGTCATCGACCTCGTCGGGCTGGAGGGCAAGCGGGACCGCATGCCCGACGAGCTGTCCGGCGGCGAGCAGCAGCGAGTGGCTATGGCCCGCGCGTTCGTGAACCGGCCGACGATCTTGCTGGCAGACGAGCCGACCGGAAATATCGACCCGGCCACCTCTATCGGCATCATGAAGGTGCTGGACCGGATCAACAGGACAGGCACTACCGTTGTCATGGCGACGCACGACGCGGCGATCGTCGACTCAATGCGCAAGCGTGTCATCGAGCTCGAATACGGCAAGGTAGTGCGCGACCAGTCGCGCGGGGTGTACGGCCAGGCCTACTGACCGCCCTTACCGATCACCGAAGGATTCAGCGACATGCGTGCCCAGTTTGTCCTTAGTGAGGTGTGGATCGGCCTGCGCCGGAACCTGACCATGACCATCGCGCTCGTCGTGGTGGTTGCGATCAGCCTGTCCCTGCTGGGCACCGGACTGTTGTTCGTCAAGCAGGTCGATAACACCAGGTCCTATTGGCAGAGCCGGGTGCAGCTGTCGGTATACCTGTGCACGAGCCAGGCCATTGACGCGAACTGCAACGGCGCGGTTACCACCGCTGAGATTGACTCGATCCAGCAGGCGCTGAAGTCGCTCCCGGAAGTCATCAGCGTCACGTACCTGTCCCAGCCCCAGGCGGTTGCGCTGTTCAAGCAGGAGTTCGCCAACAGCCCAACGCTGGTCAAATACACCTCGCCCAGCCAGATCCCGAGTTCATTCGAGATCAGGCTCAGGAACACCCAGGCCGATGCCATTCCGGTGACCAACAGCGTTGACGGCCTCCCTGGCGTGGCCCAGGTTGTGGATGACGCCTCCATTTTGAACAACTTCTATAAGCTGCTCGATGGCGCGCGGACCGCAGTCGTGATCATCGCGATCTTCCTCCTCGTGGCGGCGATCCTCCTGGTCGCGAATACGATCCGGCTGTCAGCGTTCAACCGGCGCCGCGAGACATCGATCATGCGCTTGGTCGGCGCCTCTAACTTCTACGTGCAGCTCCCGTTCCTCGTCGAGGGCATGATCGCTGGCTTCTTCGGCTGGCTGATCTCGGCCGGGTTGCTGGTCGCGGTGAAGGCGCTGTGGCTCAATGGCCTGCAGTCGTACTTCCCCTACGGGGTGACGCTCACGACGACGGACCTGGTCGAGGTGATCATCATCGCGCTGATCATGGGCCTGCTCATCTGCGGCACCACGTCCTTCCTCACCCTGAGGCGCTACCTGCGCGTCTGACGCGCCAGGACCTGGTTGACCGTGGCCGCAGAGCAAGGCACAAAGATCATCGCCAGGAATCGGCGTGCCCGGCATGAGTACACCATCGAGGACACCGTCGAGGCCGGGATCGTGCTGACAGGAACCGAGGTCAAGTCGTTGCGGGCCGGACGGGCCTCGCTGGCCGATGGATTCGGCCTTATTACTGACAGTGAAGCGTGGTTGCACGGGGTACACATCCCTGAGTACACGCAGGGCACCTGGACTAATCACGAGCCGCGGCGTGTTCGTAAGCTGCTCCTGCACCGCAAGGAGATCGACCGCCTGGCTAGCTCGACCAGAGAACGCGGGCTGACGCTCGTCCCGCTGTCCTTGTACTTCAAGGACGGGAAGGTGAAAATCGAGCTAGGACTGGCGCGCGGCAAGCGCAGCTACGACAAGCGACACGACTTGGCGAAGCGGGACGCAGCCCGAGAGGTCGACCGTGAACTGCGGCGGCGGAGATAGCGAAGTGGCACATGGCGCTTCGCTCCGGTAGCCGCACTCCGCGAGCCGGGGCGCATCGTGCTCCGCGGACCGGGTCGCCGGTGCGTATATCCGTGGCCAGAAAGGCCAGGGACGGGGACGGCAAGACCGGAGTATTCGGGGTGGCACTGCGGTCGCGGCCGATGCTCAAGCGTGCATCGGTAGTGATTGTGATTGGCGCGCTTGTCGCGGTGGGACTGGTCCGCGGCGGCGACTCGTCAGCCGAGCCGACCGTAGATCAGTTCTTGCTCGACTGGGAGCAGGGCAACTATCAAGCGGCTGCCGCTCTTACGACAGGGCAGCCGCAGGCTGTGGCCACGGAGCTGAGCAGCGCCTACGGCAACCTCGATGCCACCGATCTGGTGCTGAGCATGGGGCACATCACCCAGGATGGCGGCAGTGCGCTCGCGCTGTTCAACGCCTCGATCGATCTTGGCTCGAGCGGCCTGCAGTGGACATATGGCGGCCGATTCCGTCTCCAGGAGTCGGGATCGACATGGCGGGTCGTCTGGAGCCCGTCGGTGATCGTGCCGCAATTGCGCGCTGGAGACCGGCTGGCGGTGGTTCAGGAGGCGTATCCGCGGGCCGCGCTGCTTGCATCAGACGGCCAGCCGCTTTCCGTGCCGTCCAGTACCTACCTGATCGGCGTCATACCGAATCAGCTCCACGGCAGCCAGGTCCTGACGTTTGCCCAGCGCCTGGTGACCGCCCTCGAGCTGTCGGGATTGCCAGCTGCGCAGGTAGCCGGGCAGATCAGGGCGTCGCTTTCTAACCAGTTCCAGGAGTTGTTCACGCTGACGCCAGCCCGGTACGCGAGCCTGCGCAGCCGGCTGGTCGGCATCCCCGGCATCCAGATTCGCCACACCAGGCAGCGGCTCTACGTCAGCATTGCACCGGATGTCGTGGGCGCGGTCGGGACCGAAACCGCGTCGATACTGCGCGAAGACGGGGAGCCGTACCGGCCAGGTATGACCGTTGGACTGTCTGGGTTGCAGCAGACATTCCAATCGCGACTGGCCGGGACGCCGACCACCGCGGTAGTCATCGAGAACGCGAAGGGCGATGAGCCGTACGAGCCGCAGGTATTTCAGGGACTGCGGGGCACCCCGGTGCGCACCACGCTGAATTACGACGATCAGCTGGCAGCTAACAGCGCCCTGGCGGATCTGCCTGGCTCGGCGGTGATTGTTGCGGTCCAGGCCGACTCGGGCCGGATTCTTGCGGTCTCAAGCCACCAGGCCGGCGGAATGCCGCAGCTCAGCCCGCTCGCAGGCGAGTATCAGCCGGGCCAGTCCTTCACGATTGTCTCCGGGGCTGCCCTGCTGGCCACCGGGCACGTCCTGCCAACGAGCAAGATCGGGTGCTCACCGAGCAGCCAGGTCAATGGGCGCAACTTCGCCAACGTCCCGGCCGATCCGGTCAGCCTGCGCACGAACTCGACCTTCGGCAAGGACTTCTCCCTGCACTGCTCGACGGCCTTCACGGTCTTGTCGGAGATCCCTTCGTTCCAGTCGCAGCTCTCGATCGCTTCGACCGAGCTCGGCATCGGCGCGCAGTGGCAGCTTCCGCTGTCTGGCCACCCTTTCTCTGGCACGATCGGCCAGGAGATCGGCGAGGGCAAGGTCGCGGCCGACGCGATCGGCCAGGGCGACGTGCGAGTCAGCCCACTGGCCATGGCCCTGGCAGCGGCGGCGGTTGACTCGGGGCGCTGGCATGCCCCGTCGCTGGTGAGCGAATCGCAGTCGTCAGATCCGAGCGTCGTCGCAGCCAAGGAAACGATAAGCACGCAGGTGCTGTCAGAGTTGCAGGCCCTGATGCACGATGCCGTCACCCACGGGTCCGGTTCGGCCGCGAATGTCGGCGGAAACGTCTACGGTCAGGTCGGGAATGCCGGACTCGGCGGCAAGGGACGACTAAGCATCAGCTGGTTCGTTGGCTACCAGGGAGGTATCGCGTTCGCGGTAGCAGAACTGGTCAAGTCGCCCTCCAACTCGGCGGCATCGGTGGCCGGATCGTTCTTGCGGAACATTCGCACTGCTTCCTGACCAGTTCATGAACACCCTTTTAGTAACTCCAAGCAACCATCTGTATCCGCATCGGCGTCTTTCCTAGTGACTGGGGTGCCGCTTGGGGGGTTGCGGCCCAGTCGTCGTGATGGGATCCGGGCCTCATCTCGGGGGAGGCCCGGCCTTGGGACCGGCCCCGACCCTGCCGGTCAAGCCCCCGTGGGCGCATCTTCGGCCACCGCCAGCGCCCACGGGGGTATCTCATCACCTTCCGGTGGATGCCCGATGGGGTCCGCGCTCTGCGGACGGCCCGTCGGGCATTCTGCTCTTTCTACGTAAAGCGAACACGATCGACGCGCTGGGAAGCGTCCGGTACCGTGGTGGGTTACAACTCAAGAGGGGGTGACTGGCTTCGACTTCGGTGGTTGATCCAGGGGAAGCGGGCCGAGGATGGCGGACATAACCTCGTTAACACTGTGACCGCAAACCAATAAGTGCCAAGTCAACGCGCACTAGCCTCGCCCTCGCGGCCTAATAACCGCAAGAGCACTTAAGAGGCTGTCAGCCCGGGAACGCCTCCGGCCCGGTGCCTGGCATCAGCTAGGAGGATCCACCGCCTAACCCGGCCGCGGGATTAGGCGGGACAACTAACAGCGGCTGAGCCCGTCGGCAGCTAGCCTGCGTGACTGCCGGGGCTGAGAAAAGCACAGCAGGCTGCGCTCGGAGAAGCCCTGGTGAGGTACTGAAGGACGCGGGTTCGATTCCCGCCACCTCCACCCATATCATGACAAATACCATCCCATTGCGGTCTGCTCCGGAGCCTTGCGGCGGCCAGAAGGCGAACGGCCGCCTGCGGGCCCGGAGCGGCCCACCACCTTAGGCGCTCCGGAGGCGCAGGCGCGGGCTGCTCATGCGCCCTTGGCTCAGGCGCCGAGGTCTGGCGGGGGCTGCGCTGCCCGGCCGGCGAGGGCACGGCGGATGCTGCCCTCGGCGGCAGTGAGTGCCTTGGCCGCGGCCTCTGGCTCCATCCCGGACAGCAGGCAGAGCAGTGCCAGCCGCAGGTCGCCGCGGCACAGGGCGAGCTGAGCCCGGCAGGTGGCCTCGTCGGCCCCGGCCGCCTCCATGAGGATCGTCAGCTGACGGTGGCGCAGCTTGGCGTTCGTGCCCGACAGCGACACCATCAGGTTGGAATAGGTCCGCCCGAGGCGCACCATGGCGGCCGTGGAAAGTGCGTTCAGCAGCAGCTTCTGCGCCGTCGCCGCCTTGAGCCTGGTCGATCCGGCGATGGCCTCCGGTCCGGTGTCGGCGACCACGACGTAGTCGGCCAGCCCGGCCAGCGGTGCCGCCGGATTACTGGTGACCAGCACGGTGATCGCTCCCGCCAGGCGCGCCGCGCCGAGCGCTCCCCCGACGTACGGAGTTCGGCCACTCGCTGTTATGCCGACTGCGACGTCGGCTGCGGAGACCGCGCTCGCGTCGTCCGCGCCGAGCGAGGCGTGATCCTCGGCATCCTCGATGGCCGTGCCGAGCGCTCGGTCACCGCCGGCGTGGTGTGCGATGAATACTCCATGGTCGAGCCCGAACGTCGGAACTACCTCCGCGGCGTCGAGCACCGCCATCCGGCCCGACGTACCGGCACCGAAGTAGTGCACCTGCCCGCCCGCGCGCACGCACTCAACCACCTTGTCGACGACTTGGGCGAGCGCGGGCAACGCGCCCGCCACGGCGCCGGCCACAGTTGCGTCCTCGGCGTTCAGTAGCCAGAGCACGTCCTCGGTCGGCACGATGTCGATATCTGCGGTCCGCGGGTTCCGCTGCTCAGTGCGTGATGCTGCTCGTGAGGGCATGAGTTCTGCCGGCCCGTCCCGGTGCGTTCCTGCTGACACCAGCCCCTCCTCCGCTGCCAACTAATGCGCACGGTACCGGCGGACGCGCGCGCCGCCGGTCTCGGGCTCCACCTAGCGGACATGCGGGGTCGGGCCTGCCGGCGGCCTGGGTCGGCTGGGTCGGGCCGGTCAAGATCTATGCCCGGACCCCTGCCGCCAGGATTGAACGGGTCTACTGGCTTTACCGGAAAGCCATGCAAATGGCGGTTAGGCCGGGCGTCGCTACGAGCACGGGGAGGAGATCTGCGATCCTGGCCGCACACCTGATCCGTTCCGGAGGTCACCATGCCTTCTCGTAACGATCTTGACGGATGCCTGCTCGCCCGCTTCGACGGCCTCGAGCCGCCGTCATGGCTGATGCGGTGGCTCGACGATGGCCTTGCGGGCGTACTGCTTTTCGCCGGGAACGTGAGCAGTGCAGACCAGGTCCGTTCCCTCGTTACGCAGCTTCGGTCGCACAACCCGCATGTGCTGATCGCGGTGGATGAGGAAGGCGGGATCGTGACCCGGCTGGAGGCCGACCGTGGCTCGTCCTATCCGGGCAACGCGGCGCTCGGCGCGCATGACGACATTGCCGCCACGCGCCGGGTGGCGCTGAGTATCGGCGCGATGCTGGCGGAGAGCGGGCTGAACCTCAACCTGGCGCCGGTCGCCGACCTGGACAGCAATCCCGCCAACCCCGTCATCGGGGTCCGGTCGTTCGGCACCGATCCCCGACGCGTTGCCGCGCACACGGCCGCTTTCGTGACCGGTATGCAGGCCAGCGGCGTGGCCGCGTGCGCCAAGCACTTCCCTGGGCACGGCCGCAGTTCGGCGGATTCGCATCTGACGCTCCCGTCAGTAGACGCGACGCTGGCCGAGCTGATGGCGACCGACCTGGTGCCGTTCCGGGCGGCGATCGCAGCCGATGTCCGCTGCGTGATGACGGCGCACGTGGTATTCCCGGCCATCGACGACGTGCCGGCCACCCTGTCCCGGCGGGTCATAACCAGGTTGCTGCGCGACGAACTCGGGTTTGACGGAGTTGTCATCACGGACGCGCTCGGCATGGCGGCGATCGGCGATGGCGCCAGGACGGCGGCTGGCGCCATCGCTTCCATGGCGGCCGGGGCCGACCTTTTGTGTCTGCCAGCCGACCACGCGGCACAGCAGCGCGCAAGAGACACGCTGGCGGCCGCGGTTCGAGGCGGCGTGCTGAGCGGGGACCGGGTTGCGGCAGCAGCCGCCCGGGTCAAGACGCTCGCGGCCTGGGCGCAACCCTGCCCGATCGTGGCGCCTGACGGCGCCCAGGGCGCTCGGCTCGCCAGGCAGGCGCTGCTGCTAGACGGAGTGACGGTTCCGGTGGCCTCCGCCCCGTACGTGCTGGATGCCGGCGGCCGGATGAGCAGCCAGCTCGGGGACTCGGCGGCGAGCATGCTCGGACTGCTGCGCGACCGGCTGCCCGGTACAGCCGGGGCGCTCCTGGCCGGCCCGCGCGATCTGGCCGGTGTTGACGGCCTGATAGCGACGGCCAGCGGCCGGCCGCTCGTTGTCGTCGTTCGCGACGCGCATCGGCACGACTGGCAGCGCGACCTCGTCCGCCGTGCCCTGGCGGCCCGCCCGGACGCGGTGGTGGTGGGCACTGGGACTGTGCACGACCGCGTTCTCGCCGGATCGGCCTACGTAGGCACCAGGGGTGCCAGCAGGGTGAGCCTGACCGCGGCCGCCGACCTGCTCGCCGGGCGGAGCAGCCCCAGAAGTGAGGGGCACAAGCGTGCCTGAGCCGGCCGCGGACCTGATCGACGCGGCCGTTGCCAGCGGCCGCATCCCCGGGGCGGTGCTTGCGGCCGGCATCGGCAGCCCAGAGCCAGCCCTGCTCCACGTCGCGGGTGATGCGCAGCGAGACCAGGACGGCCGTCGGCCGATGTCGGCCGACACGATCTTCGACCTGGCGTCACTGACGAAGGTCGTCGGCACCCTCCCGTGCGTGCTCCGCCTCATCGCCACTGGCGAGATCGGGCTTGACGATCTCGCACGACGGTACCTGCCATCCTTCGATGGGGCCGGAAAGGACGCCGTCACCGTGCGGGAGTTGCTCAGCCATAGCGCGGGGCTGCCTGATCAGCGCCGCTATTACAGATTCCTGCACGACGCCGACCAGATTCGGGCCGCCGCTCTGGCCGAGCCGCTGGTCAGCGAGCCGGGCACCACGTTCTGCTACACCGATGTCGGCTTCATCACGCTCGGTGAGTTGTGCGCCTCGGTAGCTGGCGCCGGACTTGACCAGCTTGTGCGCGAGCTTGTCTGCGAGCCGCTCGGCCTCTCCGATACCGGCTACCGGCCGTCCTCCCTGCTGGCGGCCAGGATCGCGTCCACCGAGCACGTCGGCGCCGCGGCCAAGACCGGCATCGTGCACGACGAGAACGCCGAGGCCATGGGCGGTGTCGCCGGGCATGCAGGGCTATTCGGCACGGCGGCGGACCTGGCCCGCTACGCGGCGGCGTGGGCGGCGCCCGAGTCCGAGGCGCGAGAAGCACTCCAGGTGCCTGCCTGGCTCGCGGTCGAGGCCCTCCGCTGCCAGACGGGCGGACTGGCGGGCGGCGGCCGCCGCGGGCTTGGCTGGGGTTTGCGCCATGACCGGTTCGACAACATGGGCGATGGCTGGCCGGCCAGCGGCGCCGGGCACACCGGGTTCACCGGGACGAGCCTGTCCATCGACCCAGCTAGTGGCCTGTGGGCGGTTCTGCTGACCAATGCCGTGCACTTCGGCCGCGGGCCCGAGCACTCCGTTGTCGGCTTGCGCAAGCAAGTACATGCCGCGACCGCTGCGACATTGCTGGACCGCGTCGTACAGTGACGACATGCCGCAACCACGGCGGCGCCTGCCGTCACAGGACGCATCTGCGCACACACCAGAAACGTTGCTTGCACACGTCCGTGCCTTGATGCCCAACCTCGCCCCAGCCGAGCAGCGAGTGGCCGCCGCAGTCGTGAACGACCCGGCCGGGACTGCGGCCCAGACGATTTCCGACCTGGCCGCGCAGTGTCACACCTCGGGCAGCACGGTCATCCGGTTCTGCCGGGCGATGGGCTTTGACGGCTATCCCGAGTTGCGGCTGGCGCTGGCGGCGGCCGCCCAGGCCGCCAGCGCGGACTCGGAGCGCGCCGTCGGCAGCGACATTGGGCCACGAGACTCGCTCAGCGAGATCATCAAGAAGATCACTTACGCAGACGCCAAGGCGGTTGAGGAGACTGGCGCCCAGCTTCAGCCGGAACCACTGAACGCGGTGGTCGAAGTCGTGGTGAAGGCGCGGCGGGTCGACATCTACGGGGTAGGCGCGAGCGCCTTCGTTGGCCTTGACCTGCAGCAGAAGCTGCATCGGATCGGGCACATGGTCTACGCCTGGCCGGACCCGCACAGCGCGGTGACGTCGGCGGCGCTGCTCGGGCCGCAGGATGTGGCCATCGGGATCTCGCACACGGGCACGACCGAGGACACGATCGCGAGCCTGGCCGAGGCGCGGCGTCAGCGAGCGGTCACGGTCGCGATCACGAATTTCCCCGGTTCGCCGATCGCGGCCGTAGCCGACCACGTGCTGACGACGGCGGCGCGGGAGACCACGTTCCGGTCCGGCGCGATGGCCAGCAGGATCGCCGCCCTGACCGTGGTCGACTGCCTCTTCGTCGCGGTGGCGCAGCGCAACTATAAGCAGACGATGCGTGCGCTGGAACGCACCTACGCGGCCGTCCAGGCGCGCCGCTAGTGCTTGACGAGGTCCGCCTTTCTGGTCGGCGCTGTCTCGTGACGCTCGCCCCGTGCCGGCCTCGCTAGGCCTGGCCCGATAGTGCGGCGGCCGCGAGCCGGATCGCGCCGACCACCGGCGGATCGCTAAGCGGCCGGACCCGGCTGGTCGGCAGCGCCGCCGTGACGGCGGCGACCGTCGCGGCCTGCAGCCCTTGGTGAGCGATCAGGCCACCGGCCAGTACTACCTGGATGCCGTCAGCGGCGGCTAGCCGCCCCGCTACCGACACGGTGAGGTCGGCGAGCGCCAGCGCCGCCTCCTGCGTCAGCCTGGCCGCTTCAGGGTCGGGGCAATCGAGCACCGCCGGCGCGTAGGGCGCCCAATACTGCGGCTGCGGTTGCCGGTAGAAGGCGCCCCGCAGCGAGTCAAGATCGCTGGCGCCTGCGGCCTCAAGCAGGCAAGCGCCAAGCGCCCCGGCGGGCAAGCCGTCAGCGCGCCGCGCCAGCAGCACCCGGATGGCCGAACGCACGATCCAGTAACCGCTGCCCTCGTCGCCGAGCAGATACCCCCACCCGCCTGCCCACTCGCGGCGGCCCTGCCAGCTGCCGACCGCGATCGAGCCGGTTCCGGATATCACCGCGATGCCCTCGGTGAGGCCCGCCGCGGGCAGTATGAGGGACGCGTCATCCACTACGACCACGCGGCCCGAGATTGTCAGCGGCGTGAGCCTCGCCTGCAGGAGGTCGCGAGTATCGCCGGCGGTGCGGACGCCCGCCGCGCCGGCGCAGACGGCGTCGAGGCTCCCGGTCACGTCTGGCAGCTGGCCGAGGAGGTCAGTCAGCGCTAGGGCAGCGCGGTCCGGCCCGGCTGCGGTCAGGCTCGCGCTCTGGGCCGTGGCCTCGGCGGCGATCTCCTCGTCAATGACGAGCCGAGCTCGAGTCGTGCTCCCGCCAATGTCGAGCCCCAATAGCCGGCTCACAGCCAAGTACCTGCCTGTCCCTCGATGGTCCGCATCAGCGTCGAGGCGGTGCGGCTCCGCATCAGCGTCGAGGCGGTGCGTCTCCGCAACAGCGGAGAGGCGGGGCCGCCAATGCCGTCGGCCCCGCCTCCTCCTACCGGTGGGTCACTTCTTGAGCGATGCGTTGACATCCGTTGTCGTGGTGGCGGCGGTCACCGTGACGGTGTTGGCCTTGGCGGCCGACGCCCTGTCGTTCCACCACTGGGTCAGGTACCCGGATGCGCCGCATCCCGAACTGAACCTGACCCGGTAGTTGCTGGGTGCCAGCCCGATAAGCGAGTACGTCCCGCCTTTCCCGGACACCGCCACTACGGGCACCGGTGACAGCGCGGTCGTTGCCGTGACGCAGATCCCGGCCAGCGGCGCGCTGCCCGGCCCAGTCACCATCCCCGAGATGGCGCCGTTGCCGGGCAGCGTCATGCTGGCGAGCGTCGTGACCGTGCGTGCGGCGACGGAAACCACGGTGGCCTTGGCCGAGGTCGCCGCGTCCTGATACCACTCGGCCGCCAGGTTGCTATAGATGTTCCCGCAGCCGCCAACGTCCACGATGTACTTGCCTGGGGGCAAGTTGGTAATCGTGAACACGCCGGTTGGCCCGGCCAAGCCGACGTTGGCGGCGATGCCATTGGTCTGGAGCGCTATAACGCAGGCCCCTGGCTGCGGCTCAACCGTCTCCGAACCGTCCTGAAGCGTGTCGCCGAGAACCGTGCCGCTGATCTCGCCGGCCGGCCCGAGGCTGGCGTTCACGCCGCCAGTGGTGTGCGGCGCAGTCACCCGAACCAAGCGCGGCAGGAATTGCTCGGCCAGGGTCCCTGCTCCCTGCTCGCACGGGTAGAACTCAAGCTCGTACTGGCCGGAGTTCAGGCCTTCGATGGCGTACCTGCCTGACTTGTTTGTGCCGGTCTCCCCGAAGTCGTCGAGCTGGGTGACGTTCTGGGCGTAGACACACGCTCCCCTGACGGGCTTACCGCCGGTCGTCACCCGGCCCGAAATGGATCCGCCGCGAACAAGGGCGCTGCTGATGTTCGCAGTGGTGTGGCCGGCACGGACGAGTACGCGCGCCGCTCCGGCCGGGGACGGCTTGCCCCTGTACCACTGGTTGTCGTAGCTGCTGTTGCCCTGGCACGCAGCCTGGAAGTACACCTCATAGGGACCGGGAACCAGTTGCGTGAGCTCGTAGCTGCCAGAGGACGCTGGCGACGCGCCGTTGCCGCTGGCCACCTCGGTCGCCGCGTTGAGGCCGGTGACGTACGCGCATGCCGTCGGCTGGGCTCTGCCCGACCGGCTGAGGATCTTGCCGCTGATGTTGCCCGCAGTCGGCAGCACGGCGTCGATTCCTGATGTGGTCCCGGCCGACAGCGAGATGGACGACGGGTTGAGCGGCGCCCCATAGACCACCGGAACGAGGTTGGCGTTGTTGTTGCAGCCGGGCGCGAAAGCGACCTCATACTGCCCCGGCAGGATGTTGGCCATCGAGTAGGCGCCGTCGTTGCTGCTCGCGACGAAACCGACGCCGGTGACGTCACTAACCGCGAGGACGCAGATGCCGGTGAGCTTCCGGCCCCCCTGACCGCGAACTGTGCCGGTCACTGTGGCGCCAGGCTGGAGAGCGGCGTTGATGTTGGTGACGGTCTCGCCGGCGGTGGTGACATTGATCACCTGGGGAAAGAACACGTTGCTGTTGTCATAACCCTGGGGCGCGTAACTTCCGCTGTTGCCGCACCCGGCTACGAACTGGGCGTAGTAGGTGCCAGTCGGCATTTGATCGAAGGTGTAGGCGCCGTCGGCATCGGTGGTCTGCGGGGCGCTGAAGTAGTTGGTCGTCGCTCCGCCGGTCAGGTCGACGCAGACGCCCTTGACCGGCTCCCCCGTGGCGGCGCTCGTGACCGTACCAGACAGCGTGGCACCGGTCGGCAGCTGGACATCAATCCCGGCCGCGACCTGGCCGTAGGTCAGCTTGATGTTGTGCGGATAATCCGCTGACACGTAGTTACCGTTGTTGCCGCATCCCAGCAGGAACTCGACCTGATAGGTGCCAGGATCGAGCCCGATGATCTTGTACTGCCCGGCGGCGTTGGTCGTCGGGACACCCCCGGCTGGAGTGACTCCGGCCACCGGAGCGCCGACACTGGCGACGAAGACGCAAATGCCCTGCAGCGGTGCGTTGCTCTGGCTAGTGACTGTGCCAGAGATCACGCCGCCGATCGGCATGATCTCGTTGACGTGGCCAACGGTCTGGCCTGCCTTGACGTGGATCGACTTGGCAGTTCGGGCAGTCGGCACGCCTGGCCACCAGACCGCGGCATAGGGCGACGCGGCTGGGCCGCAGGGTGCCATGAGCAGCTTGTAGGAGCCGGGCGGCAGGCCGTGCATCTGATAAGCGCCGTGCTCTGAGACCGTACTGACGTACAGCGCGTCGAAAGAGTTGAACGCTCCGGAGCCGACGGGCTCAACGCAAATGCTCGACAGCCGTACCCCTGACTTGTTCGTGGTCGTGCCGGTGATCTCACCGCCGAGCTTCAGCCTGCCGTCGATGCCGCTGGTGATCTTGCCGCGGCTGATGCCGACGATGGTCGGCTTGAGGATCGAGGCGTGGTTGTAGACCTCGAGTTCCCAGTTGCCCTTGTTGCCACAGCCCAGGAAGAACAACACGATGTAACCGCCGGACGGCAGGCGGGTGGTGAGGTAGTGGCCACCCTTGCCCGTGTGCGTGAGGGTCCCCGCGAATCCGTTTTCTGACTCGGCCGCCACGCAGATCCCGGACAGGCCGCGCCCGGAGGTGCTGGTCACGATGCCCGAGATCCGGCCTCCGTGCACGGCCGCTACCGCCGTCGTCGTGACCGGCCTGGCTGCGGTCCCGTACGTCGGCAGCCCGAAGGCGGCGTGCAGCGACTGGCTGACCGTGGCCTGGCTGGCCGGGTCGATGTCGTCGGCGGTCGGCGACTCGCTCGCAGCCGTCCGCATTGTGACCGGGGCCAGCGGCCGCAGGGTCCTGGCGCTGATCGTGACCGAGCGCGCGCCGGCTCGCCGGGCGCCGCCGCCGTACCACTGCGACAGATACTGAGCGGTCGCGGTGCCGCAGCCGAAGTAACTCACCTGGTAGGCACCGGGCTTCAGGCCAGTCAGCAGGAACCGCCCATCCGGCCGGGTCGAGGTGAAGCTTGGGCCGGACGGACCGTAGGCGCGGACGCACACGCCGTTGAGCGGTTGGCCGTTGACGGACACGGCCGAGCCCGTGATCGCGCCGGTGGCGGTATTGGTGCCCATATGTAGTTGCCTGTCGGCCAGCATCTGGCGGGCCGATAGTGGCAGGCTCGCCGGCTGGTGGCGCTGGCCATGGCCGCGGGTGGCCGCCGCGCTCGCAGACACGGCCGGTGCGGCGAGCAGGCTGACAGCCAGCAGTCCGGCCGTGCCGACCGCCGCGGCCGCGGTCAGGAAGGTACGTTGCACTGAAGTGCCCCCTGTGAAAGTCGAATGACAAGTTCGGAAATCAACGGTCATTAGCTGTGCAGCGGCAGCATAGAGGATCGATACACGGAATATCGATCATGAGACGGCATCTTTTTTGGCGCCCTGTCGGCGATCGCCCGATCCGGCCACGCAACCGCCCCGGACGAGAAGGAGGACCGCGTTGACTCAGCCCCAGCCGCGAGATCCGGTACGCCGAATGAGCGAGAGCACGGCGCAGTATGTCCCCTACCGGCGCCCTGTCGCGGGGGCTCCCAACGTAGTCATCATCGTTTTGGACGACATCGGCTTCGCGCAGCTTGGCTGCTTTGGCTCGGCCATCGCGACCCCGAACATCGACCGGCTCGCAGCGGGCGGGCTGCGCTACAACCGCTTCCACGTGACCTCGATCTGCTCCTCGACGCGGGCCGCGCTCCTCAGCGGACGAAATCACCACGCTGTGGGCATGGGTGTGACGATGGAGACGCCGCTTGGGTTCCCCGGTTATACCGGCAGAATTCCGAAATCTGCGGCGCTGCTGCCGCGCATCCTGAGGGATGCGGGCTACTCCACGATTGCCGTGGGGAAGTGGCACCTGTGCCCAAGAGGTGAGTACTCGGCGTCCGGCCCGATGGACAGATGGCCGCTCGGCCAGGGATTCGAGCGCTTCTACGGATTCCTCAGCGCGGAGACGAGCCAGTGGGACCCGCCGCTCGTGCAGGACAACAGTCCGGTGGAGGCACCTCGTTCCCCTCCTGAGGGCTATCACCTCACAGAAGACCTCGCCGACCGGGCCATCAGAATGGTGCTCGATCAGCGGCAGGCGACGCCCGCCAAGCCATTCCTGTGCTACCTAGCTACGGGAGCAGCGCACGCGCCGCACCAAGTGCCGTCCGAGTGGACCGAGCCATACCGCGGGATGTTCGATCACGGCTGGGAGGCCGAGCGCGCGGTCACTTTCGGCCGGCAAGTCGCCACCGGCATCGTGCCGGCCGGCGCCGAGCTGACCGCCCGGCCCAGCTGGGTGCCGGACTGGCAGGCGCTGCCTGGTGACGAGCGGCGGCTGTTCGCTCGGTACATGGAAGTCTTCGCGGGCTTCGTCACGCACGCGGACGCGCAGATCGGCAGGTTCCTCGATTTCCTCGACGCGCGCGGCGACCTCGCCGACACTCTGGTTCTGGTGCTGTCGGACAACGGTGCGAGCGCAGAGGGCAGCCAGGTCGGCACCCTCAACGAGCCGCACGCGTGGCTGGGCCAGGCTGGGGAGGTGTCCGAGGCGCTGCGGCACATTGATGAGCTGGGCGGACATCGCTCGTTCAACCACTATCCGTGGGGTTGGGCGTGGGCCGGGAACACGCCGCTGCAGCTGTGGAAGCGCTACGCGTGGCTAGGCGGCGTCCGCACGCCGCTGGTGGTGCACTGGCCCGGTCGGCTGACCGGCCAAGGCAGCGTGCGACCGCAGTTCTGTCACGCGGTCGACTTGTTCGCGACCGTGCTGGACGCAGCGGGAGTCGGGGCACCCGACGTGGTTGACGGGGTGGCGCAGCAGCCCGTCGATGGTGCGAGCATCATGGCGAGCTTTACCAACCCGGCGGCTGGCAACCCGCGCCGAACGCAGTACTTCGAAATGCATGGATCCAGGGCGATCTATCACGACGGCTGGAAGGCGACCACCGATTACGTCTCGCCGCTGTTCGGGGAGCGGCGATTCCTGACTGGGAGTCAGGATCTCGATGACGACCACTGGGCGCTATTCGACCTGGACAATGACTTCGCCGAAGCCCGCGATCTGTCGGCAGCGCATCCGGAGCGGGTGCAGGCACTGCGCGATCTGTGGTGGGCAGAAGCAGGGCGGAACCAGGTGCTGCCGCTGTGGGAGGGCCCGCAGTCCAGGACCGGGATTCATCCGGGCGAGTATCCGCCGCCGGTCGAGGCCAGTTACGTTCCGGGTGGCGGAGGCATTTGCGAGGCGCAGCTTCCGCCGATGATGCGCGGCTTCACGGCGACGGCCGAGATCGAGATCGCGACTGCGGGCGCGGCGGCGGCCGAGGGCGTGATTTGCGCGCTCGGCGACCTCAACGGCGGATGGGCGTTCTACCTGCTGGACGGCCGGCCGGTGAGCTGCCTGATCTCGCTTGGGGAGGCCACGCGGATAGCCGCGCCGGACCCGCTGGCACCGGGTCGCCGCAGTGTCAGCGTGAGCTACGCGCCGTCCCTGACTGGTCCGGCGCGGTACTCGCTCCACGTCGATGGTCGCCTGGTGGCCGAAGACGTGCACGGCAAGCCAGCCCTGTTCCCCGGTCTGTCCACCGCGGGCGCGCGGATGCTCGTCGGCCGGGATATCGGGCTGGCGTTCAACGCGGATTACCAGCCGCCGTTCCCCTGCACTGCGACAGTGCACCGCGTAGTGATACGTAGCGAGGGGACGGCGGATCCGCGAACCACTCCGGAGCGAGTGCAACAGGCGCAGCACGGAGACTGACGCTGCGCTCCGGCAGGTTTTTATCCCGTGGTTTATCCCCTGATCTAACCCCTAGTGAGCGCAGATTCCAGCCCGTTGAAATCGGTCTCCCACTGATCGAGCGTGGACGTGATGTCCATCCCGGCGACGATGCCCTCGTACTGGGTAGCCGACTGCGCGCCCGCGAGTCGGCTGAAGTCGGCCGCGATGGCGTTGGTGTCGGCTGCCAGCTTGCCCTCGTCACCCGAGTAGGCCGAGGGGACGCCGGCCTGCTGGAGGTTGGTTCCGAACGTCCCGAAGGCCCTCGAGACCTTGCCGTCCAGAGCGGTGACACAGCTGAGGCTCTGACCGCAGGCCTCGGTCTGGGTCGGGAACGTCTTGAGCACTCCGTTGAGCTGGCCGTAGGCGCTGTTGATATTGGCCAGCGCGCTGGCACGGGTCACGGCGCTGTTGACCGCAGGCGAGGCCAGGCTGACGAACAACACGATGAATGCGATGAGCACGGCCGCTCCGATCACCAGGCTCGCCGTGACAAGGGCCTTCGCCCGGCTGGACAGCACAAGTCGCCATGGGTCGGCGGGACCGCCGGTGGCACCCGCCGCTTCCGGTGCCTGCGGAGCTTGGACGGCGGCCGGCGACGCCCCCGTCGGCGCGTACTCCGGCGCCGCGGTCCCGAGCGGGTCTGTGACGGCCGCCGCCTGGCTTGCCGCGAAACCTGGCGGGACCGATCCGAGGGCGAACTCTGGCCGGTCGCCGTACAGCCCACCTGGGTAATCGGGTGTAACCATGTACGCGTAGCCGGAGTACCTGGCCATGAAGCGGATGATGGCGCAGAACGCCTCATGCATGGCCGTCGGCACGCGGCCCGTTATCACCGTGATCACCCAGGCGACCACGGAGAGAACCGCGAGCCCCAGGGAAGCTACTGCGGCGACTACGCCCACCGGGAGCATCAGGAAGTAGCGGAACAGGACGGCGAGGGGGTTCAGACGGGTCGGCTTGGTGATCAGCCGCACCGGATAGTCGGTGTCGTCGAGGGTGAAGGGCGGATAAGTGCCGGTGACCAAGTACAGGTACGCGCTGACCCGAGCCGACCAACGGACCAGACCCGCCAGAAGCTGGTGAGCCCAGTCGGGCAGCCGGCCGGTGAACAAAGCGGCCCACCAGCCGATGAAGGCGACCACCCCGGCCACGGCGGACACGATCGCGAGAGCGAAGAGCTGAGGGATAGCAAGGATCGCTCGGAACGCTACGGTCAGGCGGGGCTGCTCGGTCGGCGGCGGGAAGCTGACCAGAATCGGGGCTGGGCCTGAATCTGGTCGGAGGTCGGCGGCCTGCGGCCACGTTTGACCGGGCTGACCGTAGCCGCCGGCCTGGCCGTACGCGCCGGCCTCGCCGTACGCGCCGGCCTCGCCGGCCGCAGTCGGCTGGCCGTACGCATCCGGCTGGCCGGAAGGCACCTCCGTCCTCATCGGCGCGGTCTGCGCGGGCGAAGAGGGTTCATCTGCAGATGAGCCGTAGTGCGACGTGCCTTGATCGGAATCGGACGCGCCGGACTCGGGTGTGTCGCTCATGGCCTGCTGATCTCCCGTCAAAGAGCTGGTCGGCTCCGCGCTGCCAGACACGGGCTGCACCCGAGAGCGGAGTAACGCAACTGGCTAACCCGCCCAAGGGCTGAGAAGCCAAGGCGACAGCATAGAGGGAATATAGAAGTGGTAAAGGCCGATCCCCATCGATCCCTGTTCGATTCTGTTTGATCGTTGACCGCCCGAGTGCGTGGTAGGCGCGACGAGCACGCGGAACGCCGGTTACTCCTCGTCCTGGTACAGGCAGAAAGGGTGGCCCGCGGGGTCAGCGAGCACGATGCAGTGCTCTTGGGGCTGATATTTAGCCAGCGTCGCGCCGAGTTCCTGAGCGGCGGCGACGGCCGCATCGAGTCGTCGACCGCGACGTCGATGTGCATCATCATCATCGGCTGCTCGCCGGGTTCCGCGGGCCATACCGGTGGCACGTATTCCGCGGCCTTCTGGAAGCTGATGAAGGAGTTTGTTTCGCCGACCTGGATAGCGGCGCCGTCTGCATCCCGCTTGATCACCGGCCACACGAACGCCGGGGATCCGGTCAGCCATGTTGCGCGCTGCCGGCCGCAGCCTGCCCGGCACGACTCACGTCGACCGCGTACGGCTGGACAGCCTGTCGCCGCCCACGTAGCATTGACTGTATGGTCAGTCAGTCTCGGTTCCAGCACGCTCCGATAGACCCAGCAGGCCTCGCCGAAGCGCTCAAGCCGTTCGGCCACAGCCGGATGCTGCCGCCGGCGGCTTACATCGACCCGGCGGTATTCGCCTGGGAGCAACGGAACTTCTTCGGCGGCGGCTGGGCTTGCGTCGGCTTCTCCGCCGAGCTTGCGAGTCCTGGCGATCAGCGAGCGGAGTCCGTCGGCGACGGCGGCGTCCTCCTCACCAGGGACGAGGAGGGCACGCTTCACGCGTTCGCGAACTTCTGCCGGCACCGCGGCCACGAGCTACTGCCCTGCGGCGGGGCGGCGCAGCGGCCGAGCATCGTCTGCCCGTATCACTCGTGGACTTATAACCTGGACGGGACCCTCGGGGCGGCCAAGGGGTTCAAGGGCAAGTCCGGTTTCGACGACAGCCAGTGGGGTCTGGTCGAGCTCCCGGTGACCGAGTGGCACGGCCTGATCTTCGTCGACGGTTCGGCCACGGCCGGCTCGCTCACCGACGCGCTCACCGAACTAGACGAGCTAGTCGCGCCGTACGAGCCAGAGCGCCTGATCATCAAGGGCAGGCACACCTACGACGCCAGCTCGAACTGGAAGATCCTCACCGAGAACTACCACGAGTGCTACCACTGCCCGATGATCCACCCGGAGCTGTGCCGGGTCAGCCCGCCGAAGAGCGGCGAGAACTACGCCGCGAGGGGTTCCTGGGTCGGCGGCTGGATGGACCTGCGCGATGGCATGGCCACGATGTCCCTGGACGGAACGAGCGGCGGCGTCCCGCTGCGCGGTCTGGACGAGACCGGCCTGCGCACCGTCATTTACCTCAACATCTTCCCGAACGTGCTGCTCAGCTTGCACCCGGACTACGTCATGACCCACCGGCTCACGCCGCTCGCGGCCGACCGCACGATCATCGAGTGCACCTGGGCGTTCGCGCCCGAGGCGGTGGAGCGCCCCGACTTCGACCCGGCCTTTGCCGTCGAGTTCTGGGACATCACCAACCG
>JASHUG010000297.1 GCA_030040155.1 Streptosporangiaceae bacterium | reverse complement strand
GCTGCCCGAGGTGAGGGCGTGGCCGAGGTAGGCGAGGTTGCGCGCCATCAGGCCGGGCTCGGCCTGCTCTTGCAGCGCGAACGCGGCGGTGATCCCGTTCAGCATCGCGAACGCCTCCATCTTCGCCCCGATGCCGGCCGGATGGCCGTCAAGGATGGTGAGGAAGCGCTCGATGAGGGCCGTTCCGTTGGGACCGACGGGTTGCTGCGGCTCGACGGCACGCGGCCAGCCGATGCCGACGGCTGGACTGAGATCGAGATCCCGATGAGCGCCACCGCCCACCGCTTCGCGGCCGGCCACCGCCTCCGCGTCCAGGTTGCCGGCGGAGCGCACCCTCGCTGGGCCCGCAACACTGGTACCGCCGAGCAGATCGCGACCGCCACTGGCCTCGTCGCGGTCACGATCGACGTCAGCCATCGCCAGGCCGCGCTCTCGCTATCGGTGCTGCGCCCGTAAGCTTCCCGGACGCTGCGTCGGGCGAGCCGGTCGCGCTCCTGCTACCAGGGAGGCACGGCCAGCCGCTCCAGGCAGATCCGGCGATCCTCTGGATTCTCCACGGCCTCGGCCAGACGCTGCGCCTCCGCCCTGAGCTGTCCGGCGTCACGGCTGCCCTTCCTGGATGCCACCCTGGCTAGGGCTTCGGCGCAGAAGGCCCGATCCCAGTCTTCGAAGGCCGCCGGATGCTCGGCGATCAGCTCGGCGCATCGGTCGGCGTGGCGCCCGGCAACGTCGAGCAGGCCGGTGGCGACGGCCACGGACGCAATGAGGTGCTCGCCGCGGCCGTGGTTGGCGACCGTGCCCGCGAGCATCCAGTGGTAGGTCGAGGCGTAGGCGGCATACAGTGCCTGTTCTTGCTCGGCGCGCGGGCTTTGTTCTGACAGGCCGTTATCGATCAGGTCCCAGGTCCCATTGTTGAGCTCGACCGCGAACCACCGGTTCAGGTCGCGGCCCCCGCTCTGCTGAGCCACTACCGCGGCGGATAGGTCACGCCAGCCATCAAAGCCATGTTCCCTGGCAATCACCAGCTGGGCATCCCTGAGCGGGATCTCCGGCTTGCGGTCCGGCAGGACTGCCTGCACTCGGGCCAGTGCCGCAGGATTGCCGCCCGCATGGGCGCGCCGGAGTTCCTTCGCCTGCGCCCGCAGCTGGCCGAGATCGGCGTTGTCGGGCAGGGTCTTGTGTTCCATGGGTTCTCCATCGCCACCCGGGTCCGCTGCGGCCGGGTGCGACAGGAATCCGCGCATGGCTACGCATTGCTGAGGGAGATCCAGGTGCACTCGGTACTTGCCGCGGACGGGAGGCGCCCTGGTGCGCGCTGCGATCACTATAGCGGGCGGAGCCCGGCGGGCAAGCTGCCTGCCTGCCCATGCCGGGGCCTAAGTGCGAGCGATAACCCGTGTCCGGGCACTATGGAGGAGCCATGCACGACAGAGGAACCACGGAGACAGGCTCGACCTGTTCGCTGCCCGGTATGACCAGCACGAGGGAGGTATCCAGCAGATGTCGGTCGCAGAACTGCTCGTCGATGGGTTCGGCCGGGTCCGCGAGGTAGTGCACGAGGTTCTGGACGGCCTCAGCGTCGAGGACCTCACGTTCCGCGCCGACGAACAGGCTAACTCGATCGGATGGATCGTCTGGCACCTGACCAGGGTGCAGGACGACCACGTCGCCGCCGCGGCCGGCCTGGAGCAAGTCTGGCCCGAGGGATGGCTGCAGCGCGCCGGGCTGCCGTTCGCTCCTACCCAGACCGGCTACGGGCAGAATCCCGGGCTAGTCGCCGAGGTCAGGCTCCCCGCGGAGTTCCTCGCCGGCTACCACGATGCGACCTACGCCCAGACGATCTCCTTCGTCAGCGGCCTGCGCGACGCCGACCTGAGCCGGATTGTCGATCGCGCCTGGGATCCGCCGGTCACGCTCGGGGTCCGGCTGGTGAGCGTGCTCTCCGACGACCTGCAGCATGCCGGGCAGGCCGCGTTCATCCGCGGCCTGATCGAGCGGCGCTGAGCCGCCGGTTAGTGCAGGTAGTGCGATTGGCCGCCTAAGATGGCTGGCCTACGGGCAGGGAACGGGGTGGCACCAATCTCGGACATCCGCGGACGCGGGTCGGCTCCGGCGCTGCTGCCGGGACCAGCCCGCCGGCTCGCAGTGATCCTGATCTGCTGCTGCGCCGCTGTTGTCGCGGCTGGTGCCGTGCTCGGCGCGGGGCGGTCCCGGCCGAACGCGCTGAGCCGGCCGGTCGACTCCTGGATCCGCGATCATATCGGCGCGCACCACACGGCACTGCAGCTGATCAGCGATCTGGGCGTCCTAGGCTCCGGACTGGTGGCGATCGCGCTGCTGCTGGCCGCGGTCGTTAGCCGGCGCCGAAACGTCGCGGCGCTCGTGCTCATCTCGGTACCCTTCGCGTGGATCCTGACCGACTTCGTGCTCAAGCCCCTGGTAAGCGAGCGCATCGGCAACTTCCTCACGTATCCGAGCGGCCATACCCAGGTTGTGTTGTGCGTCGCGACGGTCCTCGCCGTCGCCCTGTGCAGACCGCCACGGGCCCGGCTGTCCACCTGGCTGCGCGTCGCGATGCCGGCCATCATGGTCGCAGTCGGCCTCGCTGTCGCGATCTCGCTGATCGGGCTGGATTACCACTACTTCACCGACACGGTGGGCGGTGCCGGGATCGGCGTCGGCGTCGGCCTGAGCACCGCGCTGTGCCTGGACACCCCCCGTGCTCGCCGCGCCTTGCGAGATCCGCGCCAGGGTCCCGCGCAGGCAGCCGGTGCGGCACCGCCGGCAGCGCAGACGGGGACGAGAAGCCGGCGATCCGACGCGTCCGGCGGGTCCTCGTTCAGGAACTGCTCACGACGGCCAGCCAGATCAGCAAGATGGTGACAGTCGCCAGCAGGCCGTGCAACGCGATGACACCGACGAGCGACTGCTGCCTGCCTGCCGCGGACCTGACCGGGTCCGCGCGGGCGGCGGCGCCCGGCTCCGGCAGAGCGGTCACGAGCGTGGCCATGCCCAACCCGGCCGCGATACTCACCAGGCCCGCCGCCGCCCAGCCCACGGCACGCTCGCCAGTGGCAGCGAATGCCGCCAGCGTGCCGATGCAGGTCACGGCGGCTCCGATATGCCCGGCCACGATCGTGCTCAGAGGCCCGCGGGCGCTCCGCCTGGCGCGACGGCGGCGAATAGCGCCAGTCCGGATGAGCAGGTAGGACCCGGCGCTGGCTGTCAGCGCCGCGCACGCCAATGCCGCCAGGCTGAGCTCGGTGCCGTGTGACGGAGGCGCACTCGGAGTGCTCACCGCGGCCGGCGGAGGCGGCGGAATGGCGGTGACGAGCGGAGCAAGGTACTTGCTGTCTCGCGCGGCGAGTTTCCTGAAGGCTGCCTTCGGCCGCGGACCGACCGCCTCCTTGACCGCGCCAGCCACGGCTTCATTCACCTGCTGCCGGCTGAGGCCAGCGCAAGCCACTGGCACGGCGTGGACGACGACATGGCGCCGGATCGCCTGCACGCCGAATGCCGTACAGCGAGCGAGGCTTGGCGGTCCAGTGCCGGGCGCGAAGGCCGCGCCGGTGCACAGGATGAACACGGCGGTAGCCGCGAGCTTCGCGGCTACCGCGGCAGTCGTGAGCCTGGCCGGCATGGCTCATTGTCACATCAGGTCGGAGGACGCCATTACTTGACGGCGATGGCGAGTGTCCGCTCCATCTCATCGGCCAGCAGCGGATTGTGATAGGCGCCTGGAGCGCGCAGCGCCTCGATCACCCGCCGCTGGGTCTCGGGGTCCTTGTCTTGGCTCATCTTGACCTTGCACTGGAAGCGCGTGATCGGCAGCCTGACGCCGACCGTGCCCCTGGCGACCGGGGCTGCCCAGTCGAGATCGAGCAGCATCGGATGCTCGACCCGGCGCTCGAAGTGCTGTACCAGCCGCGCGAGAGTGCGGAGGTTGGTCTCCCCGTCCAGGATCTGGGGGATCCCGTAGCAGTGGACTGTCGTGAAGTTCCAGGTCGGCGCCCGTATGGCTCCGGGCGCATACCAGCTCGGCGAGATGTATCCATGGATGCCCTGGACGATTAGCAGGATCTCCCGCTCGCCAAATCCGTGCAGTCGGTCATCTGGTCGGCCCACATGCGTGAACACGGCCAGCGCGTCGCTGTCCTCGTCAAGCAGCACGGGGTAATGGGAGGCCACGGGCCGATCACCGTGGCAGCTCACCAGGATGCCCCAGGGATTTTCCCTGATCAGCCTCCGGACGACCTCGGGCTCATCGACAAAATGATGTGGGTTGTGGCGCACGGGCGTCTCCTCCTCGACGGAAGACGCCCTTGGAGCAATTTCGGGAGCCCGAGCGTGGCGGAAGTCATCCGTTGCAGCGTCCCTCAGGCTCATGCCTAACGTACCGCGCCGAGGCAAGGTAACGTTCTGCGGTGCGATATGACCCTACGTTCTATGCGGGCGCTGCCGTCCATTACCGGTCCGGGAGACCTCCGTACTCACCCCAGCTTGAGGCTCTCCTCGCTGAGGAACTCGGCCTGGACGGCAGCGGAAGGCTGCTGGACGTCGGATGCGGTCCCGGCTTCCTTACGGTACGACTGGCCAGCCTGTTCGAGGACGCGGTCGGCCTGGATCCCGATCCAGCGATGATCGCCGAGGGTCGCCGGGCTGCCGAGGAGCGGGCCATCGCGAACATCACCTGGATCCAGGCCAGGGCCGAGGCCCTTCCTGCGGCGGCGCCGGGGCCGTACCGCCTGGTCACGTTCGGCCAGTCGTTCTACTGGACCGATGAGGTTCCGGTGGCCGAGGCGGTGTACGACATGGTGGAGCCGGGCGGTGCGCTGGTCCTGCTCGGGCATCACGCCGCAGGGCGGGTCGTTCCGCCGAGCCCGGGGCCGCCGCGGATTCCGCACGACGAGATCAGGGAGCTGGTGCGGAATTACCTCGGATCGACGGGGCGGGCGGGCCGGAGCACCCCGCCGGTTCAGGCCCTCAGCCTCCAGGACGCTCTGGCCAGAAGCCGGTTCGGCGCACCACGGGTGATCTTCGCGCCCGGAGTCCCTGACCACGTGCTAGATGTCGAGGGCGTACTGTCCAATTACTTCTCCATGTCCTTCGCCGCGCCGCACCTGTTCGGCGACCGTGTCGGGGAATTCGCCGGCGAGCTGCGGGCACTGCTGAGCGGACGATCCCCCGCTGGCCTGTTCTGGGACTGGCCAGGTGACACCAAGGTGCTGCTGGCCCGCAAATGACCGGAGCGGCCAGGGACTCGCGTACCGCGGCGATCGACGTTCTTCCTCAGCCGAGCAGGTCCGCCACGATGGCCGGCACCGCATCGCCGATCGGCGTCCTGATGATGGCGGTGGCGACCCGGTCATAGGGGGTCGGGTCGCGGTTCACGATCACCAGGCTGGCCCCGGCGTCGGCGGCCACCGCGCACAGCGACGCGGCGGGCTCCACGGTGAGCGTGCTGCCGATCGCGAGGAACAGC
>JASHUG010000296.1 GCA_030040155.1 Streptosporangiaceae bacterium | reverse complement strand
GAGGCCGGGCTCGCTGAGGTTCAGGACGACAACCTCTCGGTGTACGCCGACTCGAAACATGCAGCGCTGATTACCTTCGATCGCGAGTTCAGTCAAAGGCGCCGGGAGAACCCGATCGGACACCATATCTGGCTCAGCTGCCCCGAGCACAAAGCCTCTGTCGTCCTGCTGGAGCACTTGGCAGAGATTCTGGAGCTCCTGCACCGTGAGCATGTGATGATCCGCGTCACTGAGGATGGCGTTACTCCGTGGAGCCAGGCCTCTTAGGTGCTGCTAGCAGACGCGAGCCCAGGGCGAGCTTGAACGGATAATTCACCCCGGCCGCCGTGGCTGCACCCGACCGCGCAGCTCTTGACTCCTACTAGCAGCGGCACGTGACGGGGCAAAGGCGGTGTCCATCTAGTCCAGTCTGACATAGGTTAAGCTGGATGAGGTGTCCTACATCGAGATCTTGATCCTGCGTAACCTGTCCAGGCGCCCGGCTCACGGCTACGAATTGCGCAAACGCGTCGAGGCCGTGACCGGCGTGGTCTTGAACAACAACTCGCTCTACCCGGCGCTGCGCAGGTTTGAGGAAGCCGGCGCGGTGACCAGGACAGCTCATCCCCAGCAGGGCCGTCCGGCCAAGCTCGTCTACGAGCTGACCGACGTGGGCCGGCAGTTGCTGCACGACATGCTCGCCGAACTGCCGCCAGACCAAGCCGATGACGACGTGGAGTTCATGACCCGGCTCGGGCAGTTCGGGCTCCTCAGCCCGGCCGAGCGCTCTGCCGTGCTTGACGCCCGTGACGCGGCGCTGGCCGATCGCCTGGAGCGGGTGGCGGGCTTGCGCGAACGAGCCGATAGCGAGCCATGGAGCATGCTGGTTACGGCCCAGATCATGGCCAAGGCGCAAAGCGAGCGGGCGTGGCTGCGCGGACTGCGCGAGCTCGCGGCGGGTAGCGCCCCCGCTCCTGCCGGGAATGAGCAGTGACAGCGACGGCCGGTCCTGGTGAGGCCTGCCAGTGACCGCGGCTACCACGACCGCGGGGCCCGTCGGCCGGCTCAGCCCGGTCGTGCAGTATGCGCTGCTGGCCGGCCCGCTGCTATCGATGCTCGACTCAAGCATCGTGAACGTGGCTGTCGCGCCGATCGCGCGGCAGCTACACGCGAGCCTGCCGGTGGCCCAGTGGGCTGTGAGTGGCTATCTGCTGGCCCTGGGGACGGGCCTGGCCGCGACGGCGTACCTGTCTCGCCGGTTCGGCACGCTGCCCCTGTACGGGGCGAGCGTGGTGGCCTTCACGGCCGCATCGGCCGCTTGCGCCGCCGCCCCGAGCGTTCAGGTTCTGGTACTGACTCGCGTGGTCCAGGGCCTAGTGGCAGCGCCGCTAGTACCGATGGCGATGAGCATGCTATTCGGCAAGAACGAGGTCACCAAGTCCATGCCGGCTACCGCCGGAATGCTGCTCTTCCTTGGCCCTGCCCTCGGACCAAGCCTCGGCGGCGCGCTGATCGGGGCCGTCGGCTGGCGCAGCATATTCCTGATCAACGTCCCGACCGGTATAGCCGCGGCTCTTGCCGTTCGCCGCATTCCGGCGAGCCTGGCCGCCGGCCGGTCCGAACACGCCAGGCTAGACCTGCCCGGCCTGCTCCTGCTGGCGGTCGGCCTAGCGGTGCTGCTGCTCGGCATCGGCCAGGCTGGCACGCTCGGCTGGGGCGCCGCCGCTTGCTGGCTGCCGCTACTCGCAGGCGGAGTGCTCCTAGCCTGTTACGCGGTCTGGTCTGGCCGGGCCGAGCAGCCGGCTCTCAACCTCGCGCTGGCCAGGCGTGGTACGCCGGCGCTCGCCTTCACGCTTTGCGCGATGGCTTCGGTTGTCACCTTCGCGGCCGTGTTCCTGCTTCCGGTCTTCATGGAGGATGTGCAGGGCCACAGCGCGTGGGCCGCGGGTCTTGCGATGCTGCCGCAAGGCATCATCACGGGGCTGTCGACCACGCTTGGTCAGCGCGCGCTGCGCCTGATGACGGTGCGTACTACCGTGCTGGCGGGCTTCGTCGTGCTGACGGTGGCCAGCCTGGGGCTCCTGGCAATCGGAAGACAGACGCCGCTCGCGTTCACTGCGCTGCTGCTCGCCGGCCGCTCGGCCTCGATCGGCTTGGTGATATCGCCCATGCTCGCCGTCGTCACCGAGCCGCTGGATCAGGAGCAGCTGAACGACGCGACGACGCTGTTCAACATCTGGCAACGGATCGCCGGATCGCTCGGCATCGGCCTCATCGCATCGGTGTTCGCGCGTGTGGCGCTCTCCAGCGGGCCCGTGACGGCCTTGCATGTCAGCAGCATCCTGATCACGGTTATTGCCGCGGCCGGACTCGCCGGCGCACCCTTCCTGCCTGCCACTAAGAACGTCGTCAGATACGGCCGCTAGGCATCCCGGGAGGCATGGCCCTGCCAGTCCCGGAGTATGACCAGGCGGGCAGGGCCGGCCGGACTGGGCTTAGCGGCGGATCAGATGAAGTCGGCGAGTTCGCGCAGCAGCGCAGACTTGGGCCGCGCGCCCACGATTTCCTTGACGACCTGACCGCCGGAGAAGACGCTCATCGTCGGAATATTCAAGATCCCGTAGCGCTGAGCTATGGCCGGGTTATCGTCGACGTTCACCTTCACAACGTCGATCTTGTCAGCGTGCTCGGCGGCGATCTCCTCCAGCACGGGTCCTACCATCCGGCACGGCCCGCACCACTCGGCCCAGTAATCGACGACTACGGGCTTGCTGGCCTTGATGACTTCGGCCTCGAAGGTCTCGTCAGTTACGGCCTTGGTTGCGCCCACGTTCAGGACTTCCCTTCATTTGGTTGTTCGGACCGTCGCGAATGACGACGGCCAGCTTGTCTCAGACCCGCCCCGGAGCAATCAGCTCTCCTGGTCCGCCAGCCAACGCTCGGCATCCAGCGCCGCGGCACACCCGGTGCCGGCTGCGGTAACAGCTTGCCGGTAGGTCCTGTCCACCACGTCACCGCAGGCGAAGACACCCTCGATCGCGGTCCGCGTTGACGGGCTTTCGACCAGCAGGTAACCGTCAGGATCGGTGTCAAGCTGGCCGGCGTAGAGCTCGCTGCGAGGGTCGTGGCCGATCGCGACGAACATGCCGGTGACCGGGAGGTCGCTCTGCTCGCCAGTCCTGACATTCCGCAGCCGCAGCCCCGTAACGCGGTCCTCTCCGAGGACCTCGGCCACCTCGCTGTCCCAGGCAAACTTGATCTTTGGGTTTGCCATTGCGCGATCCTGCATGATCTTCGAGGCACGGAGCGCGTCGCGCCGGTGCACGATCGTCACGCTCTTGGCAAAGCGAGTCAGGAAGGTCGCTTCCTCCATCGCCGAGTCCCCGCCGCCAATGACGGCGATGTCCTGCTCGCGGAAAAAGAAGCCATCACAGGTGGCACACCATGACACGCCGTGGCCGGAGAGCCGCTTCTCGCCGGGCACGTCGAGCTCGCGGTAGCTGGATCCAGACGCGATGATTACGGACTTGGCCAGGTAGGTGTCCTCACCCGCCTTGACGACCTTCGGGGTGGCCCGCAGATCCACCTCGGTGACGTCGTCGGCGAGCAGGTCCGCACCAAACCGCTCGGCCTGCTTCCGGAGTTGGTCCATCAGATCAGGACCAAGGATGCCGTCGGGGAAGCCGGGAAAGTTTTCCACATCCGTGGTGTTCATCAGCGCGCCACCAGAAGTGACCGAACCCTCAAAGACCAGCGGCCGCAGACGGGCACGACCGGCATACAGAGCGGCGGTATAACCCGCGGGCCCCGAGCCGATGATGATGATGTCCCGAACAGCCGTCACTAGAGTCCTGCCTCTCGGTGTGCACCGGCATCAACCAATGGACCAGCTTGGAGATTCCCGTCCCGCTCCCGGATACTAGCGGCGCCCCCGGCCGGCAAGGCCGCGTCCCAGGTCGGCAAGGCCGCGTCCCAGGACCCGGATGTCTACGACCGGTTCAGTGCCTGCTGGGCCAAGATATCGCTCGCGCTGGACGAGCAGCCGGGCCCGACTGCGTACACCTGAGCCAGGCGGCCCGAGGCCGTCACGCTCACCATGATGATCGTGGCGGGGCTGCCCTGGTACTTCGCCGCATCGACCAGGAGTACGGTCCTGCCCGCCGCTATCCGGCTCACGCAGCCCTGGAGCTTGGTCGTACTCGCGGGTGGGGAAGTGCTCGGGCTCGGCTGGGTGGAAGAGGCCGCCGACCCGAACGTGGACACTGACCCGCTGGCGTGGATGGTGCCGTTCGACGTGGTCTTCTGCTGCGCGGCAAGAACCCGCTCAGCCTGGGGGCCCAGGGTGCCCAACTGGTAGTTGGTGCCGGACTTCACGGACTTGATCGTGTGCGAGTGGCCAGCATGCTGGTAGGAGACGACGGGACCATTCTTCAGGTTCGCCGGATTGGTCGGCGGCAGACTGACGGACGCATTGGTCGATGATGAGCCCGACCCGACGTGCGAGATGATCGCGTAGCCGCCGCCGGCGATGACGACCGCGGCACCCACGGCAGCAGCCGTCCGCAGCGCGATGGGCGACATCAGCCACGGCAGCCACGGGCCTTGACGGCGCGCCCTGCCCCTGGCAGGCAGCTCCCGGCGGCCAGCCTCGGACGCGGGGGTGCTCGCGACCCTGGCCGACGACTCAGCCGCCAGCGCCGTCTCGATCCGGCTGGACAAACGCGCTGATATAGGAGGGAACTGCACGCCAGCCAGCAGGTTCGGTACGGCTTTCAGAGCGTCGATGCGGTCTTGGCAGCCAGTACATCCGGCCAGGTGGGAGCGGATTCTGGCGGACTTGCGCGGCCGCAGATCGCCCTCCAGGTAACTGGAGAGGTTGTCGTCGCTCACATGCCTCATCACCGCGCGTCGTCACCCCCCTCCTGTCCAGGTAGGACGCGCGCGCCGGAGGACCGGTTCCGGTCCTGAGCGTCCGACTTCCCGGCCGGGCTCAAATGCGCCAGCCGGGGCAGCAGCCGCGCCCGGCCTCTGGCGCACCGGCTCTTGACCGTACCTTCAGAGACGCCGAGGACCTCAGCGGCGTCGGCCACGGAGTAGCCGAGCATGTCCACCAGCACCAGAGCGGCCTGCTGGTCCGGAACCAGCTGGCGCAACGCCGCCATGACATCGAGCTGAACGTCGGTCGCGCCGGAGGGGTCGGAGACCGGCGTCCGGCTGGCCGCGAGGCTGTCCAGGAGTTCTTCGTCGCCTCCGCCTGCCGTCGGCCGCGCCGAGCGGCGGCGCATCCGATCGAGGGCGGCGTTAACGACGATCCGGTGCAACCAGGTTGTCACCGCCGAATCGCCGCGGAAGCTGCCAGCCCGGCGGAATGCGGAGATCATGGCGTCCTGCAGGGCATCGGCCGCCTCTTCGGGGTCACCCAGGGTCCGGATCGCTACCGCCCACAGCCGGTCCTTGTGACGCTGGAAGAGCTGCCCGAAAGCTTCGGGGTCGCCTTCAATGTGCATGCGGAGCAGGTCAGCATCGGCGGGCGGTGCCGTGGCGCGCTCGCGCGTGTCGGCCGGCCGTCGGGGATCAGGCAGGAACCTGCCGCCTTGAACTGGGTCCTGGTGTTCCGTGCTGATCCCTCCCCCCAGGGCTTCGGCGGCGCCAGCCGCCTGCGCGCGGAACCGGGAACCCGGCCGGCCTTGGTCAGCCTGGAACTCGGGCCGCATTGTCACCGCGGTGTGCCCCTGCCTGCTGCCCGAGCATCACGGCGGAAGTCACTCAGTACCCCGGATGACTATATTGAAGATCTGTGCCATGTACTTGGCGCGGGTGTGCGCAAGCGGTGGAAGCTTCGTGAACCACACCACCAGGTACTGGTCAGTGACCGGCTTGGCGATCGTAAACGTCTGCGACCCAAAGACATTGTCTCGCGTGGCGACAGTGACCATGGACTGCTCATTGGCCACGCTCCTGACGTTGGAGTCGCCCTCCTTAAGTTCGACGTTGGCCCCCGGCGTGGCGCCGAACTGGATGGTGACCGACGTAATCGTCACTGGCTTGCCCATGTTGATGATGAGCCCGCTGCCAGGCTTCAGGTTGCCGAAATATGGGCTGCCGATGTACTGCTCGGTCTGCCACCCAGACGGGTTGCCGTCGAGCAAGTTGGCGGCCATGGAGTTGTTCTCGTCCAGCGGGTCGCGCGCGGGCCCGTGGTACGCGTCGAACCCGTTCGCGGCCTGCGGGGTGAGGACCGCGGCGCCCCGCGAGCCGGCCGAGTGTGATGTCGATGTGCCCGCTTTACCCGACTGTGAGTGAGTTGGGTTCCGCGCGTGCAGGAAGTGCAGCGCGGCGGCGCTCAGGCCGATCACCACGGCCACGGCCACGAGCGCGGCGGCGGCCACCCGTCCGGCGCTGGCTCGCTGTCCAGGCTGCCGGTAGGCCGGCTCTCGCTGTCCGTTCAGCGAACGAGGCCGTCCGCCGTCGTAGCGGCGCTGGTCGGTGCGCGGGTCCCGCCGGGGCACGGCCGCCGGCGGAATCGGCACCGGCGGGATCGCGCCGGCCAGCGCGGCCGCCAGTTCGGCTGGCGAGGTAAAGGCGCTGTCAGTGTGCCCGCCGAGTCCAAGCGCCCTGCTCGTGATGTCATCGAGCGAGGAGGGCAAGCCCGCCCGGACCTGCCTCGGCCTGCGCGGCAGGCCCTCGGACATCGGCGCGGGCGGCAGGTCTGGATGGTCCGCGCCGGGCCACAACCCGGTGAGTGCGGCATACAGCAGGCTGCCGAGGCCGATCGTGTCGGTGAGCTCGGGGTCGTCGGCGGTGATGCCGGCGAGCGCCGCGTCGATGCCGAGGCCAGTGACCTTGACGCCGCCACTCGCGGTCCAGCGGACGGCCTCTGGCTGGAGGCACAGGTGCGCGAGCCCGGCGGCGTGAGCGGTGGCGATGGCCGACGAGGCCTCGGCCACGATCCTGGCACCAGCGGGGGCATCGATCGACTCGGCGGCCAGCATGTCGGCGAGCGTCTCGCCGACGGGCCATTCCAGCACGATATACGGATGATCCCAGCTGTCCTCGACGTCGAACACCTGCGTGAGCCGGGTGTCGGTGAGGCGGCTGGCCGCCCGCGCCGCGGTCACGACCTGGTCGAGCCGCGGGAACCCGGAGGCAAAGGTGATCACGCTCACCGGCCGGGCGAGGATCTCGTCGATGGCCTTCCAGGCAGACCAGCCACCGGCCGCGGCGAGTCGGTCCTCAAGCCGGTACCGACCGCCTAGCCTCGTGCCAGGTTCAGATGTGAACGTGCTCATAGGTCGCGATTCAAAGGCGCGCCGACCCTCGAACCTCCCCTCGCGGGCCGTAGGTGCTCAACACTCCCAGATAAGACAATGATGCTCGACAACATGCTAGGCCGCGTGGCCGCCCCCTGGCAGCCGTGTGGTGCCTGAGGCGGGAAACCGTTACCAGGCGGAGACGTCCGGACGCACTCCGCTTTACATCCGGGTCAGTTTATCGCCCAAATCTCGACATAAACGTACGAGTCACGCTGGTCAGCTCGGCCACCCGCAGTGCCTTCGCAAAAAGCAGGTACAGCAGCAACGCGCCACCGCCGCCGACCACCACCGTGATGGCCGCTCCGGTTCGCCCGCCCGCAATCGCCTCGGTCACCATGATCCCGATCGTGATGGCGAACAAGGCACCGGGGATGGCCGCGGCGTGCATCTTCACCAGGCTCCCGGCGATCGCGCGGCCGTCAAGGCCGCGCAGCCGTCGGCTGAGGACACGCCAGGCCAGGAACGTTCCCAGCAGGTTGGCCAGGCCGAAGCCCACGCCCAGGCCCGCCACCACATCCCGTGCGGGCAGCACGTTGAGCGCGACCACGTTGGCCACGATGTTCAGGGTCATCGTCACCACGCCGATCAGCGCAGGCGTCTTGCTGTCGTGCAGCGAGTAGAACACCCGCAGTTGGAGCTGGAACAGCATGTAGGGCATCAGGCCGAGGCAGAAGACGGCGAAGACGACCCCGATGTAGTCGGTCTGGCTGGCCCCGCCAGAGCGCCCGTGATCGAGGAAGACCAGTGCCAGGTCGGGTCCGAGCGCGGCCAGGATCAGCGAGCAGGGCACGACGATGACCGATCCGAGCCGCACCCCGGACGAGAAATCGTTCCTGACCAGCCGGAACCGCCCCTCCGAAGCGTGCGCGCTCATCCGCGGCAGCAGCGCGGTGATGACTGAGATGCCGACCACTGCATACGGCAGCTGGAACAACTGCCACGCGTAGGTGTAGGCCGTGTACCCGCTATTGGGCTGAGCGTCGTTGCACACGATGGTGGTGACCAGGAACGCAACCTGGGTTGCGGCGATGTAGCAGAACATCCAGCCGCCCATGCGCCCGATCTCGGAGGTCTCGGACCGCTGGAAGTCCCAGCGCGGGCGCCAGCGGAACCCAACCCGGCGCAGGGCCGGGATCAGCGCGGCCGTCTGGGCCACGATCCCGACCGTGGTGCCCACCCCGAGCAGCAGGATCTCACTGCCGCTGAGGTGGGGTGTCCTGGACAGGGACGTGCTCGGTCCGACCGTGAGCACATACAGCACCAGGACCGCGATCACCACGACGTTGTTGATCACGGGGGTCCACATCGGCGCGGCGAAGCTGCCCCGAGAGTTGAGGACCGCGCCGATCAGCGAACTCATCCCATAGAAGAAGATCTGCGGGATGAAGAAGTAGGCGAAGATCACCATCAGGTGCAGGTTGGTGCCGCTGATGTTGCCGCGGTAGATGTAGACCAGCGGGGCAGCGGCGATCGTCGCGACCACCGTGATGCCGAGCAGCGCCGCGGTGATCATCGTGAACATTCGCTGGTTGTAGGCCTCGCCGCCGTCGGCTTCGCGCAGCCTCGCATTCACGATCAGCGGCACGATCACGCTGGTCAGGATGCCGCCCAGGGCCAGGTTGTAGACCACGTTCGGCAGTGTGTTGGCGTTGTTGTACACGTTCGAGAGCGTGAGCGTGCCGAGCACGTAGACCTGGAACAGGGTCCGGACAAAGCCGGTCAGCCGGGAAGCGAGCGTGCCGACCGCCATGAAACTGCTTGCCTTGGCGATCGAGAACGAGCCCGTCGCCGGCCCGACGGCCTCGGTCGTCGGCTCGGCGGCCCAGCCCGCCTCTGCGGTCGGCGGCGGCGCTTCCCACAGGGCGGGCAGGATGTGGGTCTGCTCGGTGTAGGGCTGGCTGGGGAGGTCGACGAATATCGGCGGCGGATCCCGGTAGCGCATGAATGCCGGCTGGCCAGGCAGGTCCTCGTCATCGACCGCACCCGCGTCCGGGCGCGGCTCGGGATAGTCGGCCGGATCCGACATGCTCCAGTAGCCGTCCCTGGCCGGCGGGCGCTGGTAGCCCTGGCGGCCGCCGGGCGCCTCGGTATCGGCATGGCCGGGATGGTCAGCGCGCGGCGGCGGTTCGGCGTAGCCGGGATGGTCAGCGCGCGGTGGCGGTTCGGTATAGGCGGGACGGTCAGCCCGCGGCCGCGGTTCCGGATAACCACCGGGTTCCGGATAACCCGGATAGTCCTGCTCGCTCCTGAAGTCGGCTCGGGGCAAACCGGGTTGGGGCCGCCGCTCGTAATCACGCCTAGGCTCGGGATAGCGCTGGGTCGGCGCCGAGTGGTCGGGATGACCCGTGTAGTCCGGCTGCCGCCGGGCCGGCTGCGTCCAAGAATCGGGCCCGTTCCGGTAATCGCCCCCAGGCGAACCCGGCTGGGGCTCGGGGTAGGCCCGGTCGGGATACCTGGGGTAATCGCGGTGCCGGTCCGGCTCGTAGTAGGCCTGGCGATCCGGCTCGCCGCCGCCGGCCGGCCGGGCGTGGCGGCCACCGCGCCGCTCAGCTGACCAGCCATCGTCGGCGGCAGGCTCGGCGGAGCGCGAGTCCGGCGGATAAGCCCCGTTCCCCTCATAGGCAGCCTGGGGAGGGAACGAGGAGGCGCCGGGGCCGGCCGGGTCGCGATAGCGTCCGTAACCCCGCTCGCCTTCACGGTTGGCCACGTCGGACAGGTCCGGGTGCCAGCCCGTGTCCTCGTAAAGCTGGCCGTCGTGCCAGTCGGGGTCGTCTTGCCGATGACCGCTCCTGGCTCGCCCGCGGTCGGGCGAACCTGGATCGGACACCGGGGGGGTCAATCGAACTCCTTCACTACGGCCCGGGCGTCCCGGCCGCTCCTAGCTCACTGTGCTCAGGAACGACGGTATCGGGTTCTGGCTGCTCCTGGCTCCCCCCGATTTTCTCGGGGTGCGCAGCATCTCCAGAGCCTTCCGGGGATTCGGGGCGCCCGCGGCGGACCGCCCTGGCCGCGGAGGCGAGCACGAAGATGAAGAGCGCTGCCGAGAGGATGATCATCGCGAACGTACCGAACTGCGTGGCCTGCACGACCACGCGCTCGGCGTACAGCACCGTGCCGGTCTTGTTCAGCAGTTGCAGCGTGATCGTGGTGGAGCCAACCTGGGTTGCCTGCACACGCAGCGTGGTCGTGACCTGATGGTCGGCCTGCACCGTCAGCATGCCCGTGGGTTTCTGCGACACGGTGACGCCGCCGCCTGGCGGCTGGGAGACGTTCGGCTGCAGCCTCACCTCCACCGGGTAGTTCAGCTGGTTGTCGATCACCACCGGCATGTTGCCCTTGAGACCGCCCAGCGTGACGCGCTTATCGGCCACGATGAGGACCTGGCCCTGCTCGGTCACCAGCAGCTTGGCCAGGGCATCGAGCCCCGCTAGCCGCGTGGCCTGATCGTGGGCCGGCCAGTCGGCCGACTCCAGCCCTGCCAGCGCCATCGACGCCTGGATGACCGGCCCGGTCGGCGACGTGGGCTTGGCCGCGATGTTGGAAATCGCGGTCATGTCGGCGCCGACCAGGTTCAGCTCATGCAGCACGGCGTGACTGAACGAACCCGAGTCGCCGGACGCGGCCATCGTGAGGTTCGCGTCCGACTTCGTGGCGCTGGCCGCCACGCCGGCCAGCGACGTCGGCGTCAGCCACGGCGCGGAGTGCGTGTAAGTAAGCAGTGTGTCCGCCAGCCAGGGCGAGGGCTGCCAGCTGAGCGGGTGCTGCGGCGGGGCGACCACGATCGGGTCGTCAGAACCCTGCCTGGCCATCAGTGCGGTCTCGGCCAGGAACGCCTGACTGGTGCTGAAATTCAGCTGCGGCTTCCCGCTGGCGGCAGCGAGCAGCTGAGTCAGCGGGCTCTGCGACAGCAGCACCTTCACCTGATACTGAGTGAGGGCCTGCGTCGTAAACGCCGTGCCCGGCGCCCCCCTGACCGAGCCGCTGGGAAGCACGACCGTGTTGATGCCGTCGGTCTCGAGCAGGTTCTGGAGGATGTACACCGAGATGTCGCCGGGCGCCCAGACGGTCGCGGCGCTGCCGCTCCGAAGGCCGGTTGCGGTCTTGCCCACGTCGCGAGCCAGCAACTGGCTCGCCACGTCGCGGCCCAGGCTGAAGGCCCCGGTCGTCGGGCCTGATACGTCCTTGGTCAGGCCCTGCCTGATCAGGGCCAGGCTTACGTTGCCATACGGCGTGACGAACAGCTGCTGGCGAGCCGTCGTCTTCTTGAGCCGGTTCAGCCAGGTGGCCGCGGCATGGGCGTGGGCGGCCGCGCCGCACCCCGACAGCGCGCTGGCATCCTCGAGCAGCGCCGGGTCGATCGCCCAAGTCAGGTCGTCGGTCGCGGAGAACTGGCCGCCCTCGGCCAGCAGCTGGTCCAGCCGTCCGGTCGAGGCCATGCTGGCGCCGAGCGCGCGCGCTTGCGGGCTCGAGCAGTCGGTCGAGCCGGGCAGCGAGGTAAGCGGGACGTCCATCATCGGCCACAGCCAGGCGATGCGCTGCTTCGCCGGGACGGTCTTCGCGTACTGACCGCGACTGGCAGGAATGTACGGCAGGAAGGTATTCGAGAACGTCAGCGTGTTGCCGAGCGAGGTGTCCAGCACAGCCGTCAGCGGGTAGACGCCGAACGCAGTCATCCGGAGTTCGTTCGCGGGAAAACTGATCGACCAGGAGCTGACCTGTCCCGGCTGGAGCGCAGCGGCAGGCTGCGACATGCGCCCAGGCACCTGGTTGAACGCCAGCTGAGGCGACGAGCTCGTGACATCCTGCTCCAGCGCGCTCAGGCTCGTAACCGCGCTCCCGGCGAAGTCAAGCTGGACCGAGAGGTGGCTGAAGGTCGTCCTTGAGACGTTCTTGACCGTGCCGGTGACGGTGACGGTATTGCCAGGCCTTGCCCACTCCGGGGTCATTTTGGTGATGCTGAGGCTGACCGGATAGCTGCCTGGCTGGCTCCTGCTGGCGGTCCGGGCCGGGCTGGCGGTTCGGGCCGGGCTGGCGAACGCCCGCGCCTGCGTTATCGCGACCGCGCCGGGCACGGCCGCCGCCAGCAGGAGCCCGGTCGCCATGGCACAGCGGGCCCGTCTCAACCTCGCCTCACCCGCCGATCGGTCTCGCCTGGATGTCGGCGTGCAAGCACCAGGCGGGTACACGTCCCGGCAGGTCCTCGGCCTGCCGGAGATCGGGACTCAGGCGGGCGCTGCATGCCCAGAATGTTATTGCGGACCGCCGAGTGCCGGGGCATCGCAGCGGATCGCGGCTGTCGCCGGGGTGCGGCAGTATCCTGCCCAGAGGCTGCCGGAGTCCCCCGGCTTCTCCCAGGTTACGCGCAGGACATACCCTCGATGCCCGTGTCAGACCCGATGAGCGAGCGTCAGTTGCAGGCTGTGGCGGAGCTACTCGCCGGCAATTTCCCCGTCGCCACCGAGCTTGGGGAGATCTTTGCCTCGGCAGGCTACGAGCTGGCGCTGGTCGGCGGCACGATCAGGGACGTCTTCCTCGATCGGCGGTCACCCGACCTGGACCTGGCCACCGACGCGACGCCGCCGCGAGTCCAGGAGCTCGTGGCCGGCTGGGCTGACCAGGTCTGGACTATCGGGATCGACTTCGGCACCGTCGGGTTGCGCAAGCGCAGCCAGACCCTCGAGATCACCACGTACCGCAGCGACTCCTACGACCGCACGTCTCGCAAGCCGGTGGTGGCATACGGCCAGTCCCTGGAGGCCGATCTCGGCCGGCGCGACTTCACCGTAAACGCGATGGCCGCTCGGCTGCCCGGTTACCAGCTGGTCGACCCGTTCGGCGGGCTCGCCGATATTCGCCGTCAGGTCTTGCGGACGCCGGGCGCGCCCGAGGTCTCGTTCGCCGACGATCCGCTGCGCATACTCCGGGCGGCCAGGTTCGCGGCGCAACTCGGGTTCACAGTGACCGCCGAGGTGGCGGAGGCGATGACAGCCCTGGCCGGCCTGCTGGCCCCGCCCAGGGTGTCGGCCGAGCGGATCCAGGGCGAGCTGACCAAGCTGATGCTGTCGCCGCTGCGCGGCGGGCCCGTCGCGGGGATCGCTCTGCTCGTCGATACCGCGGTGGCCGACCAGATCCTGCCCGAGGTCCCGAGAATGCGCCTGGAAGCAGACGAGCACTTCAGGCACAAGGACGTCTACCAGCACTCGCTGACCGTGCTTGATCAGGCCATCGGCCTGGAACCCAGGTACGACCTCTCGCAGGACCTGGTCCTGCGGCTGGCCGCCTTGCTGCACGACATCGGCAAGCCGCGGACGCGCTCGTGGCTGCCCGACGGCCGGGTCGCGTTCCACCACCACGAGGTCATCGGGGCCAGGATGGCCAGGAAGCGGCTGGCCGAGTTGCGCTATGGCAAGGACGTCGTCGCGGACGTGTCGCGGCTGATCGAGCTGCACCTGCGCTTTCACGGCTACGGCGACGGCGAGTGGACCGACTCGGCCGTGCGCAGGTACGTGACCGATGCCGGGCCGCTGCTGACCCGCCTGCACGCGCTCACCAGGGCCGACTGCACCACCAGGAACAAGGCGAAGGCGCAGCGGCTCGAACGTGCCTACGACGACCTCGAGCAGCGGATTGCCGAGCTGGCCGAGCAGGAGGAGCTGGACAGCATCAGGCCCGACCTCAACGGCTACGAGATGATGCAGATACTCGGGATCAAGCAGGGCCCGCTGGTCGGCCAGGCTTGGAACTACATGCGTGATCTAAGGCTGGAGTACGGCCCGCTTGGCCACGACCGCGCGGTTCAGGAGCTGCTGCGCTGGGCGAAGTCGGTCGGGATCGAGCCGCCGGAGGTCGGCCCGGCCGAATGACGGCCGAGACCCCAGTAGCCGGCCGCGACGACGGCGTATCCGATGGCGATGACCGCGATCAGCGCCGGTGACTTGCCGCTCAACGGCATGAACTGGGACGTGATCAGGGCGCCGACTACGAACGTGATGTTGAAGAACATGTCGTAGAACGCGAACGCCCGGCCGCGGTAGTCGTCGGCGAGCTGCTCCTGCAGGATCGTCGTGGCGCAGATCGCGACGGACTGGCCGGCCAGGCCGAGTACGAATCCCATGACGAGGTACGGGATCTGGCTGAAGCTCTCGCCGAAGGCGCCGATCACCACGGCGCTAGCCACCAGCGCGAGAGTGATGATGGCGGGCTTGGCCATGCGCCTTGCGACCGGCGGAGTGACGAGCGCCGCGCAGCCGTACCCGATGCCGACGACCGTGACCAGGATCGTGTAGTGACTCTCCGCGGTAGTCGCGCTCGATCTGTAGAAGTAGTTCCGGTACAGCAGGATCGACATCAGGAACAAGATCCCGTAAAAGAACCGGTTACCGCCGGTCGCTCCTAGCGCCGCGGCCGGGCCCCGGCGCCGGAAGATGTACCGAGCTCCGGCCGCCAGGCCGACCGCAACGATCCCCATTTCCGCCAGCAGCCGACCGCGGACCTTCTGCACCTGCTCGCGGGCCGGGCCGAGCTGATCTTTGCCCATGGTCGCCGCGACCGTGCTCGCGATCACGTACGCAGCGCCCGCGACGAGCAGCGTGATCGCGGCGCCGTGCTCGGTATCGCCCGTGGCCGCGTTCACGCCGAGGCCGACGACTCCGCCGATGATGGCCATGATCCCGCCGGCCGTCGGCGTTACGGAATTGGCCATGACGAGTTTGTCCTCGTGCACCACGTGCGGCAGCGCGGCCGACAGCGAGGACAGGAAGAACCGGTTGACGCCCAGAGTCAGAAGCACCGCCGCGTACAGCGGTACGCCGAGGTTGCCTGAGGCCATCAAGGCGGCGGTGAGCGCCACGAAGACGGCCCTGATGAGGGCGGAGTAAACCAGGATCTGCCGGCGGGACCAGCGGTCGATGAAGACTCCGGCAAACGGGCCGATCAGGGAATAGGGCGCATACAGTACGGCGAAGGCCGCCGCGCCCTTAGCCGGGCTCGGGAAGGTCGCCGCGTTGAAGAAGACATAGGTACCAAGCCCGGCGGTGAAGATTCCGTCGCCGGTCTGTGAGATCAGGCGAGTCGAGAAAAGCCGGCGGAATCCTCGTTCAGACCAGACCACCCGCAAGTCGCGCAGGAACGACGAGCGCCCATGCGGACCAGGCGCCGGCTGGCGGTCAGCAGCCGACGCCAGGTGAGGCTGCTCCTGCGCGGACACGAGGTCAGCCTATGGCGGTGCAGGCGTCCCGGCCATAGCCGCCCCGGCCAGCGCGCATCGACGTGGCCTGATCCGGTGGCCAGGGCCTGGCATCTGTGGCCGGAGCTGCACCTGACTAGCGGTCGACCTGGCCGCGAATGAACTTCTCGACCGCCTCACGGGCCTGATCGTCGCTGTATTGGACCGGCGGCGACTTCATGAAGTACGACGACGGCGAGAGGATGGGCCCGCCGATCCCGCGGTCCTTGGCGATCTTCGCGGCCCTGACCGCGTCGATGATGATGCCCGCCGAGTTCGGCGAATCCCAGACCTCGAGCTTGTACTCCAGGTTCAGCGGGGTGTCACCGAACGAGCGGCCCTCCAGCCGGACGTAGGCCCACTTACGGTCGTCCAGCCAGGGGACGTGGTCAGACGGCCCTATGTGCACGTCGGCCCTGGCCATCTCGTGCGGTATCTGCGAGGTCACGGACTGGGTCTTGGAGATCTTCTTGGACTGCAGGCGCTTGCGCTCCAGCATGTTCATGAAGTCCATGTTCCCGCCGAAATTCAGCTGGTAGGTACGCAGCAACTCGACGCCCCGGTCTTCGAACAGCTTCGCCAGAACTCGGTGCGTGATGGTCGCGCCGACCTGCGACTTGATGTCGTCGCCGACGATCGGCACGCCCGCGTCGGTGAACTTCTTCGCCCATACCGGGTCGGAGGCGATGAACACGGGCAGCGCGTTCACGAAGGCGACGCCCGCGTCGATCGCGCACTGGGCGTAGAAGCGGTCCGCCTGCTCCGAGCCGACGGGCAGGTAAGAAACCAGCACGTCGGCGCGTGCCTCCCTGAGCACCTCAACCACGTCGACTGGCTGCTCGTCCGACTCGGTGATGATCTCCTGGTAGTACTCGCCGAGACCGTCCATGGTCGGTCCGCGCTGCACGGTGATGCCGGTCGGCGGCACGTCACAGATCTTGATGGTGTTGTTCTCGCTGGCCACGATGGCCTCGGCCAAATCCCGTCCGACCTTCTTCGCATCGACGTCGAACGCGGCCACAAACTCCACGTCCCGCACGTGATACGGGCCGAACTGGACATGCATAAGGCCCGGCACCCGGCTCGCCGGGTCAGCGTCCTTGTAGTACTCCACGCCCTGGACCAGGGAACTAGCACAGTTCCCGACGCCCACGATGGCTACCCGTACCGAACCCATGAGGATTGCTCCTTATCTATTGCCACGCGGCGCTGCACCCGGCCGAGCCGGCTCAGCCCGCCCCGTGACTTTCGGTGTTTACTCCGGTCTGGGTGCCGGACTCGGTGCCCGACTCCCGTTCGGAGGCGATCAGCTCGTTAAGCCAGCGGACTTCACGCTCGACCGATTCGAGGCCGTGCCGCTGGAGTTCGAGGGTGTAACTGTCGACCCGCTCGCGCGTGCGGGTCGCCGCCGCCCGGAAGGCCTCTAGGCGCTCCTCAAGCCGGCTACGGCGCCCCTCGAGTATCCGCATCCTGATGTCGGCCTGAGTCAGGCCGAAGAACGCGAAATGCACGCCGAAGCCGTCGTCCTCCCATGACGCGGGGCCGGACTGGGCCAGCAGATCCTGCAGCCGCTCCTTGCCCTCCGCAGTCAGCCGGTAGACGATCTTGGAACGACGTGGCCGGTCCAGTGGCCTGACTGGACCGCTATCAGCTACGTCCTCCGCGATCAGGCCCTTTGCCAGCAGGTCCTTCAGCGCCGGGTACAGCGAGCCGTATCCAAAGGCACGAAAGGCGCCGAGCAGGGAGTTGAGCCGCTTGCGCAACTCGTAACCGTGCATGGGCGTCTCATGCAGGATGCCGAGGACGGCGAGTTCGAGCACACCGGATCGCTGGTTGCTCATACCCTCGCGCACCTCCCATACCGCGTTGAGCTAACATTCCGGACAACTGACGTGCCATGACTGCGCGACGTGTCATGTTGATGTATCGAGTTGATACATCGCAACGATACGTGGTGCCTCGTTAGGGCGCAAGTCAGGCCTATGTCGCGTTCGGTCGTGATCCCGGTAACGCCGCCCAGGTACAAGCCGAAGACCAGCCGGGTCTCCTGCAGCGGCCAGTTCCGTCGTAACCTGTCGGGCATGAGGCGATCAGTGGTCGACTACGGGCTAGCCAGGCGGGCGACGCTCGCCTCGGTGCTGTCTGGCCGCGCGACCCTGACCGACGTCTGCGACGCTCACCCGTATCTGCTCCGCGCGGCGAAGTTTCACGGTGAGGGGACAGACGTCACCTGCCCCATCTGCCGGCGGGCCAAGCTCACGCACGTCACCTACGTCTACGGAGACGAACTCGGCCGGTACGAGGGCCGGGTCAAGCGCGGACCTGAGCTAGACGAAATGGCCGCTGAATATGCCGAGTTTCAGGTCTACGTCGTTGAGGTCTGCCAGAGTTGTGCCTGGAACCACCTCGCTTCTTCGTACGTGCTAGGCACTGGCGAGCCGGCTCCCCGGCGTGGCCGGCGGGCCAGGGCCAGCGAGTAACTGCCGTAACCGGCGGGCCTGAGAACCGAGCGGGAGGCTCGCACCATCACCTGGGCCTGCAGGTGCAGGCGCAGCAGATCGGCCGATAAATGCCGGGATAGTACGTACCGCCAGGTAACGTGTCTCCCTGGCGGCCGATCGCTAATGTCAGCCGTTCCCCCGACCAGCGAGGACGCGTGAGTAACCCAGACTGGCCCGGGCCCTACTGGGAGGATCAGCAGGATCCCGGCCCCGGGCGGCGAAGCAGGCAGGGCGGCGCGCAGCATGAGCAGTCGCCGTGGGATGACGGCGCAGGCTTCTGGCGTTCAACCGGCCGGCGCGATGGCCCGCCGGTTTCGCACAACGGGAACGGGCACCGTCAGCCTGGGCGCACAGCCAGCCAGGCGTTCCGCGCGCCTGGGTCGGGTCGGGGTGGCGCTCGTGGCGGCGAGGGTGAAAGCCGGGCTCGCGGATCGGCCCGCCCGGCCGGCGGCGGATCGTGGAGCGACCGCTTCAGCAGCACGGCGGACGACCTGCGGAGCCGGCTTGGTATGCGCGGCGCGGCCGGGCGCGGCCGGGCAGGCGCCGGCGCACAGCAGGCCGACGAAGACTTCTGGGCGGGCTCGCCCAGGCGACCGAGCCGTCCCGGCCAGGACTTCAGGGACTCGGCGAACGGCAGAGGCGGCTACCGCGGCACGCGGCGGGCCGACGGTGGCGCCGGGGCGCGCTTGGGTGAGACCGGCGCAGGCCAGGGTAACGGCCGCACGGCCGTGCGCGACCGCTACGACGCCACCGGCTGGGGCGCCGGTGATGGCCGCCTGACGTCACTGCGCACGAGGGTGACCGAGCGGGTCGGCCGTGGCGGCGGGACGGGCGGCGGTCGCGGGCGTGGCGGATGGGACGGCGGCCGTGGCGGCCGTGGCGGCCGTGGCTATGACGGCCCGCCGCTGAGCCGCGGTCAGCGGTTCAAGCGCTGGCTGCTGTACGGCAGCTGGTGGCGGCACTGGACCTTCAAGAAGGCTCTTGGCGTCCTCGGCGCGGGCATAGCGGGATTCATCCTGCTGTGCATCGGCGTCTTTTTCCTCTTGTACTCGATGACCCCGGTCCCGACCGCCGCGAGCGAGGAGGCGAGCTGGCAGTCGTCGAACGTGTACCTGGCCAACGGGCAGATGCTGGGCACGTTCTCGAACGGCGGGCAGACCCGGCAGCTGCTGACGGCGTCGGAGATCCCTGTCGTGATGACCCAGGCCATGACCGCGGCCGAGGACCGCAACTTCTACCACGAGGGCGGCATCTCCCTCACCGGCCTGGTCCGCGCCGCCTATCAGGACGTGTTCGGCCACGGCAACCTGCAGGGCGGCTCCACGATCACGATGCAGTACGCCAAGAACTACTACAGCGGCGTGGACACGGGCCAGAACATGACGACGAAGATCAAGGAGATCTTCATCGCGATGAAGCTCGGTCGCGACCAGACCAAGACCGAGGTCATGACGAACTACCTCAACACGGTGCCGTTCGGACCCACCGTGTACGGGCTCGGTGCCGCGGCCCAGTACTACTTCAACATCAACCTCGCCAAGCCGGGCGCGACGCTGACCGTCTCCCAGGCGGCGATGCTCGCCTCGATGCCGAACGCACCCGGAGTCTTCAACCCGGACCCGTCGGCCGGCGCGGCCTATACGAACCTCAAGGCCCGGTGGCAGTACGTGCTGACCAACATGGTCAGGGACGGCAACATCAGCCAGCAGACGGCGTCCAGTCAGACGTTCCCGAAGACGATCCCACCGAACAGCAACGATGGCTGGACCGGATATACCGGCTACCTGATGCAGATGGTCGAGCAGGAGCTCGAGGCCCCGGCGCAGTACGGCGGGTACGGCCTGACCCAGCAGCAGATCGATACCGACGGGCTCAAGATCACCACGACCTTCAGCCTGGCCAAGGTGAAGGCGCTGGCACGGGCCATCGACTACGAGAAGGGCCAGATCGCCGTGATGAGCGGCGCGCGGTTCCCGTCCTATGACCGGGTCGGCGCCGTGCTCGAGGATCCGAATAACGGCGCGATCCTCGCGGTTTACGGCGGCCCTGGCATGTACACGAAGAACTGCGGACAGTCCAACTGCGACATCAACATGGCCGAGGTGCCCGAGCCCGAAGGATCGTCGTTCAAGCCATACGTGCTGTCCACGGCCGTCAACGAGGGCATGAACGTCTTCAACAGCATCCTGGACGGTTACGGCGGGATCTACATCCCGTACTCGCCGGCCGACACAACGACTACAGAGCTGGCCAAGTCGCTGATGTCACCGCCGGCCGGAGCGCAGGATGTCAGTCAGTTCGGCTTCTATCTGGACGAGAATGGCCAGAGCACTCGCTACTACCACTTCCCGGAGGCCGCCGAAAACGGATTCGGCAAGCCGCTGGCGGTCAACGTCGCCGCGGCCATGTCCTCGGACCCGGCGTTCGAGGATCTCGCGCATCGGGCCGGCATCCAGAACATCATCAACATGGCCGGCAGCTTCGGCGTCGGCGAGAACCCGTTCGTCCAGCCGTGCCTGGACGGGAGCGCAAGCGTGCTGCAGAACCTCGAGGCCTGCAACGACCTGACCGGTATCGACAGCCTCAACGCGCAGTTCAGCCCGACGAAGCAAAGCAAGGGTCACCCCGGCTACACCCAGGAGTTCTTTAACGAGGGCCTCCCCGGGTCACCGCAGATCGCTCTGGGCGAGGCTCCGCTCACCCCGGTCGAGCAGGCCACGACGTTCGCGACGCTGGCCAACGACGGCAGGTACAACACCGCGCACGTGATCTCGTCTGTCCTGAAGGGCTCACAGACGCTGCCCTCGCATCTTGTGGTCAACCGCCCGGTGCTCAGTCCGTCGGCCGCGGCCGACGTCGACTGGGCCCTGTCGTTCGACAACAACAGCCCGGAGGGCACGGCCGAGGGGACCGTGTCATTTGACCGCGGCGGCCTGGTCGCGAAGACCGGAACGCTTGGCAGTGGCGAAATGTCGTCCCAGACGTGGTTCAACGCCGCGGATCCCAAGGTCGCCGCGCTGTCGATCGACCTGTTCACCAACGACCCGGGGACGGAGAACCTCGACAACCTGCCGCCGATCGGCGGGAACTCAGGGTCGGTCGGTGGCGCCTGGCCCGCGACGATGTTTAACGAGTACATGACCAATGCGTACCCGAACCAGCCGACGATTCCGGTGAACGAGATATTCCCGACGGTCGACGGACCGCCGTTCGTGAAGTGGATACAGGTGGAGCCGCTGGCGCCCAGGAAGCCGTTCTGCCGCCCCGGCCAGTTCCAGGGCTGCGTATGCCGGCAGGGCAACGGGAACGGCCACGGTCACGGCAACGGCAACCCGTGCTCGAATCCGGGTCCGACGTCGACTTGCGGCCCGTTCTTGGGCGAGAACTGCGGTAACCCGACGCCAAACCCGAGCACGGGCGGCGACCCGACGCCGACACCGACTCCCACGCCGACGCCGACTCCCACGCCGTCGGCGTCGCCGAGCGGCGGCTTCTCGCCAGGGACGACGGCGGATGTGTCCGGCGAGCGCGCCTCGCCTGCAGTCCTGACCGCCGCGGTCGAAGAGAAACAGGTGACTACGGGCTCGGCCGTGAGGCTGCTGCTGACCTGACGATCGCCCGCAAGCGCATGTCTGGCTCAGTCGGCTAGCTGCTGGCGCAGCCACCGCACGTCGACGCCGGGATCCGGAGTCTCGCAGATGACGGTTGCGTCCGCCGCTCGCACGACGTCAAGCAAGAGCTTCGGCTCGATCCGACCCGACTCAAGCGGCGCATGGCGATCACGGCCCGAACCGAACTCATCTCGCGAGTTATTGCAGTGGACGAGGTCGATCCGGCCGGTGACGGCCTTGATCCGCTGGACGATGTCGGCTAGGTCCTCGCCTGAGGTGTACGCGTGGCAGGTGTCGAGGCAGAATCCGATGTCACTCGTATCACCGGACGCGTCGTCGATTGTCTGCCATAGCCTCGCGATGCCGTCGAGGCCCCGCGCCATGGCCAAGTCGCCGCCCGCGGTGTTCTCGATCAGCATTGGCAGCGGGCGGTCGATCCGCTCGATTGCCTTCCGCCAGCTGTCGTAGCCCTCTTGCGGATCGGTGCCCGCGGTAACGTAACCGCCGTGCACGATCAGGCCCTTGGCCCCGATCGAGGCGGCAGCCTTCAGTTGCTGGTCGAGGATCTTCCGGCTGGGGATGCGGATGCGGTTGTTGGGTGAGGCCACGTTGACCAGATACGGCGCGTGGACGTACGCATCCACGCCGGCCGCCTCGAAGGTGGCCCGCATTTCGGCGGGATCGCGGGGAAAGACCGGGGCTTTCCAGTCCTGCGGATCCCCGAGAAAGAACTGCACGGCATCGGCGCCGATCTCCTCGGCCTGCGCCAGCGGGTCTCCGTCATGCAGATGGGCACCAATCCTGATCATCTGCCGAGCGTAGCCGTAGGCCCCGACGGTCTGGCGACGGTGGTCAGGCCAAGACCGGGAGCGCGGCCGCCGTCAGAATCCGCCGTGCGCGATGCCTAGCCCCATGCCGACAAAGCCGGCCACGAGCCCGGCCACTATCAGGACCCGCTGTTCCCTAGTCGCCGACATCATCTGCGCGACCAGGCCGACCCCGAACGCCACGATGCCCAGGATCGAGGGGATGAGGTGCTGGCTGTGGTACAGGCCGAGGATGAAGGCCGCGACGCCGCAAGCGAGCGTGAAGCATGCGACGGTATTTAGCAGCGGATGCCGCCGACCGTCGCTATTCAGCGTGAGCTGAAGCGCGCGAGCTTGTGTCTGTGCGGTGGCAGTCTCGGGCGAGCCGACCTCAGGCGTGGCGGCCTCGGGCATGGCGGGTACCCCAATCGACGGATGATTACCGCTGGCCGGTTCTGCTGTTACCAGTGTGTTCCCCTCGGCCCCAGAAGGGAACCATCTCTTGTGGTACCCCAGCGTGGGCCGCGACTACGGTCATACTGGCCGGCCCTGTGGCGACCTTGATCATCTGCCCGCAGCCTGCCAAAACTGTCCGGCCGGGCTGGTAAGCTGGCTCGGCCGCGCAAGCAGCGCCGGATTCCCGGTCGGCCGCGGCTCCTCCTGCCACGGAAAGACCGTGGCCGCCAGAGTCCAGAGGAGGCAGGTTAGCCCCATGCGCCAGTACGAGATGATGATCATTCTCGATCCCTCGCTCGAAGAGCGCACAATCCAGCCGTCCCTTGACCAGTTCCTCAAGGTCATCACCACGTCCGGAGGCACCGTGGACAAGGTTGATATCTGGGGCCGGCGCAGGCTGGCTTACGAGATCCAGAAGAAGTCCGAAGGCATCTATACCGTCATCGAACTGATGGCGGAGCCGGACACCGTCAAGGAGCTTGACCGCCAGCTCAACCTGAACGAGGCGGTCTTGCGGACGAAGATCCTGCGGCCCGACCTGCACTAACGCGGTTACGGCCGCCCGAGCTCGACCTGAACCCAACCCGAGCGAGCGGGAGAACCCCCGATGGCAGCAGGCGACACCAACATCACGATCATCGGCAACCTTGTCGGCGATCCAGAGCTCCGTTACACGCCGACCGGCCAGGCGGTCGCCACCTTCCGGGTGGCCTCCACCCCGCGCAGGTACAACAACCAGACCGGCCAGTGGGAAGACGGCGACAGCCTGTTCCTGTCCTGCAATGTCTGGCGCCAGGCCGCCGAGAACGTGGCCGAGAGCCTGCAGCGCGGGACCCGGGTGATCGTTTCCGGCCGGCTCAGGCAGCGGTCCTACGAAACCAGGGAAGGCGAGAAGCGCACCGTCTACGAGGTCGAGGTCGATGAGGTCGGCCCCTCGCTGCGGAACGCTTCGGCGAAGGTGACCAAGTCGACCAGGTCGGGGGCCGGCGGCGGCTTCGGCGGCCAGGGCGGCCAGGGCAGTCAGGGCGGGTATGGTGGGGGCTCCGGCGGGCAGGCCAGCGACGACCCGTGGGCAGCCGACAGCGGCAGCGACAATGGCTTCTCGGACGAGCCGCCGTTCTAGAGGAGACCGACCTACTACCCCCGAAGACGACCGACCGGCTTTCTCCCGCAAGCCAACACCAACTGAATATCCCCGCTAAGTAACACCAACCGACCATCCCCGCCCGAAGGCGGGGCTCTGCTAAGGAGCACCACGATGGCCAAGCCACCAGTCCGCAAGCCGAAGAAGAAGGTCTGCCTTTTCTGTCAGGAAAAGGTGGCCAGGGTGGACTACAAGGACACCGCGCTACTTCGGAAGTTCATCTCCGACCGCGGCAAGATTCGCGCGCGGCGAGTTTCTGGCAACTGCACCCAGCACCAGCGCGACGTCGCGACGGCGATCAAGAACGCCCGCGAGATGGCGCTGCTGCCGTACACGAGCACGGCTCGCTGAGGCCGAGGGAGATACTGACGCCATGAGCGGAAAGCCGATGAAGCTCATCCTGACCCAAGAGGTCTCCGGCCTCGGCGAGCCGGGAGACGTCGTCGAGGTGAAGGCCGGGTACGGCCGCAACTACCTCGTGCCGCGCAGCCTCGCGATGCCCTGGACCCGCGGGTCGGAGCAGCAGATCGAGATGATCAAGCGCGGCCGCGCCGCACGCGAGATCCGCAGTCTCGATGACGCCAGGGAAGCCGCGGCCCGGCTGGCCGGCCTCCGGGTCAGGCTGCAGACGAGGGCAGGCAGCGGCGGCCGGCTGTTTGGCTCGATCTCGACCTCCGACATCGCGGCCGCGGTCAAGAAGGCGGGCGGCCCCGACCTCGACCGGCGCAAGATCGAGGTCCAGAACCCGATCAAGACCGTTGGCACGCACCGCGTCGGAGTGCGCCTGCATCCCGAGGTCAGCGCCACGTTGGACATCGAAGTAACAGGCAACTGACGCCCCCGTGCGAAGCGGCCGCGCATAGCGGCACGTCGTGCCCGCCTCAGCCAGGGACTCCCGTCGGCCGGCACCGGCGAGTGGACGAGAGGACCCGACTGCATGCCCACCAGACGCGATGTTGTCATAGTCGGCGGCGGGCACAACGGGCTGGTCGCGGCCGCTTACTTGGCCAGGGCCGGGCTCAGCACGCTGGTGTGCGAGCGACGGGATGTGGTCGGCGGGGCGGCGGTCAGCGAGCACCCGTTCGGGCCTGACTACACGGTCACGTCGCTGTCCTACGTAGT
>JASHUG010000295.1 GCA_030040155.1 Streptosporangiaceae bacterium | reverse complement strand
CTGTCGCCAACGTTAGTTAGATTGGATGCAGGCGCCAGGCGGATGACAGGACGCCGGGCCGGTAGGGAGACTTAAGTGGCGCAGCCGCTGACCATGTACACCACCACGTGGTGCGCTTTCTGCCGCAGGCTCAAGAGCCAGCTGGCGCTGGAAGGCATTGAGATCACCGAGATCAACATCGAGGAAGACCCGAGCGCTGCCGATTACGTGATGTCGGTCAATGGCGGCAACCAGACAGTGCCGACGGTGGTGTTTCCCGATGGCAGCGCCTTGACGAATCCCTCGGCGAATGCAGTCAAGCAACGCCTGGGTGAATTGGCCGGTACCCGATGACAAGCAAGCGTACCCGCCGGGCCGAAGCGGCACTCGGGGCCGATCTCGCGCTGACTACCCCGCTCGGCCAGTCCGGCGATGCCCAGCCCGAGCGGAACGAGGCCAAGCCCTCTGGCGGGGGACGACGCAGCGGGAAGCGCTCACAGGCCGCCCAGGCGCAAGCCCAGGCCAGCCAGGCCGCGGAAGCCAGCCGGGCCGCCCCCGACAGCCCAGCCGACGAAGAAGAAGCGGCGCTGAGCGCGGCGTTCGTCGTACCCGAGGACGCGGTCGTCCGCCGCACCAAGGATGGCTGGCGTGTCGGCACCGACGAACTGCCCGACCTGACCTGCGCGATGATTCTCGCTGACCTGCTCGCCGCCGAGACCGGCATGCCCGATGCCCGGCCCGCTAAGCCGTCGGCCGAGACCGCGGGTGCGGGCGAGACCGGCAAGCTGCGGACGACCGTTGGCCAGCTTGAGCATGCCCTGCTCACCCGGATCAGGGTCGAGCAGGCCATCGGCGTGCTCGCCGAGCGGCATCGGATCAAGCCGCGGCAAGCGTTCGAGCAACTGAGGGACGCTGCCCGCAGCCGGGGCCGGAAGGTAATCGACATTGCCGGGGACGTCGTGGCCAGCGCCACGAACCCGCTGCTGCAGTTGCCCGACGAGCTGTCCAGGCCCCGGTCGGGCCCGCGCCGGGCGCGCCAGTCGTTCAACTAGCCGCCGTTCGCGGAGCGACGTTCACAGCGGACGAACTCACGCCTTCCAGCCCCGTGGCGCATATCCGTTATGTCGGTTGTACTCACCCTCCGTGCTCGCCCTCTCACCCAAGGTTGGCGCTAGCCGGCGACGGGTAGCTAACGCCTCAGAGACCCCAGGAGGGTCAAAGGCGAGGGCGAGAACGTGGACGACAGGGTAACCCCAGGTCGGCTGCTCATCATCGGGGGCGCGGAGGACCGATGCTACGGGGCTGGCCTGCTGGAGCGGTTCGTCGAACTCTGCGGAGGCGAGCGAGCTCGCATCGTGCTCGTCACCGCCGCAACCGACGCGCCGGACGAGGTCCACGCCGACTACGAGCGGGTCTTCCGCAAGCTCGGCGTCCACGACACCCGCGAACTGCGGCTGCACGGCCGGGGCGACGCGGACGGCGACGAGGCGGCGTCCGTGCTGACCAGCGCCACCGGGGTTTTCCTCAGCGGCGGGAACCAGTCCAAGCTGCGCGCCCTGGTCGGGTCACGGGTCAACGACCTCCTTGAGGACCGCCTGGACGAGGGCCTGATCGTCGCCGGGACGAGCGCTGGCGCGACCGCGATGGGCCGCACGATGATCCTGGGTGGCGGCGGATCGGACGTGTCGGCAGCGAGCGTGCGCATCGGCCCCGGCCTCGGACTGCTGCCGCGAGCCCTCATTGACATGCACTTCGGCGAGCGCGGCCGGCTTCCGCGGCTGCTCAGCGCGGTGGCCCTCGACCCCGATCACCTCGGCCTCGGACTCGACGAGAACACCGGAATCCTGGTCGACAACGACGGCTTCGACGTGCTGGGGTCCGGGGTAGCCACGGTGGTGGACGCTGAGGACTCCACCGTCGTGCATCCGGCCGACGAGCAGGACCCGATCACGCTGTTCGGGGTCAGGGTCCACCTGCTCCCGGTCGGCTGCAAGTTCGATTTCGAGACGCGGACGCCGTCGATCGGGCCCGCGCACGCCGAGTACTAGGCCTACCGCGAGCCATCCGGCCAACCACCACCAGGGGCGAAGCCTGTCTCCTGCCCACCTACCGACAGAGGGAGCGGACGTGCGGTTCATTGACCTGCGGCACCTGAGCGGGCCGAACGTCTTCACCACCAGTCCCGTCAGCGTCGCCCGGCTCGAGCTCGACGAGCTGACCAGCAAGGAGACCACCGAGTTCGGCGGGTTCGCCGAGCGGCTCGGTGCGCTGCTGCCCGGCCTGGCGAGTCACCATTGCGCGGCAGGCAGGCCCGGCGGGTTCATCGAGGCGATGGCTCGCGGTACCTACTTCGGGCACGTGACCGAGCACGTGGCGCTTGAGCTTTCGGGGCTGGCCGGTCGCGAGGTGCACCTTGGCCGGACGATGTGGGCGGGTGCGGACGGGCGCTACGACGTCATGATGGAGTGCCCGCCTGACGAGCCCGCAGACTCGCCGACGCCCGCCGCGCTGGTGCGGCTGGCCCTGCAGATCGTGCAGGACGTGATCGACGAGCGGAACCCGTCCGTTACCGCCGGCCTTGAGCGCATCGCAGCAATGGCCGAGCGCGAGCGACTGGGCGTCAGCACGGCTGCCATCGCCGACGCCGCTCGCCGCCGCGGGATCCCGGTCCGGCGGGTCGGCGCGCGCAGCCTGCTGCGGCTCGGCTACGGATGCCACCGGCAGCTGGCATGGGCCGCCCTCACGAGCCACACGTCGGCGGTGAGCGTCGACATCGCTGCCGACAAGAAGCTGGCCAAGCAGCTGCTGGCCGCGGCCGGCATCCCGGTGCCAGAGGGCATCGTGGCGTGCAGCGAGACCGAAGCGGCCGAGGCGTTCGAGCACATCGGCGGCCAGGTCGTGGTCAAGCCGCTCGGCGGTAGTCAGGGCGCCAGCCTCACCATCGGAGTGGCCAGCGCGACCGAGGCCGCCGCGGCCTACGCCAAGGCGGCCCGCGACAGTGACGCGGTGCTCGTCGAGGCGTTCCTGCCGGGCAACGACTACCGCGTGCTGGTGGTCGACGGCCGGGTAGCCGCCGCGGCGGAGCTGAGACCCGCCTCCGTCACCGGGGACGGCGAACACACCATCAGCCAGCTGGTGGAGATCGTGAACGCCGACCCGCGGCGGGGCGCCGGTCATGCTCGCGAGCTGACCAGAATCCAGCTTGACGCCGACGCCCTCCGCCACCTTGAGTCGCAGGGACTGGACGATCACTCCGTGCCGACGGCCGGCCAGTGCGTGACGTTGCGCCGCAATGCGAACCTGTCCACCGGAGGGACCAGCAAGGACGTCACCGAGCAGGTACACGAGCAGGTCGCCGACATGTGCCGCCGCGCGGCCGCGGTGGCCAGCCTGGACATCTGCGGCATCGACCTGCGGCTGGCGGACATCTCCGGGCCGTTGCTCGACCCGGCCGGTCACGGCCCGGCGCAGCCAGGCGGCATCCTCGAGCTGAACGCGTGCCCAGGCCTGCGCATGCACCTGTCGCCAACCGAGGGAACGCCGCGTGACGTCGCCGCCGCCGTGGTGGATAGCCTGTTTCCGTCCGGAGCCCAGGGCCGGATCCCGATCATCTCGGTGACCGGCACCAACGGCAAGACGACCACAGTCAGGATGATCGGCCACGTCCTCAAGCAGGCCGGGCTGCGCGCGGGAATGTCCTGCACCGACGGGGTCAGCATCGGCGGCGAACTTGTCTATTCGGCGGATGCGTCGGGCCCCCGGTCGGCCGAGATGGTGCTGGACGACCCCACGGTGGAGGCGGCGGTCCTGGAGACCGCCCGCGGCGGCATCATCAGGCGGGGCCTTGGCTACGACATGGCCGATGTCGCCGTCGTCACGAACATCAGCGCTGACCATCTCGGCGATGACGGCGTCGACGACATGGACGAGCTCATCCACGTGAAGGCGCTGGTGGCCGAGGAGATGCGCGATGGCGGGTCGCTCGTGCTGAATGCCGACGACCCGGCGACGGCTGCGCTCGCCGAGCGCTCGGCCGTGCGGCAGCACTCGCCGGTCGTCAGGTACTTCAGCCTCACTCCCGGCAACCCGGTCGTCGACCGGCACAAGCGGGATGGCGGGCTGTGTTACGAGATCATCGACGACCAGCTGACCGAGACCGAAGGCAGCGAGCGCCGCCCGCTGCTCGGAGTGGCCGAGCTGCCAGGCGGATTCGGCGGCAAGGCACGGCACGTGCTCGCCAACGCGCTCGCGGCCGTGGCCGCCTGCCGCGGGGCGGGCGTAAGCACCAAGGACATCCGCCGTGCGCTCGCCGCGTTCACGCCGGAGGAGTCGAATCCGGGCCGCGCCAACATTTACCGCGCGGGCGCGAGCCCGGTGATCGTGGACTATGGCCACAACGCTGCCGCGCTGCAAGCGACCGGCCAGTTCGTGCTCGACGTATGGGGCGGGACGCCGGCGGCCGTCATCACGCTGCCAGGAGACCGACGCGACGATTTGCTGGCCGAGACCGCACGGGCCGTCGCCGCCTGCTTCGAGACGGTCGTTGTGTACGAGGACAGCGACAAGCGCGGCCGCGATCCCGGCGAGATGACCGCGCTCATCGCCGCGGCGCTGCGGGAGACCAGGCCGGACATCCGGTGCCAGGCGGCGGAGAATCCGGCCGATGCGCTGCGGGCCGGGCTGGCTCTGGCCGCGGGCGGGCCTGTGCTGTTCCTGTACGAGAAGCTGGGGATAGCGCTCGACGCGCTGCAGGCCGTCGGCGCGCAACGATGGCCGGAAGCGAGCAGCCCCGAGCCCGGCCGCCCGTGGCGCGCGCAGCCCCGCAGCGGCGCACCGGATCCTGCCCCGACACCGGGCCAGGCACTGCCCTCAGCCGCGACGGCTGCGACCGGGCCCGCCAACGCGTCGGCCGACTACGGTGTCACCTGCGGCTGCGAGCCCACTGCGGCCGGAATGAACGGCCGGACGGCACCTCCGGCGACCCACTGGTGACTAGCTTTCTGCCCACAAACCACTCACATCGCGGAACGAAGTCTCGCACGGCGCCCCGTCGGCCACCCGCACGACTGGCATGCCGTCGGCCAGAACACAGACGGTCATGGCCGATCTGGTGCCGTAGGTGGGAGTGTGCACGCACGGCGCGGACAGCTCGGCCGGCCACGTCCGGCCCGTCTCGTCGGTGCGCGGCTCCGAGCTCGCCGGCTGGTGGATCCGCAGCACCGCCTCCAGCGCCTCGATCGTGCCAGCGACGCCAGTATCGGGCCGGGCGGCTCTTTCGTCCTGGACCAGCCGTTCGACGAACATGGCTTTAGCCGAGCGAGCCCGCAACGGCGCGTTCTCGAGGACGTGCAGGCCCGGTCCGAGCCGCTCGACATCGGCCTTCGGGCCGCCGGAAAGCCCGAGCGAGAAGAGCGAGTGCCGGTCGCCGACGAGCATCCAGCACGGGTTGTAGTCCGCCGGGTTCAGGTTGACCGCACCGACCGCGGTCGCCGCGTCCCCGTGCGCGGCAAAGGCCAGGGGCAGCTCGCCGCGAGATCGCTTGCTCGGGTCCCGCCCCGCCGCCGACGGCTGGTTAGTCAGGCCGGCTACCACGCCGCGGGAGTTCACGGCCAGCCACGTTCCGCCCGCTTGCTCGTCGCGCCCGCCAAGTATCCGGGGCTCATCCGAGCGCAGCACCGTCATGGCGACGGCCGGGCGCTCGTAGAGCTCATCGCGGTTGGCCGCGATGATCAGCGGGGCTTCCGGCAGGACCTGGAACAGCGCGATGAGCAGGCACACGCTCAGACGGTAGCCGACCCTTGAGAGGTCCGAAGTTCGCAGGCCCGGCGGTCCCGGTAGCGGCGCACCTTAGCGATGGTGCCGCAGGCCCGGCCATCCGGGCCGCCGGCGTACATCAGACACCACCGTTTGCTGCCGTTCCTGGTGTTGTCGTAGAAAACCCACTTGCAGTCCGGGCACGCCTTGAGGCGCTTCCACGTCCCGGCGGCGACGGCAGCGAGCACCGCGGCCAGGTAGTCGCCCGCCGGCCCGGACTCGTGGCGGTAGACGACCCCGCCCTCGTCAACCGCGGGGCGCAGGCCGGTGCGCTCGATCCACTGATTGAGGCATCCAGCGTCGCCCGACTCCACCGCAGGCCTGAGACCGTCGCGAAGCTCGCGTACCAACGCCGCATCGCGTCGCCGCCAGCGCGATGCGCGCGCCAGTTCATCGAACCGGTCGGTCGGCTGCCGCGAGTCGTTCGGGATGAGCCAGCTGTTCAGCAGCGTCCGCACGGGCTCCAGCTCGGCCGGCGCTACCTGCCCGGCGAAGTCCGCGGTGCTAACCATTAAATGACTATAACGGTTGCGCCCGCAGAACGCATGACGTAACTTGCTAACTCAGTAGACGGTTACTTCGAGCGAGGACGGCGGGATGGCGGCAGACCTTGGCTGGACTGCGCTGCAATGGCCGAGCCTGGAGCACGTGATCGTGTCCGACGACGCCAACGGCATCATTGCCCAAAGTCAGGCGGTGCTGGCCGAGACGGGTCTCGTTACCGTGGCCTACCGGCTGACCTGCACAGCCGATTGGCAGTTCCGGGACCTGACCATGTGCATCACCAGTGCCCGCGGTGAGCGGACGCTCACGCTGGCGGCCGGGGGCGTCGGCTGGCTCGCGAACGGGATGCCGCGCCCGGACATCGCGGGGTGCATCGACATTGACATCAGCTGCACCCCGCTGACTAACACGCTGCCGGTGCGGCGGCTCGACTGGTCTGCCGCAGCGGCCTACGACATCGACGTCGCGTACGTGAGCGTGCCGGAACTGGAAGTCAGGAAAGTCCGCCAGCGCTATACCCGGCTCGACGGTTCCCGGATCCGCTACGAATCGGGATCATTCCAGCGCGACCTCGACGTCGATGACTGCGGCTTCGTGCTCGACTATCCAGGACTGTGGCGCCGGCTCGGTAGCGTCGCGGCGGCGGGCCGATGAGCGCGGGCGGTTTCCCGATCCTGGCCGGCCTGCGCGCGGACGGGCCATTCGCGGCGTGGCGTGAGCAGCTGATGCTGTTCGGCCAGTTCGTCGGTGTCTGGGACATCGATGCGGAGTACTACAAACAGGACGGACAGCGTCGCTACCACGGCCACTGGGAGTGGTCGTTCGCCTGGATCCTTGACGGGCGCGCGATCCAGGATGTCATCGTCGTCTTGCCCGATAGCGACAGCCTCGGCCCGCCCAGCGTGACCAGGGCGCAGCGTTCGGCTGGCGGTACGACGGTCCGCTACTGCGACCCGGCGACCGGCCTATGGACCATCTACTACCTCGGCGCCGTCTCGGGCATAACGACCGTCCTGCGCGGTGGCGCGGTCGGGGACACCATCGTGCTGGAGGGGTCGGATCCAGACGGCACCCAGAACCGGTGGACCTTCAGCGACATCACGCCCGTCTCGTTCAGCTGGACCGGGCTCGAGTCCGCTGACGGCACGAACTGGTGGCGCAACCAGCGAATGCACGGCACTCGCATCGCCTGAGGAGGGTACGGGGAGTGCTAGCTGAGGCAGCGGCGAGCGGCCGCGCGCCAGAGTTCGATGTTCGTCTGCTCGGCGATGGCGAGCGCGTGCTCGTAGTGGGCTCGGGCGCATGGAAGGCCGAGGTAGCCGGCGAGGCCTCCGAGGATCTGCGCCGCGGGCCAGAGGGTGAAAAGACCCGTTTCTGCGCCGACCGGTCGCGCGGCGAACGGAAGCAGCGCCTCATAGGCGGATTGCGCGCGGTGCCGATCGTCGAGAGCGATGCCTAGCAGGCCACGAATACCCATGATCAACAGCCAGTTCTGGTCCGGGCGGGCTCGCTGGGGGTGCCCGGCCACGGCTCGAGCTTCGCCGCCGCGGCCGGCTGCGACGAGAGCAAGCGCATACAGCTCAGAGGCTCCCGACGCCGCACTCATTGAGCTGGCGAGGAGTTCGAGTTCGCCAGCCATCTCGGCGAGCCGGTCCAGCACAAGCAGCAGGCAGGACCGGCCGACGACACTCACGGCGAACCCGGTGTCGGCCAGCCCGAGCCGGTCCATCTCGGCGGCCGCATGCTGGTAAAGCTGGCTGGCCTCGGGCACGTCGCCGGCCAGGGCGGCCCGCAGCGCGCGGTAGAAGGTGACGTTGAATTCGGCGCTCGCGATGTTGTAGCGGACAGCCAGGTGCGCGGCCTCCCGCGCGTGCCCGTCGGCCGCGTCGAAGTCGCCGACTCCGCAGCTGGCCTTGAGCAGCATCTCACGGGCCCAGGACTCGGTAATCACCGACGTGCCTGGCGTCGCCAGCACTTCGGCGCCCAGGCGCAGGCGCTCGGCGAGCCCATCGTGCCGGTGGCTTTGCACGCAACGACCGAGAAGCGCGGACGACAGCACGGCAGGGTCGCCGAGGGTCCTGGCCAGCTGCACGGCCTCGGCGGCGGCCTCGTAGCCGCGCTCGGACTCTGCGCCGTCGAGCTCGAAGGCCAAGGTGGTGAGCAGCCGGCACCGCAGCGACTGGTTCTCGTCCGGAAGCCGGCCCAGTGTCTGCTCGACGATCTCGACGATCTCATCGTCGACGGCGCCGTAGTCGCGGTTCCGCCACATCCTCATGGCCTCGAAGGACGTGATGACGCGCGCGAGGAGGGCCGGGTCGTCCAGCGGCAGTGCGGCGCGGACTGCGGCCGCGCGCACGGACCGGGCCCGGCCATGCTGGCCCGACTCGTTGAGGGTACGAACCAGGGCGAGCATCATCTCCAGCCGGTCCCTCACCGGAGGGTCGCCGGCCTGGTCGAGACAGCTGATCGCCTGCTCCCAGAGCCGGACAGCTTCGCGGAAGGCGAACCGCTGCTCCGCTTGCTGCGCGGCGAGTCCGCAGTACCGGGCCGCCGTGGCAGGGTCGGTGCCGGCCTGGCTGAAGTGGTAGGCCAACGCAGCCACGTCGCCGGGGTGCTGCCGTTCGATCGCGGTTGCGGCCTGAGCGTGAAGCCTGGAGCGGCGTAGCCGGGACAGGCTGTCGTAGAGGGTATCGCGGACGAGCGCGTGGGCGAACCGGATCCGGCCGGCCGCGGGCTCGGTGATCAGGCCGGTGAGCAGCCCGGCCTCGACCGCGTCCAGGATTAGGTGATCGTCGGCGCCGGCGACCGCACCAAGCACGCGGACGTCGGTCTCGGTGCCGATGACGGCCGCATGCCGCAGGATCGTCTGGGCGGTGGCAGGGAGCCGGGCGATGCGGCGCTGCAGGACATCGCGGACGCCGGCCGGAACGCTGCCGACAGCCGTCGGCACGCCTTCTGAGTCCAGCAGGCGGGCAGTCTCCCTGAGGAAGAACGGGTTGCCCCCGGTTCGTTCGGTGATCGTCCGAACAGTTGCCTCGTCGACCGCGGTCGTGCACGTGGCCGCGACGAGCTGGCCGGCGGCGACGGCATCGAGGCCGTCCAGCGCGATGCGGACCGGCTCGCGTGTGGCCAATGCGGCCAGACACTCTGCCAGTTGTTCGTTCGGCTCGTCGGGCCGGTAGGTCGCGAGGATCATGACGTTGGCCGTGGTCAGGTCCGCGGCAAGGCTGGTGATGATCGCCAGCGTCTCGCCGTCGGCGCGGTGCAGGTCATCGAGCACCACCAGCAGCCCGACCGTGCGGCTGACCTCCTCCAGATACCGGGCGACGGCATCATGCAACCGGAACCTTGCCGCAGTTGCGTCCGTGTCGTGCTCCGGCGCGTCGTCCAGGAGCGGCGCGAGCGGCTCCGGAGTGCCCGCCGCGGAGCTGCGCGTCAGGCTCCGGAGGGCCTGCGTCCAGGCCCATGCTGGCGGCGCGCCGTCGTGCTCGGGGCAGCGCCCGGTAGTGACGAGCCAGCCGTCGCCGGCCAGGCGCCGTCCCAGGTGACCGACCAGAGTCGTTTTACCCGCCCCGGCCTCCCCCGCGACGAGGGCGATCCGCAGGCGGCCCGCGGCCGACTCCCGCGCTGCCCGCATCAACTGAGTCAGTTCAGGGTCCCGGCCGAAGAATGCCGGGGCACCGAGTGCCGCCTTGTCACCGTCGACCGGTCGTGCCACGGCGGCTGGGCGCGGCGGGCTGACTGCAGGAAGGGACAGGTGCGGCGCCTGCGCGAGAATGGCGTCCTCGAGTTCGCGCAGCGCCGGTCCGGGATCGACTCCCAATTCGTCGGCGAGCCGGGCGCGGGCGCGCCGGAGCGTGGCGAGTGCGTCACCCTGACGGCCGGACTGGTACTGCGCCAGCGCGAGCAGGCGCCACGCTTCCTCCCGGAGCGGATGCTGGATGGTCAGCCGGCTCAGGTCCGCGATGACGTCGGCCGCGCGGCCCAGCCGCAGCGCCGCGCCGGCCAGCCGCTCGGTAGCCAGCAGGCGCAGTTCGTCCAGCCTGGCCGTTTCGAGGTCCGCCCACGGCAGGCCGCCGAACTCCTCAAACGCCGCGCCACGCCAGCGCGCGAGCGCCGCGGTCAGCCGGGCGTGCACGACCGCGGGGTCGTCAAGGCCCGCCGTCTGGTGCACCTCGTCCTCGAAGTCCCACGCATCAACGGCGCCACCGTCGAGGCGGATCGCATACCCGGGCGCCGAGGTTACCAGGACGCCGGCCGGCGCCCGAGCCTGGCGGCCGGGCTCCAGCACCCGGCGCAGGTGGGACACGTACGACTGGATCCCGGCCAGTGCCTTGGGCGGGGCCTCGCCCGGATACAGGTCATCGATCAAGCGGTCGGCTGACACGACTTCGCCGCGCGCGGCGATCAGCCGGGCCAGTACGCACCGTTGCCGCGGCCCCCCGACGTCGGCCGGGGCGCCCTGCACGGTGACCTCCAGCGGGCCTAGCACCCGAACCTTGAGCACTTTCACCTCGCTGGTCCGACATGGCCGAGGGCCTGCGGTGGCTCTGGGGCGATCAAGAGGATCAAGCTCAGCCTTACAGGGCCCCAACTTACAGGGCCCCAACTCGGCCGCAAGTCAGCGCCAAGTCAGCGGCCAGTGCGCGGGCCAAGACTCGGCGCATGAGCAGCACACCGTCACTGAAGCCCCGAACCAGCCACGACCCGGCGCCCGACCTGACCTCCCTGGTGGTAACCCACCGGGCGATCCGCCAGGACCTCAGTCGGCTGGCTGCCACGCTGGCCGCGATCGGGCAGCGTGGGCTGGAGCCCGGGCAGGCACGGGCCGTGTGCCGTTATACCACGGCGCTGCTTGCGGCGATCCGCGCTCACCACGACAACGAGAACGACATCATCTGGCCGCTCATCGCCGCGACTGCGCGCGAGACGGTGGACTTGGCGCCGCTGGCCGACGATCGTCTGATAGTCGAGGAAGCGGCGGCCCGGGCTCAGCGCGCACTGGCGCGCTTCGCCGCCGAGCCGGAAGCCGGCGCCGCCGCGCTGCAGGCATCGATCAGCAAACTGCGCGACCTGACTGACGAGCACGTCGCGGACGAGGAAGCACAGCTCCTGCCGGCCATGCGGCGTTACCTGCCCGCGCCGGCCTACCAGTGGGGCGAGCGGCAAGTCATGCGCAAGGCCGCCCCGCCTGGTCCGCAATTCACCGTGCCCTGGCTGGCCCGGCACGCGCGCGATAGCGAACTGCGGCCGCTGCTGGCCGCGGGCGGCTGGCGGGCCAGGGTCGTGCTGGCCCTGAGCCGCAACTACGCCCGGCTCGAACGCCGGGTCTTCGGCAAGCACGCATCGTCCACTACGGACTTTGCAGTTCGTCGTGCAGGTGACAACAGGCCACCCGCACAACCCTAAGGAGGAAGCAGAAATGGTACAGCAGTACCCGACCCCAGCCCAGGCGTCCGAGATCCAGCGACCCGACCCGCCCGCCTCGCTGCGGCAGGCGGTCAGGGTGATGTACCTAGGTGCGCTCGTGTTCGCCGTCCACGCTGTCATCTACGTGGTGACGGCCGGTGCGCAGAAGTCGGCGATTGCGCGGAGGTATCCGCACCTCACGCCCCACCACCTGGCCACCCTGTCGGATATCACGGTCATCATCGGTGCGGTCCTTGGTGCCATCGGCGCCATCGTGTTCGTGTGGATCGCGCGCTGGTGCCTGAAGGGCAGGAACGGCGCCCGCATCACCGGGACGGTCTTCTTCGCGATCGCTGTTCTGGGCGCGGTCTACGACTTCATCAGCCCACTGACCACGCTGAACCTGATCTTCGTCGTGCTGGAGGTCGTGGCCGGGCTGGCCGCGGTCGTGCTGCTCTGGCAGCGCCGCTCCAGCACCTACTTCAACTACTTCAAGCGCCCGCAGTTCTGACCGGAGGCCACGATGAGTCCCCTGGTGCAACTGGAACACGTCACCAAGAAGTACGACAACCTCCGCGTCGACGCTGCCGCTGCGGTCGACGACGTGAGCGCCGCGGTCGCCGAGGGAGAAGCCGTGGCGGTCATGGGACCGTCGGGCAGCGGCAAGTCGACACTGCTCAACCTCATCGCCGCACTGGACCGCCCCACCGGCGGCACGGTGCGGGTCGCCGACGTGCGGGTCGACTCCCTCAGCGAGACCGGGGCGGCGCGGTTCCGCCGCCGTCACATCGGAATGATCTTCCAGTTCTTCAACCTGCTGGAGGACATGACCGTGGCCGACAATGTCCTGCTGCCCGCCCAGTTGGGCGGGCAGTCCAGGCGGCGGGCACGGGCACGGGCCACCGAGTTGCTGGACCGGCTGCAGATCAGCCGGTATGCCGACACCTATCCCGCTCGGCTGTCCGGCGGGGAAAGACAGCGGGTCGCGATCGCACGGGCGCTGGTCAACGAGCCGCCGCTGCTACTCGCCGACGAGCCGACCGGCGCGCTCGACACGGCCAACGGCGAGGCCATCGGCGCACTCCTGCTTGAGCTGAACGCGGCGGGGCAGACCCTCATCCTGGTCACCCACAACCCGGACCTCGCGCAGCGCTACGCCCACCGGGTCATCCAGATAGTCGACGGGCGGGTGGCCGACGATTCCCCCGCCGGGCTGACCGGAGCGCGGCCATGAGGCCCGCGGCCACCGTGCGAGCCGCCTGGCACGGACTGACCGGGCGGCCGCTCCAGGCGATCATCATCGGCCTGGTGGCGCTCGCCTCGACGGCGGCCTCGGCGCTCGCGCTCGGTATGGCTGTCGAGGCAAACGCCCCGTTCGACCACGCCTTCGCTCGCGACCGCGGCGCGCAAGTCGCCATCACCGTGGACACCGCCAGGACCACGCCGGCCCGGCTGGCCGCCACGACCCGGCTGCCGGGGGTGACGGCCGCGGCCGGACCGTTCCCGCTGACAGAAGTCAGCACCGCGATCACGCTGGCCGGCGCGGCCGGGGCCCTCCAGCAGCAAGTGGTGCTGACCGGCCGCGCGGCGCCGGGCGGCCCGGTCGACGACCTCGCACTCGACGCCGGCCGGTGGGCCACCACGACCGGCCAGGTCGTCTGGGCCCGCACCCGCACCAGCCTGCCGGTCACGGTCGGGCAGACGATCACGGTGACCAGCGTGCCGGGATCCCCGCGGCTGACCGTCGTCGGCGTCGCGACGTCGGTCACCGGCACGGCCCAGGCCTGGGTCGCGCCCGCCGAGATCACGGCGCTGCACGGTCCCGGCGTGGCCGAGATGCTGTACCGGTTCGCCAGCGCCGGAACCACGACAGCGATGGCAGCGGACATCTCGTCGATCCGCGCCGCGCTGCCGGCGGGCGCGCTGGTCGGGACGCCGCAGTCTTACCTGACCGTGAAGCAGCAGGCGGCCGCCCAGGTCGCGCCGTTCACGCCGTTCATCGTCGCGTTCGGCGTGATCGCCCTGGTGATGTCGGTCATGATCGTCGTCAACGTCGTCAGCGGCGCGGTCGTGTCCGGGACCCGGCGGATCGGGGTGCTGAAGTCGATCGGGTTCACCCCGTCGGCCGTGGTCGCTGCCTATGTCCTGCAGGTGGCGCTGCCCGCAGCCGTGGGGTGCGCGGCCGGGGCGGTGCTCGGCGACCTGCTGTCGGAGCCGCTGCTCAGCCTGAGCGCATCGGTGTACGGGGTCGGCGTCCTGCTGATGCCGCTGTGGGTGGTGGTGACCGTGCCGCTGGCCATGCTCGCGTTGACCGGCGTCGCCGCGCTCGCGCCGGCGCTGCGGGCCGGGCGGATGAGCACGGTCCAGGCGATCGCGACCGCCCGGGCACCTCGCGCCGCGCACGGATATGCCGCCTATCGCCTTCTCGGCGGCGTGCCCGCAGCGCCCAGGGCGCTGACGATCGGACTGGCGGCGCCGTTCGCCCGGCCGGCGAGGACGTTCCTGACCCTCGCCGCGATCCTGTTCGGTGCCATCGCGGTGACGTTCGGGGTCGGGCTGGGCACCTCCGTCAGCCGGGCCGCCGCCGAGCTGTCCGGATCCGCGACCGAGCCGGTCCAGATATCCCCGCCGGCTGGCGCGCTGACCGCCGCGCAGCAGCGCGCCATCGTCGCCGCCGTCAACCGGCAGCCTGGAACGCTGCACTACACGGCCGAAACCGACGACCAGCTCGCTGTTCCTGGCTTGGCCGACCCCATCTCCGTGGTCTCCTATCCGGGTCCGGCAAGGTGGACCGGGTGGACGCTGATCAGTGGCGGCTGGTACCAGGGGGCGCGCCAGGTCGATGTGAACACCTTCTTCCTCACCGCAACCGGCACCCGCGTCGGCGACACCTACACGCTCACCGCGGGAGCGCGCCAGGAGACCGTACGGATCGACGGCGAGGTTTTCGACGTGCAAGGACATGCCTCCGACATCTTCATGAGCTCGGCCGCGCTGGCAGCCCTGGTCCCTGGACTGGGGGCCGACCAGTACGACGTGAGCCTGCGGCCCGGCATCAACGCGCAGTCCTACGCCAACGCGCTGTCGGCCCGCCTCGGCCCCCGGCTCGACGTGACCACGACGACCGGCAGCCCCGTCTTCGCCAGCGTGCTGGTCCTGGATGCGGTGCTGACCGTGCTCCTCATCGCCGTGGCCGGCCTGGGGGTGCTCAACACCGCGGTCTTGCAGATCCGCGAGCGCGCCCACGACCTGGGCGTGTTCAAGGCCATCGGCATGACACCCCGCCAGACCCTCGCCATGGTCGTGTCCTCGGCCGTCGGGATCGGCGTCATCGCCGGCCTGATCGCAATCCCGGCCGGCGTGGCGCTGCACCGCTACCTGGTGCCGGTCATGGGACACGCCGGGGGTACCAACGTGCCCGGCACGCTGCTCTCGGTGTACTCACCGGCCGAACTGGCGGTGCTGGCCGTGGCTGGCCTGCTGATCGCGGCCGGCGGCGCGCTCGGCCCGGCCGGCTGGGTCGCCCGCACCCGCACCGCAACCGCGCTGCGCGCCGAGTAGCCGGACGCAATGATGCCCCGCCAGCTGGGGGGGTGAGCTGGCGGGGCAGCATGCCGTATGCCGAACTGGCAACTATCAGCAGACTACGTCAAAAAGGCAGGGCTTGCGCTATTGCGCAACCAATTAATGGGGGGTTCGGGCGCATGGGTTCCGTATGCGCGCATCGCGGAGCGGCCGCGAAACCCCGCAATCCGGTCGTCTATCGTGCTGCCGAGCCGCGCTGTCAGAGCAGCACAGTGCGAGACAGGCGGCCAGAGCCGCCGCGGCAGATCAGGGAGGCGTCGAGCAGTGCGAGAGAGTCCTGACCTCCGGCCGGCGCCCGATGCCGCCCGGATGATGGCCGATATCGAGGAGATCGTCGGGCTGGGTATCCGCAGGCCAGGCTTTCCCGCCGATCGCCGGGCCGAGGAATGGGCGGCGCGGCGGTTTGCCGAGATCGGCCTGGAAAATGTCGCGCTAGAGCCGGTCGAACTGCCGATGTGGGAGTCCGGCTCCGCGCTGCTCGATGTGTGGCCGGCGGGTGATCCGCCGGCCGGGCGGCGGTTCACCGGCTTCGCGCTGCCGTACACGCGGGGCTGCACCGACCTGGAACGAGACCTCGTTCCGGCCGATGCCGCCGATGTTCGCGATCAGATCGTCGTTGAGCCCGTCACCTTCATCGACCTGCCCCAATCGCTGATGCGGGACGCCGCGACGTTCGCCTTTGATCCCGACGGTGACTTCGACAAGCTGGTGCAGACACTGCCATTCGGGCCGCGCTT
>JASHUG010000294.1 GCA_030040155.1 Streptosporangiaceae bacterium | reverse complement strand
ACGCGCGAATGGTCAGAATCGGTCCCTGTAGCTGGCCGGCGGCACGCCGAGCGACTGGACGAAGGCGCGGCGCATCGCCTCGGCCGTGCCGTAGCCGCAGGCCCTGGCGACCTGCTGGACGCCGCGGCCCGGATCCTCAAGCAGGCGGCGCGCCGCTTCCAGCCGGATGGCGGCAACGTGCCTGCCCGGCGACATCCCGGTTTCGGCAGAAAACACGCGGGAAAACTGGCGCGGCGACAGGCCGGCCCGCGCGGCCAGCTTCTCGACGGACAAGTCGGCTGCCGGGTTCTCGCAGATCCACTGCTGCACTTCGCGCAGCGGCGAGCGCTGGGCGGTCCGTGCTCGCAGGTGCGCGCTGAACTGGGCCTGCCGGCCCGGCCGGCGCAGGTACATCACGAGCCCGCGGGCGACGGCGAGCGCCGCATCGTGACCGAGGTCTTCCTCCACCAGGGCGAGCGACAGATCCAGGCCGGCCGTGACCCCGGCCGACGTCGCGATGGCGCCGTCCCTGATGAAGATCGGGTCGGGGTCGACGTCGACGTCGGGGAACTGGCGGGCGAGGGACTCGGCGTATCCCCAGTGTGTCGTGGCTCTCTTGCCGGTCAGCAGCCCGGCCTCAGCGAGCAGGAAGGCGCCGGTGCAGACGGACGCGACCCGCCGGGCCCGCGGTGCCGCCGACCGCAGCCAGCCGATCAACTCGGCGCTGGGCGCGCGCGTGCCCTCGCCGCCGGGCACGACCAGCGTGTCGATCCGCCCGGCAGAAAACTGCCGCAGGTCCCCGCCGGGGACGAGGCCCAGGCCGCTCGAACTCATGACCGGCCCGCCGCCCAGGCTCCCGGTCGTGACCCGGTACGCCGGCGCGCCGTCCCCTGAGGGGTCATGGCGCGCGGCGCTCGTGAACACCTCTAGCGGGCCGGTCACATCCAGGCTCTGCACGCCGCCGAACAAGACGATCAGCACCTGGCGGACGGTCATACGGACATCCTGCGGCCCACCAGGCCTGACCGCAATGACATGCACCCCGCGCTTCCTGCCATCAGCACCAGGCAGCAGCCAGCGCGGAACGCCCGGGTTCGAGCGGGCCTAGCCTGGCTCGCTGACCGCGGTCTGCGTCGGGTAGCCGCCGCGCCAGACGGCGTATTCAGGGCACAGCGGCCGGCCGGTCTCTGGGCGGCTCATCCAAAGCCGTAGGAGGTGCCGCTGGTGCGCCGGGTCATCCGGATCGTCGGCAAAAGCCGTGCGCGTGTGCACGGTCACGAAGTTGTTGAGGTACTGCACGTCGCCGGTCTGCAGCCGCATGCCCAGCGCAACCCCCGGCCGCTTGGCCAGCGAGTCGAAGTACATGAAGCATGAGACTTCGTCGGCGGTGAGCCGCGGCACCTCGGGAAAGCGCATGGCCGACATCGCCCGGCCCGTCCTGACCGTGGCCGACAACGCTCCGCCGAAGTAGCTGTAGAGCGGTTCCAGGTACCAGCCGGGTGATCCGGGCGGCTCCTCGCTGCGCCAGTCCGTTGGGAAGTTCTTGCTGAGGATCGGCAGGTACTCGGGATGCTCCTGGACGACGATGTTGTACAGCAGCCCGGAACTGGCGACGAAGCTGTCCCCGCCGTACAGCGCGGGCCGCAGGCACATCAGGCCGACGATGTCGGTCGAGTCCGTGTGAAATCCCAGGTCCTCGTTGGTCGCGTAGGCCCGTTCGTAGGGACCGCGCCTGCCGAGGTCGCGGATCTGGCCGACGAGGTCACCCGCCCGGTTCTGGGGCACGAGATCGCCGATGTGCCGTCCGATGCCCCAGTAGATCGCGGTGGCCTCGTCCTCGGTGAACCGGTCGTAGATCGGCAACCCCCGCAGCAGGACGAGCCCCAGGCCCCGCTCGAGCCGGTCGAGGATGTCGTCGATCCGCGCGCTGAAGTGCGGGAGCGGGAAATCCGCCGCTCCGATCTCCGTCAGCGTCCGCAGTTTTTTGGCCGACACGTGCGCGAGTGCCCGCTCGAAGTCGGCGAAATCGTCCTCGCCCAGGTGGATGATCCACCGGTCGTCCGCGCCGAGATCATCGCCGCGCCAGACGCTCGCGCCCGCAACCGGCTCCGTCAGCACCTCAGCCACCAAGCGCTCCCTTACGCGCACGTCCTGTCACCGGCGGTGGAACCACGCGCCGGCGCTGTCAACTCATTAGAGCCCGAACGGGTGGCTCTGCTCCAGGCCCGGCCGCCTGGGCCGCCGGATGTCAGGAAGAATCTGTGCTCGGGCTGTTGATTCGCGCCGGGGCCGTTCGTCGGGTTAATGCAAGGCAAACCGACACCCGAGAAGCTAGGGAGCCGTGATGGCGGAGTACATGATCTTGATCTACGAGCAGGAGAAGCCCTACCAGGACATGGACGCGGCTGAGGGGCGGCAGATCCTGGATTCGCACATGCGGTTCATTGGCCAGATCAGTGAGCTCGGCGGGACGCTCGTCGCGGGCAACCCACTCGAGTCATCCGCGACCGCCACCACGATCCGCAGCGACGTCGTGACGGACGGCCCGTTCACCGAGACCAAGGAGGTTCTCGGCGGGTATTACCTGATCCAGGCCCGTGACCTCGACCAGGCGCTCGAGATCGCCAAGCTGTGCCCGGCGCCCTACGGCGGTGTCGAGGTCCGCCCGATCAGGGACCTCTCCGGCGGCTGACCAGGTGGGGAACGGGGTTGTCCCGAGCGCAGGTACATCCGCACCCGACCCTGAGCCCAGCGAGGAGGTGCGCGCCGCGGTTGCGCAGGCTCACCGCCGCGAGTGGGCCCTGGTGCTAGCCGCGACGGTGCGGGTGGCCAGGGACATCGACTTGTCGGAGGAGTGCGTCCAGGACGCGTACGTCGCCGCGCTCGCGGCCTGGACCCGGACCGGCGTTCCTGACAACCCCGCCGCCTGGCTGACGACGTCGGCCCGGCGCAAGGCGCTGGACGCCTTGCGCCGGGGCAAGACGCTGCGGGCCAAGCTGCCGTTGCTCATTGAGCCGGCCGGCGACCCGCAGCCGCCAGCTGAGGGTGCGGACGTGATCGAGGACGACCGGCTTCGGCTTGTGTTCACGTGCTGCCACCCGGCACTCAGCCGGGAGGCTCAGGTGGCGCTCGGGCTCCGGCTTATCTGCGGGCTGACCACGGCGGAGATCGCGGCCGCCTTCCTGGTGCCGGAGGCGACCATGGCGGCGCGCGTGACCAGGGCGAAGAAGAAGATCAGCGCGGCCAGGATCGCCTACCGGGTGCCCAGGCCGGGGGAGCTGCCTGAGCGCCTCGACGCCGTGCTGACCGTGATCCACCTGCTGTTCACCACCGGGCACACCGCCCCGGCCGGTGCCAGCCTGGTCAGGGTCGAGCTGGTCGAGCGGGCCATCGAGCTCGCCCGGATGATGGCGACGTTGATGCCGGACGAGCCCGAGGTCCGCGGCCTGCTGGCACTGATGATCTTGAATGACGCGCGGCGGGCGACCAGGACCGACGAGGAAGGTCGCATCCTGCTGCTGTCGGAGCAGGACCGTTCGCGCTGGGACCGGGCCGCCATCGCCGAGGGTGCCGCGCTGGCCCAGGAGGCCATGCGCGGGATAGCCAGGGGCAGGTTCGGGATCCAAGCCGCGATCGCCGCGGTGCATGCACAGGCGGCGAGCTATGAGCAGACCGACTGGCGGCTGCTGCTCGGCCTCTACGATCAGCTGGTCAGGGCCTGGCCGTCGCCGGTCGTCGAACTGAACCGCGCGGTCGCCGTGGCCATGCTGGACGGCCCCGAGGCCGGGCTGGCCGATATTGCCAGGCTGGAGGCGGACGACAAGCTCGGCAGTTACCGCTATCTGCCCTCGGCCAAAGCCGACTTGCTCCGGAGAGCGGGCCGGTACGCCGACGCGGCCGCGAGCTATGAAGCCGCAATCCGGCTGACTCAGAACGAGGCCGAGCGCAGCTTTCTGACCGCCAGGCTCGCCGAGATGCGCAGCCAAGCCGGGTCCGCATAACCCGCATTCGGCCAGGCCAGCGCGGGCGCAAGTGGCCAGTTCGGCGCTACGCGGGTCAGAATGCAGTTCATGACCGTCGTTACCAGCGCGAATCCGCCGAGGCTTACCGGGGCGCCGCCACTGCTCGCAGTGCGTGACCTGGTGTTCTACTACGGGCCCTTGAAGGCGCTGGCCGGCGTCAGCCTCTCGATCAAAGAGGGCGAGGTCGTCGCGCTGGCCGGCGAGAACGGCGCGGGCAAGTCCACCCTGGTCCGGTGCATCGGCGGCGACATGTCGCCGCACGGCGGGGAGATCCTGATCGATGGGGCACCGCTGTCCTCGGATCCGGCCGGTATCGGCAGGCAAGGCGTGAGCGTGCTCTGGCAGGACCTCGCGCTGTGCGACAACCTCGATATCGCAGCCAACCTCATGCTCGGCCGCGAACGGCGTCTGCATATGGCCTCCGAGGTAAGGCTGCACACCGAGGCCACCAGGGTGCTGAAGGAACTCGGCATCGACCTGCCGGCGACCAGCAGGGACGTGCGGTCGCTGTCCGGCGGCCAGCGCCAGCTGGTGGCGGTCGCCAGGGCTATCGCCCGTCGGCCGCGGCTGCTGCTGCTCGATGAGCCGACGGCCGCGCTCGGCGCGGCCATGTCCCGGCAGGTCGAGCAGCTGATCGCGGATCTGCGCGCGCAGCGGACCTCGGTGCTGCTCGCCTGTCACGACGTCGACCTGATGTTCCGGCTCGCTGACCGGATCGTGGTGCTGCGCCACGGCCGGGTGGTGGCCGAGGTCGCCCCGGCCGAGGTGCATCCGGATGACGTGGTGGCCCTCCAGTCGGGCCAGAACGCCGACTCCTCGGCACGCGGCCAGCTCACCCGGCTGCACGGCCTGACCGACCGGCTCGTTTCCGCCGACCCGTCGTCCAGCCTCTCCCTGATCTTGTCCGCGCTCGGAGCGGCGCTGGGCAGCGAGCGGCTGTGCATCCACCTGGTGGCGGGCGATGACCTGGTCTGCGCGGCGTCCCTCGGCCTGTACGGGTCGCTGCTGCTGTCGGCCTGGTCCCGGCTGTCGCGCGGCCCGGCGGGCGGTCCAGTCGGCATCACGGCCGCCGTCGGGCAGCCGGTCATCGAGGAGGACGTGCGCTTCGCCGCGAGCTGGGCCGCGTTCTCCGCCGCGGCGCGGGCGGCCAAGGTGGCGAGTTCCTGGTCGGTGCCGGTGCCGGGTCCCGGCGGCCTGATGGCCGTGATCACCGTGTTCCGCGCGATTCCCGGCCGTCCGACCCGCGATGACCTGGATCTGGTCACGCTGTATGCCGGCTACGCGGCCAGCGCGATCGAACGCGACCGGCTGCTCGAAGAGGTCACCGCGCGCAACCGGGTGCTGGAGACGATCAGGGAGATGCTCGAGACCCTCGCCGGCCCGCTGCCGGTGAGCGACAGCCTGGAGGTCGCGCTGGGAGCGCTGTGCCGCGGGCTGCAAGCCGATTCCGCGGCCCTGGTGATCCAGCCGCCCGGCGGCAAGCCGGCCGTCCGCGCCGCCGCCGTCCGGCCGGGCAGCCAGCACGATGGCGGCCGGGCCGGCGACCAGGAGATCGTGGCGGCCTCGCATCGGCTCCTCAGCCAAGGGCGATCCGACAACGTCGCCGCCTGGTCGCTTGGACACAACGGCAGCCAGCTGCTGTCAGTCACGTTCGCCGCCCCCGGCTGCGGTGCGGCCCTGATCGCGAGCTGGTCGACCGGGGCACAGCCGGCCGACGCGACCGCCCTGCTGGAAGACGCGGCCCATTCGCTGCGCCTCGCGCTAGAGCGGGAGGAGGCGTCGATCGCACACCAGGAGGCCCTGACGCTGCGGCGGTCGCGAGAGCTGCAGCGCGACTTCCTGTCCCGGCTCAGCCATGAGCTGCGCACCCCGCTGACGGCGATCCGGGGCTATGCATCGAGCCTGATGCAGCCCGACGTCACCTGGGACGGCGCTTCTGAGCGCCGGTTCCTCGGCCGCATTGCGGCCGAGTCGGCGCGCCTTGGCCGCCTCGTGGACGACCTGCTGGACTTCTCCGCGATCGAATCGGGGATCTTGCGGCTTCAGCAGGACTGGTGCGACCTGCCACTCGTGCTGGAAGCGGCGATAGCGTGCCTGCCGCCCGACGTCTCGCCGCCGGTGAGGCTGTCATGGACGCCTGAACTGCCGGTGATCTGGGCCGATCACGACCGGCTGGAGCAGGTGTTCGTGAACTTGCTGGCCAACGCGATCGGCCACAATCCGGCCGGCACCAGCGTGGCCGTCACCGTCACCGGGTCCGGGCCCGCGCACGTTGAGGTGACCGTTTCCGACGATGGCGTCGGCCTGAGCCCTGACCTGGCCGGCGCGCCATTCGAGGCGGTCAGGCGGCGCCGGGTGGCGACAGCCGGAGCCGGTCTCGGCCTGTCCATCGCGAAGGGCATCGTGACCGCGCACGGCGGCGAGATCAAGCTGGTGCCGCAGGATTCTGGCACGTGCTTCCGCATCCGCCTGCCGGTCGAGGCGGCGGGCAGGAGCGCCCAGGAACGGCCAGGGGGCAGCGGCCTGAGCAAGGCGACGGAACTGACCGTCGGCCGAGCCGCAACCGAGCAGACAGGAGTGGCGTAGGTGGGTGCAGATACCGCGACGCGCGCACTGGTGGTCGAGGATGACCCGAACATCGTCGACCTGATCCGGTCGAACCTGGCGGTGCGCGGCTTCGACACGGTCGTGTCGGTGGATGGGCTGCGGGCGCTGCGGTTGCTGGAGACCGAGTCGCCAGACATCGTCCTGCTCGACCTCATGCTGCCCGAGGTGGACGGCTTCGAGCTCTGCCGGCAGATACGGGAGCGATCGTCGGTCGCGATCATCGTGGTCTCGGCCCGCGGCGGCGAGCGGGACAAGGTCAGCGCCCTGAACGTGGGCGCCGATGACTACATGACCAAACCGTTCAGCATCGAGGAGCTGCTTGCGCGGATCAACGCGACACTGCGCCGGACCAGGCCCGCCACGCCCACGGTCGCCGAGAGCGTGCCCGAGGTCATCACGGTGGCGGACCTGGTGATCGACCTGACTAGCCAGCAGGTGACCAGGGCCGGGCACCCGGTCCACCTGACGCCGACGGAGTTCGCGCTGCTCCGCGAGCTCGCGCTGAACCGGGGCAAGCTGCTGAGCCACGCGCACCTGCTGCGCCGGGTCTGGGGCCGCGGATACGAGACGGAGACCGAGTATGTCCGCGTCTACGTGCGGCGGCTGCGGGCGAAGCTGGAGAGCAACGGCAGCCCGCTGATCGTCACTCAGCCGCGAGCCGGATACCGAATACCTGCTGAGTGATTTGCGCCACAAAGGCGGCAGGGAAATATGCAAACCGTATACAGCGCCAGCTGATACGTGGCTGGATGTCGGCGGACAGTGTCTCTGACCAGGCGGTTCGTTGTTAACGAATTTTTCACAAGGTTACGTCGATGTTAACGTGGGCGTTTATTGGTATCGGCCTAGTGTTTGCGGCGAACAGGTTCCAGCACCCGCGGCGACAGTTCAGCCCGCCCGGTTTCCGCCGGGCGGCTAAAGCAGTCCCGCCCGAATACGAGGTGGTTTACCTTGCGTTCAGTCACGAGAGCAGTGGCTGCGACGGCCGTCGCAAGCAGCGCGGCGCTCATCATCGCCGCCTGCGGCAGCAGTTCGCCGAGTTCGACAAGCAGTAGCGGCAAGCTGAGCCCGTCGCAGATCCCGCAGCTCACCTACCAGTCCTTCGGGCTGAGCTTCTCGGCCATGACACAGCTGAAGATCCTCGCCTCGCACGGTTCGGGCAACGTCGCCGCGATCCTGCCGGACACCGTGTCCTCGACTCGCTACGTCGAATTCGATGCTCCGTACCTGCGGAAGTCGATGCTCGACGCCGGCCTGAAGTCCTCGCAGATCGTGATCCAGAATGCGCAGGGCAGCGACGCGACCGAGTACTCGGACGCTCAGGCCGACATCACCAACGGCGCTAAGGTCCTGATCATGGACCCGCTGGACTCCGGTGTCGGCGCGAGGATCGAGACCTACGCCAACGCGCATCACGTGCCGGTCATCGACTACGACCGGCTGACGCTCGGCGGCAGCCGCAAGTACTACGTCAGCTTCAACAACGTTTATGTCGGCACCCTGCTTGGCAACGGGCTGGTCAGCTGCATCAAGGCCTGGGGTGTGAAGAGCCCGCAGGTCATGGTCATGCACGGCGCGGTCACCGACAACAACGCGACGCTGTTCGCCCAGGGCTACGACGCCGTGCTCGCCCCGTACTTCAAGAACGGGACGTACAAGGACGTCGCTAACCCGGCCGGTACCTGGACTCCGGATGTGGCCCTGACCGAGTTCGAGGCCGCGTACACCGCGCACCCGAACATCAACGCCGTGCTGATGCCGAACGATGAGAACGGCGCACCGATTATCCACTACCTGCAGACCCGTCATATCAAGCCGGACACGTTCCCGGTCACCGGCCAGGACGCCACGCTGACCGGCCTGCAGAACATCATCTCGGGCTACCAGTGCGGCACCGTCTACAAGCCGATTTACCTGGAGGCCCAGGCCTCGGTCGCGCTGGCCATGTACCTGCGCGCAGGCCTCACGCCGCCGTCAGGGCTGGTCAATGGCTCGGTGAAGGACATCGACACCGGGACCATGGTGCCCTCGATCCTGCTGACGCCGGAATGGGTTACCGCATCAACCATCCAGTCCACTGTCGTCAAGGACGGGTTCGTGCCCGCCTCGCAGATCTGCTCAGGCAGCTACCCAGGCGGCACGTTCGCCGCAGCCTGCACGAAGTACGGGATCTCTTAAATGAACATAAGCGCTGACGACTGGCCCCGGGCGGGCCGGTGGTAGCTAACAGCGCCGGGGACGGTGCCGCGCCCGCAGCAGTGGGCGCGGCACCGGCCATGACCGGCACCACAGTGGCCTACCCGCCGCTGCTGCAGCTGCGCGGCGTCGGCAGGAATTTCGGTCCGGTCCAGGCGCTGATCGGCGTGGACCTGGACATCCCGGCCGGGCAGGTCACCGCGCTGGTCGGGGACAACGGGGCAGGCAAGAGCACGCTTGTCAAGTGCATCTCCGGGATATACCAGCCGAGCAGCGGTGAGCTGCGCTGGAAGGGCAACCCGGTCCACATTCACTCACCGCGCGACGCGACGAATCTCGGGATCGCGACCGTCTACCAGGACCTCGCGCTGTGCGACAACCTGGACATCGTCCAGAACATGATGCTGGGCCACGAACAGCTGAAGTTCGGGATCCTCGATGAGGTGAGCATGGAGCTCACCGCGAAGCAGACGTTGCACGATCTCCGGGTGACCAGCGTGCGGTCGATCAGGCAGCCGGTCGGCTCGCTGTCTGGCGGGCAGCGGCAGGCGGTTGCCGTGGCCAAGGCGGTCATGCTGGACGCCCGGCTGGTGATCATGGACGAGCCGACCGCCGCGCTCGGCGTCAGCCAGACGGAGCTGGTTATCAGCCTGATCAGACGGCTGGCCGACACGGGCCACGCAGTCATCATGATCTCGCACAACCTCAATGACGTGCTCGCGGTCGCGGACCGGATCGCGGTGCTCTACCTGGGCAGGCTGGTCGGGGTCGGGCCGGCCGCCGAGTTCGACCGGCAGTCGATCGTGGACCTGATGACCACGGGTGCCTCCGCGCGCCTGGGTAACGGCCACGGCAGCGCGGCTGCGATCGTGCCAGGCGCCAGGACTGGCTCGGAGGGCTGAGATATGGCAACTAAAGAATCCGGCGACCTGGACAGGGAGCAGCAGGCTGGCTCGGTTGCAGTAGCCGGCGAGCCTGCGGCGGGCGCGGCCTCGGTCGCGGTCGGCGCCGCACCGGAGTTGCTTGCCCAGTCGCTCGGCGAGTACGGGAAGATCTGGCTGCGAAGGGTGCGCAGCGGGGAGAGCGGCGCGCTGCCGGTCGTGGTCGGGCTGATCGCGCTTGGCATCTACTTCCAGAGTTCCCAGAGTCACTTCCTGTCTGCGATCAACATCTTCAACCTGATGGGACAGGCTGGCTGGATCATCACGATCGCGATGGCAGAGGCGTGCGTGCTGCTGCTTGGCGAGATCGACCTGTCAGTAGGGTTCAACGCAGCGATCGGCGCCACGGTCACGGCCTGGATGGTGTCGATCCACGATCCGTTCCCGACGGCCGTCGCGATCCTCGCGGGCCTGGCGGTCTGTGCCGCGATCGGCGCGATCCAGGGCCTGATCACCGTCTGGCTGAAGATACCGTCGTTCATCGTCACGCTGGCCGGCCTGCTCGGCCTGAACGGCGTGCTGATCTGGCTGTTTGAGAAGACAGGAAACATCGGGCTCGGCGGGGTTATCTCGCTGCACAACACCTTCCTGTTCGACCTCACCACCGGCGAGATGACTCCCGCTACCGGCTGGATCGTCCTGGTCGTCGGCGTGGTGCTCGGGGGCGCGTACGTGATCACCAGGGACCAGCGCCGGCGCAGGCACGGCCTCGTCGCCCCGCCGCTCGGCGTGACGTTGCTCAAGATCGTGCTGGCCGGAGGTATCGGCGCTGCTCTCGTGGCTGTGCTCAACGTGGCCGGCGGCGTCCCGTGGGTGGTCCCGATCGTGATCGTGCTGCTCGGGATCATGACGATCGTGCTGACCCGGATCAGGTTCGGTCGCTATCTGTACGCCGTCGGCGGTAACGCCGAGGCGGCGCGGCGGGCGGGCATCAACCTGAGCCGGATCCGCGTGCTGGCGTTCACGTTCTGCGGGCTTCTGGCCGGCGTCACCGGGATCCTCTACGCCTCGCTGCTCGGCTCGATATCGACCGATTTCCAGGGCGGCCAGTACGTGCTGTACGCGGTCGCCGGGGCAGTCATCGGCGGGATCAGCCTGTTTGGCGGCCGCGGCCGGATGCTCGGTGCCGTGCTCGGCGGATTCGTCGTCGCGGTCATTTACAACGGAGTGGACTTGCTCGGGCTCGGCGCGGCAGGCCAGTACATCTGGACTGCCCTGGTGCTGCTGGCGGCGGTCGCGCTGGACGCGCTGGCCCGCCGAGGGTCGACGCCCGCCTAGGGGCTGCCTTCTCAGCCGCGGCGGGGATCCAGGGGTTGGCCCCTGGGCCGCTGCCGCGGCAGGCAGCTCACTGGCCCGGTTTCCGGCGCGCTGGCCAGCCGGAACCGGGCCAGACCGCTGCCCATCGGCCTGACCCACTTTGGGGCGGAATACTTGCCGTGGCACACTAGTTGACGCAGCAAGACGTGCTCCGGGGTCGGTGAAACTCCGAACCGGCGGTGATAGTCCGCGACCCGGCCGAGGCTCGCATCGGTACGGGGGGTGACCCCCGGACCGCTGCGGCGCGGCCGGTTGACCTGGCGAAATTCCAGGACCGACGGTCAAAGTCCGGATGGGAGGCAGCACGTGCGCGGCCATGGCCAGCCCGTTGCGGGTGGCTGACAGCCGCGGCCGCGCGCTTTCGCGCGACCCCCGGAGCCGGCAGGCGGGACGACGGCTCCGAGGAGGACACGGTGTTCACCGGAATTGTTGAAGAGCTGGGCGAGGTCGTGCGGCTGGAGCCGCGCGGCGACTCGGCCCGGCTGACTGTGCGCGGGCCCAAGGTGACTAGTGATGCCGCCCGCGGCGACTCGATCGCAATCAACGGCGTGTGCCTCACCGTCACCGGGAGCGGCAGTGACCAGTTCACCGCCGACGTGATCGGCGAGACTCTCAAGCACTCCACGCTCGGCTCGCTGGCCTCTGGCACGGCCGTGAACCTGGAGCGCCCGGTCCGGCCGGATGGCCGCCTTGGCGGGCACATCGTCCAGGGGCACGTCGACGCGACGGGGACGATACTGGCGCGCCAGCCGGGTACGGACTGGGAGGTCGTGCGGATCTCGGTACCGCCGGAGCTAGCCCGTTACCTCGTTTACAAGGGTTCGGTAGCGGTCGACGGGGTCAGCCTTACCGTTTCCGGTCTCAGCGACAGCGGGGACTGCTGGTTTGAAGTCAGCCTGATCCCCGAGACGCTGCAGCGGACGACGCTGGGGTTCAAGCAGCCAGGCGCGGCCGTGAACCTTGAGGTGGACCTGATCGCCAAGTACGTGGAGCGTCTGCTTGCGGGGAGGCAGTCGTGATGGGCAGCCACGCGACCGGGCAGGCCGCCGGGATCCGGATGGACGAGGTGTCGCGGGCGGTAGCCGACATCGCGGCCGGGCGGCCGGTGGTCGTCGTTGACGATGCCGACCGCGAGAACGAGGGCGACATCATCTTCGCTGCCAGCAAGGCGACGCCAGAGCTGCTGACGTTCATGATCCGTTACACCAGCGGGGTGATCTGCGTGCCGATGCCGGGAGAGATGCTTGACCGGCTGCAACTCCCGTTGATGACCACGCAGAACGCGGAGCGGATGCGGACCGCCTACACCATCAGCGTGGACGCGCGCGACGGCGTCACCACCGGGATATCGGCTGCCGACCGGGCGAGGACGATCCGCACGCTGGCCGACTCCGCCACCGAGCCGTACGAGATCGTCCGGCCAGGGCACGTGTTCCCGCTGCGGTACGCGCCCGGTGGCGTTTTGCGCCGGCGCGGGCACACCGAAGCCGCGGTGGACCTGGCCCGGCTGGCGGGCCTGACGCCGGCCGGCGTCCTGTCGGAGGTGGTAAACGACGACGGCACCATGGCCAGGCTTCCCGAACTGCGCGACTTCGCTGACCAGCACGGGCTGGCGCTGATTTCCATCGAGCAGCTCATCTCCTACCGCCGGCAGCATGAGCGAGTCGTCACCAGGGTGGTGGAGACCCGGCTCCCGAACGAGTTCGGCGAGTGGCGCGCATACGGCTACCAGAACGCTGTGGACGGCACCGAGCACCTCGCGCTCGTGCTCGGTGACCTGACCGCGGACGGTCCTGACCCGCTCGTCCGGATGCACTCTGAGTGCCTGACCGGAGACGTGTTCGGGTCGCACCGCTGCGACTGCGGCCCGCAGCTGGATGCCGCGATGGCCGCCATCGCGGGCGAGGGCCGCGGCCTGGTGCTGTACCTGCGCGGGCACGAGGGGCGCGGCATCGGGCTGCTGTCCAAGCTCCGGGCCTACCAGCTGCAGGACGGGGGAGTCGACACCGTCGACGCCAACACTGAGCTTGGGTTGCCGGTCGACGCGCGGGAGTACTCGACCGGCGCGCAGATGCTCACCGATCTCGGGGTCCGCTCGTTCCGCCTGCTGACCAACAACCCAGCGAAGGTCGTCGGCCTGTCCGGTTTCGGCATCGAGGTGACCGGACGGGTGGCCCTGCCGCCCGCGCCGACGCCCCACAACTTGCGGTACCTGACGGCCAAGCGTGACCGGCTCGGGCATCACATCGACAACCTGCCGGTGCCCGGTGCCGGAGCCCGCGTTGGAGCCGTGGCGCAGGCCGATGACGGCAACGGTGTCAGCGCGGCTGGCGATCGGCCCGCTCTCGCGGCGGGTACTGCGGTGCCGGCTGCCAGGGCGGCGGGTGCCAGCCCGTCGGCGGATGCCGCAGCGGGTGCGCGGTGAGCGGATCGGGGCGCCCTGACGGGCAGACCGTCGATGGCACTGGCTTGAGCCTGGCGATCGCCGCGACCCGCTGGCATCCCGAGATCACCGACCAGCTCGTCGACCGGGCCGTAGCCGCGGCCAGGGCCTGCGGGGTCGGCGAGCCACTGGTCGTCCGCGTTCCGGGCGCGGTCGAGTTGCCGGTGGTGGCGGCCGAGCTAGCCCGACGGCACGACGCGGTTGCGTGCCTTGGTGCTGTCATCCGGGGCGGCACCCCGCACTTCGACTACGTCTGCGATGCCGTGACTTACGGGCTGTCCAGGGTGGCCCTCGACGCCGGGACCCCCGTCGGCAACGGCGTGCTTACCTGCGACACGCTCGAGCAGGCGGCCGACCGCTGCGGCGGCGAGAAAAGCGCCGAGGACAAGGGCTGGGACGCCGTGATCGCCTCGCTGGAGACCGCCGTCGTACTCCGGGCGCTGCGCGGCCGCGGCTAGGCAGTGTGTTTGCGGCGGGCCGGGCGGTCTACGACGCCGAATCTGACTGCGAGTCCGTGAGGTCCGGACGGCCGGACAGCTCCCGCGCGAGATCGTCTGCCGCCCGCGCCGGAACCTTGATCGACACGGTCGGCTCCTGGGCCAGGTAGATGTTCACGGTGCGCCAGCCCGTGCCGATCGTCGGCGCGGTCGCCTGAAGTATCCGGTCGCGCGCGACGTACCCGATGAACGAGCCAAGGCGCCAGCCCGGCCTGACCGACCAGATGAGCAGACGCTGATTGGACAGGCCGATGACCATGCGGGAGGCCAGCGGGAACATGGACTCCCGCGCCTGCTCCCTGAGGCGGCGGCGCTGGGCCAGATGCTCGGCGGCCACGACGGCCAGCATCAACTCGGCCGGTGCCATGCCGCGGCCGGAGGAGGACGGACTCAGGGCCGGGAAGATGGCCTGCAGCAGTTCGCCGCGGCGCAGCTCGGACCTCGCTTCCGCGAGTATGCCCGTCCACCGCTGTCTACCCGGCATGTACATATTGTGCCGGATTTATGCGGTGCATGCGGACCGAATGCGCAGGTCAGGTGACCTGTCGGGCGCAGACGAGTCGGGCTGGAGCCCGGAACACCCGAAATGTGTGCCAATTCGGATGGGGCGGCGCAGGCCGCGGCCACGGGTGTCAGCGAGCCGGCGGGTGTCAGCGAGCCCAGGCGACCACGGGGCCGCGGGCCCGGACGAAGACCGCGGCGCCCGGCGACAGCTGCGGGCCGCCTGAGGTGCGGACTATGACCGTCTGGCCGGCCGCGGCATTGTCGGGCCGCACGCGCAGGACCGCGTCATGACCGTAGTACTCGCAGGCGACGACATGGCCGGCCAGGCAGCCGCGCTGGCCGTCCGCGGTAGCCGACTGGCGCTCGCTGATCTCAAGCTGCTCCGGCCTGATCAGGACCGTCACCGCGCCGGCGGCCGGGTCGGCTGCGGGGATCGATGGTGCGACCGTGAGCCGGCCGAGCACCGTATCGACGACTTGGCCGGGATGATCGCGCGCGCCGTCAGCGGCCTCCGCGCGGGACTGCGAGGCAGCAGCCGCAGTGCCGACCACGACAAGATGGCCGTCGATCAGATTCGCGTCCCCCACGAACAGGGCCAGCGCCGGGTCGGCGGGGCGCATGTACAGGTCTTGCGGGGCCGCGTACTGCACGATCCGGCCGTCGCGCAGCACCGCGACGCGGTCAGCCATCGACAGGGCCTCGTCTTGATCATGCGTGACCAGGATCGCGGTGGTGCCCGCCGACAAGCAGATCTGCTGGACGTCGGCGCGGACACTCGCCCGCAGGTGGGCGTCGAGCGAGGCAAACGGCTCATCAAGCAGGACGAGGTCTGGCTTGATCGCCAGCGCCCTGGCCAGCGCCACCCGCTGCTGCTGGCCACCGGACAACTCATGGGGGAAGCGGTTCCCCAGCCCGGCAAGTCCGACAGCCTCAAGCAGCTCGCCGGTGCGCGGGCCACGCCGTTCCTTTGGCGGCAGGCCGAAGCCGACGTTCGCCGCGACCGTCAGGTGCGGGAACAGCGCGCCTTCCTGCGGCACGTACCCGATGTGACGGCGCTCGGGCGGCACGTAAGCCGCGCCGGGCCCGTCAACGACCCGGCCGCCGATCGTGATGGTGCCGCTGTCGGCTTGTTCGAAGCCCGCCAGCAGCCGGAGCAACGTGGTCTTGCCGCTGCCGGATGGCCCGAGGATGGCGGTGAACGCACCCGCCGGAACGTCCAGGTCAACGCCCTTAAGCACCGGATGCGGGCCAAACGCCTTGTGCAGGCCGGTAATCGACAGCTGCCTCATCTGCTCATCCTTGCGCCCGTGCCGTCCGGTTGAAGAATCGGCCAAGCACAATGCTCGGCAGCGCCGCAACCCCGATCATCACCAGGGCGAACGGCGCCGCCTGGCCGTACGACAGGTTCTGCTGGTACTGCCAGAACTGGGTAGCGAGCGTCTGCACCCCGGTCGGCACGAGGATCAGCGTAGCCGTCAGCTCGGTTACGACTTCGAGGAATACCAGGCAGAACGCGGCCACCAGGCCCGGCGCGGCCAGCCGCAGGGTGACCCGGCTGAAGGCGGCGAGCTTCCCGTGCCCAAGCGACCGGGCCACGTCGTCCAGGCTGGCGGGTGCGCGCGCGACGGCGGCCTTGACGCCCACTAGTGCCAGCGGGAAGAACATGATCGTGTAGCACAGCACCAGGAGGGGCGCGGTCTGGTAGCCGAAGCTGTTCAGGTCCTGCTCGGTGAAGTAGGTCAGCGCCAGCGCGATCACCACGCCCGGCATCGCCAGGACCAGGTAGGTGCTGCGCTCCAGGAAGTGCCGCGCCGCGCCGCTGTGCCTGATCGCGAGCACCGCCACCGGCAGCGCGAGCAGGGTGTCGGCAGCCGCCGCGCACACGCCGTAGCTAGCTGTGTGCCAGGCCGCATCCAGCATCGACACTCCGGCCAGCCCGCCGATGCCGCCCTCGAAGATCCAGTAGACGCTGGCGTACACCGGTATGCCCAGGGCCAGCAGCACCACCGCCGAGACGCCAAGCAGGGCCGGGAAGGTTCCGCGGCCCAGCCGCAGCGGCGGCATGACCCGCTGAGCCATCGGGCCGGACCTCGCTACCCGGCCGCGACCGCGGAGCCAGCCTTCACCGCCGAGTACCACCAGGCTGATGGCAACCAGGATGAGCGACAGCGCGCAGGCGGTGGGGACCGCGGCCGGCTGGTTGAAGTTGATGAAGATCTCCGTGGTAAACGTCTGGTAGCTGAGCATCTCGAACGCGCCGTACTCGGCCAGCAGCACGAGCGCCACCAGCAGGCAGCCGCCCAGGATCGCGCCCCTGGCCTGGCCGAGGGTGATCCGGAAGAAGACACGCAGCCGCCCGACCCCGAGACTGCGGGCAACCTCCTCCTGGCCAGGATCGGCCGCCCGCAGGCTGGCCGCGACCGGCAGGTAGACCAGCGGGTACACCGCGAGCGTCATCACGATGACGGCTCCGCGCAGGCCCTCGGCCCAGGTGAACAGCGAGTTCCAGCCGAAACTGACGACGAAGTCGGGGATGGCGAGCGGTACCACCAGCAGGACTGCGAAGATCCGGCGGCCGGGCAGGTTGGTGCGCTCGATCAGCCAGGCGGTCGCGGTGCCGATGCCGGCGCACAGCGCCGTGACGATGACGGTCAGCTGGACCGTGTTCCAGAGCAGCGTCCCGGTGAGCGGCCGGAAGATCTCGCTCGACACCGAGGCCCAGCCCGCGTGCGCCGACTCAATCAGCAGGAAGGCAAGCGGAACGGCCAGCAGGCC
>JASHUG010000025.1 GCA_030040155.1 Streptosporangiaceae bacterium | reverse complement strand
CTCAGGTCCCTCATCAGCCGAAATCCGGCGCGTCCCGGTCTAACGCGCCGGATTTCGGCCTATGGCTGACCCAGTAGCGCCGTCCGGCTACAGTTGCTGCAACGTCCGGCAAGGCGCCCCTGGAACCTGGTGCGTGTCCGGCATAACACGCCGATCACACCGAGCCAGAGAGCGTCCTGATGGGTCAGCTCCCGCACACTGCCGTGCGGCCGGTGCGTGCCGCGCACACTGCCATCCGCTCGGGTCGTCCTGAGGCTCGCAGGCCGTTCGTCGAACGCGTTGCCTGCTGGAGCGCCAAGTACCGCAAGACCGCCGTCGGGCTCTGGCTGGCGTTCATGGCCACCGCGTTCATCGGCGGTCAGTTCGTCACCTCCGCGGGCGTACAGCAGTACGACCCTGGCCAGGCCGGACGGGGCGAGCAGATCCTGACCCAGCTCGGCGTCGTGACCCCGCCCACTGAGAGCGTCCTGATCCAGGCCAAGGCGGGTGAGCGGCAGCTCGCAAGCGACACGGCCAGGCAGGTCAGGCGGGCGGCCCACGATGTCGTGGCCGCGCTGGAGGAACTGCCGCAGGCAGCGGCCAACATCCGGTCGCCGTTCGGCCGCGGCGGCGCTGCGCTGCGAGCCCAGGACGGGACGGCCGACCTGGTGACCTTCACCGTCGCCGGGCCGAACGCGGACGCCGACGCCACCGTCCTGGCCGACATGGCCGCCGTGCACCGGATCCAGGCAGCCAACCCTGACCTGCTGGTCCGCGAGGCCGGCGACGCCACCACCGACATCGCCGCCAACGCGCTGCTCAGCCATGACTACCGCCAGTCGGAGTGGACGTCGATCCCGCTCACGCTGATCTTGCTAGTCGCGGTATTCGGTGCGCTGATCGCGGCCGGCATACCGGTTCTGCTGGCGGGGACGGCCGTCGTTACCGCGGTATCCCTGCTCAGCATCGCCGCGCAGTGGCTACCCGTCGGTTCGGGGACCTCGGAGCTCGTGCTGGTCATCGGGATGGCGGTGGGAGTCGACTACTCGCTGTTCTACCTGCGGCGCGAACGCGAGGAAAGGGCAGCAGGGCACGACAGCGACACGGTGACCAGGATTGCCGCCGCCACCTCGGGCCGGGCGATCCTGGTGTCGGGCGTCACCGTAATGATCTCGCTGGCGGGGCTGTTCCTGACCGGGATCGACATCTTCACCGGGATAGCGACCGGCACGATCATGGTCGTCGGGGTCGCGGTCATCGGCTCGCTGACGTTCCTGCCGGCCCTGCTGTCGTGGCTGGGCCCGTGGGCCGACCGGGGCAAGCTGCCGCACCTGGGTCACCGCCGGACGCAAGCCAGGCCCTGCCGGACCTGGGCCGGCCTGGCGGGCCGGGTGGTGCGGCGGCCGGCGCTCTATGGCGGGATCGCGGCGGCCGCGCTGCTCGCGCTCAGCGCGCCGGCGCTGGGAATGCGGCTGGGCAGCCCGTCGCTCGACCTGCCGAGCAACCTGGGCGTGGTCCAGGTTCTTTCCGACATCCAGCACGAGTTTCCCGGCAAGCCCGCTCCCGCGGACGTGGTCGTGACCGGGCAGGACTTGTCGAGCCCGGCGATGGCCACCGAACTGGCTGCGCTGCGCAGCGACGCCGGCCGCGCCGGACCGATCCGCGGCCCGGTGACCGCCAGCATGGTCGCCGACGGCAAGGCCCTGGTCGTGGAGGTCCCGCTGGCCGGCACCGGGTCGGGGAAAGTGTCCGACGACGCGCTGCTGACCCTGCAGAACCGGATACTGCCCGCAACGATCGGCCGGGTGCCGGGTGCCAGCTTTGCGGTGACTGGTAATACCGCGTCCAACTATGACTTCGCCTCGACGCTGGACTCAAGGACGCCGTTGGTCCTCGGTGTCGTGGCGCTGCTCGCCTTCGTCCTGCTCATGTGCGCGTTCCGCAGCCTTACGATCCCGCTGGTCTCCATCGGCCTGAACCTGCTGTCGGTCGGCGCGCCTACGGGCTGGTCACGCTGATCTTCCAGGACGGCCACCTGGAGTCGCTGCTCGGGTTCACGTCGTTCGGCGCGCTGGTGCCGTGGGTGCCGTTGTTCACGTTCACGCTCTTGTTCGGCCTGAGCATGGACTATCACGTCTTCATCCTGAGCCGGGTCCGCGAGCACTGGGCTGCCGGCGCGACGGCGCGCGAAGCCATCGTGACCGGCATCGGCCGGACCGCTGGCGTCGTGAGCAGCGCCGCGCTGATCATGGTGGCAGTCTTCTCGATCTTCGCGACGCTCCAGATGATCGACGTGAAGATGCTCGGCGTCGGTCTGGCGGCGGCGGTGCTGATCGACGCGACCCTCGTCCGCGGCGTGGTCCTGCCCGCCTGCCTGGCCCTGCTCGGTGAGCGTGCCTGGTACCTGCCCCGCTGGCTGGCCTGGCTGCCGGGCCGCGGGATGCTGGCAGAGGGCTCGCAGCCCGTCACGCCCGCGCCAGCGCTAGCGCCGGCGCTGGCCGAGGTGACCGCCACCGCGCGCGCAGCAGCAACGACGGCCTGATACCGGAACGAGGCGCGACCGGCGTGTCCGTCGAGCACGGGCGCGCGGCGCGCCGGGTCAGGGCAGGGTCAGGATTTCGTAGCCGTCGGCCGTGACGGCGATCGTGTGCTCGAACTGGGCGGTGCGCTTGCGATCGGCGGTGAGCACGGTCCAGCCGTCGGGCCAGATGTCGTATTCGATCGTGCCAAGCGTCAGCATGGGCTCGATTGTGAAGGTCATGCCCGGTTCCATGATCACCCGGACGGCCGGGTCGTCAAAGTGAGGCACGACCAGGCCGGAGTGGAACGTGGTGCCGATGCCGTGACCGGTGAAATCCCGCACGACGCCATAGCCGAACCGCCGCGCGTAGGACTCGATGACCCGGCCCACCGCGTTGAGCGGCCGCCCCGGCGCCACCGCCCGGATGCCGCGCATCATGGCTTCCCTGGTCCGATCGACGAGCAGCCGGTCCTCCTCGCTGGCCTCACCCGCCAGGAACGTGGCATTTGTATCGCCGTGCACCCCGCCGATGAAAGCCGTGATGTCGATATTGACGATGTCGCCGTCGGCGACCACGGTGTCGTCGGGGATCCCGTGGCAGATAACTTCGTTCAGCGAGGTGCACAAAGACTTGGGGAAGCCGCGATAGCCGAGCGTGCTGGGGTAGGCGCCGTGGTCGCACATGAACTCATGGCCGATGCGGTCCAGCTCGTCGGTCGTGACACCCGGTGCCACGTGCTTGCCCACCTCGACCAGGGCCTGGGCCGCGATCCTGCCGGCTACGCGCATCCGCTCGATTGTCTCGGCGTCCTTGACGTCGCGCTCGCCGCCGCGGGGCGCCTTCCTGCCGACGTACTCGGGACGGGCGATGTGCGCGGGGACACCGCGCGGAGGAGAAATCCAGCCTGGCTGGAGCGTAGCCGTCATGATCTGAAAGTCTAATGGCCATGGATGATGACAAGAGCTGGTGGTTCTGCCTCAAGGACAACAAGGTAGAGCAGGGGCCCGGTTGCGCAGGCAAGGACCGGTTGGGACCATACGCGACGCGGGAAGACGCCGAGAACTGGCGGGAGATCGCGAAGCGCCGGAATGAGGAATGGGACGAGCAGGACAAGTGGCCATCGGAGAAGAACTAACCAGCGGCCGCAGAATGAGCCGCTACGCGACCGTTCAGTGAATACTCAGCCGGTCGCGAGGAGTGTTATAGCCGCGGTCCGCAAAGCCAATGAAAGGCTGCCCGCGGCTAACGGCGGCATTACCGGGCCGGTTGCTATGGCTAGGCTCGGAGGTCTTGTAGGGTTAAGTTCGGGGTGGCAGAAAGCGCGGCAAGGGGGCGCAAATTGACCGTGGATCAGCCGAGCGGTTGGCTTCCACCGGCTGCCGAGGCCCGGATGGCCGAAATCCGGCGGAGCGGCACCTGGGGCTCCGCGCTGACGGCCGACGAATTCACGGCGATCAAGAGCACGGGCTTTGAGCCGGTAGGCCAGGTACTCGGCGCCGCTGTTTACAACCTCGGGTATACCGGCGGCTACGGCTGCCCGGCGTACGGCATGATCGGGATGAGCCGGATGGGGATGACCGGCTTCATGGGGCCGTACACCACGCAGACGTCCACCTCCGGGGGCGGAGAATTCGGCTCGTACGCGCCGCTCGTGCGCACCATGTACGAGGCGAGGCGCCGCGCGATCAGCCGGATGACCGCCGAATGCACCGAGCTTGGCGGGCAGGGCGTCGTCGGTGTCCGGCTTTCGATCGGCTCGTTCGCGGCCGGCGGCCTGGAGTTCAAGGCGATCGGCACGGCAGTGCGGGCTCCCGGCGCGGTCAAGCTGCGTGAGCCGTTCACCTCCGATCTGTCCGGCCAAGACTTCGCCAAGCTGATCCTGGCGGGCTGGGTGCCGGTCGGCCTTGTCCTCGGCATCTCGGTCGGCGCCCGGCATGACGACTGGATTACCGTCAACCAGACCCGCTGGGGCAGCGGCAACGTCGAGGTCCAGGGATACACCGATCTGGTCAACGACACCAGGCACGACGCCCGCCAGCAGTTGCAGCGCGACGTCACGAGGCACGGTGCCGAGGGCGTGGTCGTGCAGCGGATGGAGATGCGGGTCGGCGAGCACGAATGCCCGGCCCAGGAGGCCCGTCGCGATCATGTCGTCGAGGCGACGATAATCGGCACCGCAATCACGCACTTCGGCCGCGGCCGTGCGCGTGAGGCGCCGCCGCCGCTGGCGATCATGTCGCTCGACCCGCAGCGACGGCAGGCGGCGCGGGTACGGCTCGGGCCCTGACGGGCCAGCGCGGTGCAGGCAGGAACCGGGCCAGCGCGGCGGCGGGATCGCCAGGACCGGCAGCACGACGGAATAGGTAACGGCTAAGGAGCGGCAATGACCGAGCAGCAGGGGACCGACATGCAGGTCCTGGGCGTACCGCAGGACGCGATGCGCAGGCTCGCCGAGCTGCGGCCGGGGGCGCCCGGCGCGATCTTCACCTCCGACCTGTCGGTGAACGAGTTTCTGCTGGTGCGAGAGGTTGGATTCCGCCCTGTCGGTCTCGTGCTCGGCAGCTCGATTTACCACGTCGGACTCCAGATCGGGCGCTGGGGCCAGAGCCAGGAACTGGACGTGCTCTCGCAGGCCATGTACCACGCCCGCGAGCTGGCGATGACCCGGATGGAAGCGGAGGCCAACGCGCTCGGCGCGGACGGCGTGGTCGGGGTCAGGCTCGATGTGGAGATGAAGGAGTTCGGCGCGGACATCGCGGAGTTCATCGCCGTCGGGACAGCGGTCGTGGCCGAGCACGGCGCCGGCGGAGGCGGCGTGACCAACTGGCGCAACAACAAGAACATGCCGTTCACCTCCGACCTGTCCGGTCAGGACTTCTGGACCCTGATCCGGGCCGGCTACGCGCCGCTCGGCATGGTGATGGGGTCGTGCGTGTACCACATCGCGCATCAGCGGCTCGGGGCCAAGATGGGTAACATCGGCCGGAACGTGGAGCTGGAGCAGTTCACGCAGGCCCTGTATGACGCGCGCGAGCTGGCAATGAGCCGGATGCAGGCCGAGGCCGAGGAACTCGCGGCCGAAGGGATCGTCGGCGTGCAGCTGCGGCAGCACAGTCACACCTGGGGTTCGCACACGACCGAGTTCTTCGCGATCGGGACGGCGGTACGTCCGCTGCGCGACGACCACGTGATCCAGACACCGACCATGGTTCTCAGCCTTGACGCCTGATCCGTGCGTGCCAGCGCGGCTAAGTAAGGACGTCGGCGGTGGAATCTGACTCAGGCCCTGGCCTGCCGTCGACCGCGGAGGCCCGGCTGGCCGACATGGCCAGCCACCACAGCTGGGGTTCCTCGCTCGGGGTGGCGGAATTCGCCACGATCTCCAAGGTCGGGTTCCAGCCGGTCGGTCAGGTCCTGGGCGCGGCAGTGTGGAACATCGGCGACACCGGCGGCGAGGAGTGCCCCTACGGCCGAGCCGTCTGGCGGCGCGAGGGCACGCCGACCGGCCAGTCCGCGATGGGACTGATCCGGCACGTGCAGGCGCCGCAGGGCGCGGCTGCGGTCGGCGCGGCCCGGCCGCTCGTGTCCACGCTCTATGCGGCGCGCCGCACGGCTCTGAGCCGGATGACCGCCGAATGTGCGGCGCTTGGCGGTCACGGTGTCATCGGCGTGACCCTGACGGTAGGGCCGTTCGCCGAGGACAGCCTGGAATTCCGCGCATTCGGCACCGCGATCCGCGCGCCGGGCGCGGTCCGCCTCAGCCAGCCGTTCGCCTCGGACCTCTCCGGGCAGGACTTCACCAAGCTCATCGGCTACGGCTGGGTGCCGGTCGGGCTGGCCCTCGGCATTGCTGTCGGATTTCGCCATGACGACTGGCTCACCACCGGCCAGACCCGCTGGAACGCCGGCAACGTCGAGGTTGAGGGGTACAGCTACCTCCTCAGCCAGATGCGCAGGGATGCCCGCAACGAGATGGAACTGGACCTCGTGCGGATGGGCGCCGAGGGCGTCGTCGTGAAGGAAATGGAGACCCGGATCAGCGAGCGGTCGTGTCCGGTCGTGCCGCGCGGCAGGGACCACGTAGTCGAGGCGACGATCGTCGGCACCGCCATCGCTCAGTTCGCCCGCCTGACCCCTCCGCCGGTGTACGGCATCCACAAGATGAGCACCCGGCGACCCCAGCCAGCCCCCGGCCCGCAGGTGTCGGTGAGCCTGGAAGGCGAGACCGAGCCCGCCGAGACCCCGTC
>JASHUG010000293.1 GCA_030040155.1 Streptosporangiaceae bacterium | reverse complement strand
GCGAAGTACCTGGCCGGGGAGGTCGCCGCGATGGGGCCGTTCGAGCTGCTGTCCGACGGCAGCGACCTGCCGGTCATCGCGTTCAAGCTGCGCGACCCGGCGACCTCGGGATACACGGTCTTCGACATCTCCGAGCGGCTGCGCCAGCGCGGCTGGCTCGTGCCGGCCTACACCTTCCCGGAGAACATGCAGGACGTCGCCGTGCTGCGGATGGTGGTGCGCAACGGCTTCAGCCAGGACATGGCTGGCCTGCTCGTCCAGGACTTGCGAACCCAGGTCGACACGCTGGAGGCCGCACCGCAGGCGCCGGTGCCGCTGCTGCCCGACGGCCAGCGCGAAGCGTTCGCGCACTAGACGTACCCGCCCTGGGCGGCGATGCCCGTACCCCCCGCTACACCTGACCCGGCCACCGCTGCCACATGCCGTCCCGGTCTTCGACGAGGACCGCGGAGTAACGGTCGATGAGCGGCATCAGCTGTCCCTCGAGCTCCGTGGTCCATTCCTGGCTCTCGTAGAAGGCGCGGCTCAGCGTCTCCCGGCTCGCAGCGGTCGGGTATGCGCGCAGCCACACCAGGCCGACCGGGTCATCGAGTGACGGGAACGGGCCGAGCACCCGGATGCCGAGCGCGCGATGGACCGGAAACGCCAGCTCGCGCATGAGGGCCATCAGTCGCTCGCGCTGGCCTTCCCTGGCCCGGTAGGTGCGCACCTCGATGACCGCGGGGCCGCTCACTTCGCTGTCCATGCCAGCATTGAGACATGGTCGCAAGCCCGACACAAGAACGCACTTCAGCGTCACCAACGCACGGCGGCGAAACCTGCCCTCCGCCCGAGCCGTGCCCGCTGACAGCCGCCCTGGGGGTCCTGGGCGGCCGCTGGAACCTGATCGTGCTGTACTGGCTCGCCGACGGCACGCAGAGATTCAGTGATCTGCAACGGCTCATCCCCGACGTGACTCACAAGATGCTGACGAGCACACTGCGCCAGCTTGAGTCAGCGGGCGTGGTCGACCGGCGTATTTATCCCGAGGTGCCGCCGCGCGTGGAGTACTCGCTGAGCGAGCACGGGCGCAGCGCCCAGCCGGTCATCGAGGCCGTCCGCCTGTGGGGTCACAAGCACCTGAAGCACAACGCGCTGGGCGCTGGCGGTAGCGGGTGAGGTCAGGCGCCCTTGCGCAGCCGGTCGAGCGCCTCCGCGAGGATCGCGGCGCCGTCGGTGTCGTTGCGCCGCTCCTTCACGTAGGCGAGGTGGGTCTTGTAAGGCTCGGCATGCGGCGGGGCGGGCGGGTTTTCCTCGTCCTGCCCGGCCGGCAGGCCGCATCGCGGGCAGTCCCAGTACTCGGGGATGGCCGCGTCACACGCGAAGCTCGGAATGGTCTCGTGCCCGTTGCAGCACCAGAACGAGACGCGCACGCGTGGTGCCGCCTCGCCGCGCTCAGCCTCACCCATAGGCCCGGCCCCGACCCGGCTGCCGCGTATGGCGTTGCCACTGCTCACTGCTCACCCCTTGCTGAGAACATGCGATCTTGCAGCAGCCGCACCTGGCTGCGACCCTAGCCGCTTACTTGTCCAGGATCCCGAGAGCGACGATGCATAGGAACCAGACGATACCCGTGAAGATCGTTATCCGGTCCAGATTCCGCTCGACTACCGAGGACTGGCCAAGGGAAGACGAGATGCCGCCGCCGAACAGGTCGGAAAGGCCGCCGCCCTTGCCCTTATGCAGCAGCACAAGCAGCACCATCAGCAAGCTCGTGATGATGAGGATAACCTCGAACGCGACAGTCACTGCAGCTACTCGTCTCTCTACTCCGCGCCTGGTCCCTGTGCCCTAGGGGCTTGCCCCCCGTGGGTTACGATACCGGCAGATTCCGACGAACTCACCGGGATCGAGGCTCGCGCCTCCGACTAGTGCCCCGTCGATGTCCGGCTCTGCCATGATCGCGGGCATGTTGTCGGCCTTCACTGACCCGCCATACAGGATACGCGTACCGGTGGCTGTTGCGTCCCCGTGAACGGCGGAAATGCGCTTGCGGACCGCCTGGCAGACCTCCTGGGCGTCCTCCGGCGTGGCCACCTCTCCGGTGCCTATCGCCCAAACCGGCTCGTAAGCCACGACCATGCCCGCCACCTGGGCCGCCGTCAGGCCGTCAAGTCCGCCGTCCAGCTGAGCCTGGACCAGCTCTAGGTAGCCGCCCGCCCGGCGCACCTCAAGCGACTCCCCGACACACAAGATCGGGGTCATCGCTCGGTCCAAGATCCGCTTGACCTTGGCGTTGATCAGGGCATCGTCCTCGTGGTGGTACTGCCGCCGCTCAGAGTGCCCGGCCAGCACGAACTGGCAGCCGAGCTTGGCCAGCATCCGCGCCGATATATCGCCGGTATAGGCGCCGTCCTCGTGCTCGGAGACGTCCTGGGCGCCCCACAGGAGCCGGAGCCTGTCCCCCTCGATCAGGGTCTGCACGCTGCGCAGGTCGGTGAACGGGGGCAGCACGGCGATGTCGGTAGCGACGAAGTCCCTGTCGACCAGCGTGAACGCCAGCTTCTGGGTGAGCGCGATCGCCTCGAAGTGGTTGTTGTGCATTTTCCAGTTGCCAGCGACCAGCGGCTTTCTGGCCGGCTTTGCGGTCATTCGAGGGCTGCCAGCCCGGGCAGCGTCGTGCCCTCCAGGTACTCCAGGCTGGCCCCGCCCCCGGTCGAGATGTGAGTGAACTCATCCTCTGGCACCCCGAGCTTGCGGACCGCCGCGGCCGAGTCACCCCCGCCGACGACGGTCAGGCCGGCCAGCGCCGCGATCGCCTGGGCGACCTCCTTGGTCCCGGTCGAGAAGGCAGGGAACTCGAACACCCCGACCGGCCCGTTCCAGAACACGGTGGCCGCGTCGGCCAGCTTGGCCTTGTAAAGCTGACGGGTGGCCGGGCCCATGTCCACGCCCTCCCGGTCGGGCGGGAAGTCGCTGACCGGGTAGACGGCATGCTCGGCATCGGGCGCGAACGCGGCTGCGCCGACCAGGTCCACCGGCAGCACGATCTCGACCCCGCGCTCAGCCGCCTCGGCCAGCACTTTCGTAACCTCATCGATCTTGTCCGCCTCGAGCAGCGACTTGCCGACCTCGTAGCCCTTGGCCTTCAGGAACGTGTAGGACATCCCGCCGCCGATGAGGATCCGGTCGGCCTGGCCGAGCAGATTCCTGATGACCCCGAGCTTGTCCGACGGCTTGGCCCCGCCGAGGACGACCACGTAGGGCCGGGCCGGATCCTGGGTCAGCCGCTCCAGCACCGCCACCTCGGCGGCGACCAGTTCGCCTGCGGCGTGGGGCAGCAGCGCGGGCACGTCGAAGACGCTGGCGTGCTTGCGGTGCAGGGCGCCGAACCCGTCCCCGACGTATACCTCCGCCAGGTCGGCGAGGCGCCGGGCCAGTTCGGCCCGGACGGCGTCATCCTTGCTGGTCTCGGCCGGCTCGAACCTGACGTTCTCCACCATCGCCACGTCGCCGTCGGCCAGCGCCGCGGCGACTGCCCGCGCCGACTCCCCGGCCACGTCCGAAGCCAGCGGCACCGGCCGGCCGAGCAGCTCGCCCAGCCTGGCCGCGACGGGCGCGAGCGACGGGCCGCCGGCGGCGCGGTCGGCGTAAGTTTCGCCGGACGGCCGTCCGAGATGGGCCACGATGAGGACGCGCCCACCCCGTCGGGATATGTTCCTGATCGTCGGGAGGCTGGCCTTAATCCGGCCGTCATCGGTGATCGTCGTGCCGTCCAGTGGCACGTTCAGGTCCGCGCGGAGCAGCACCACCCGCCCGGCCACATCGAGCGCGTCAATGCCTTTCATGCGGGCAGGCTCGCACCGACCATCGCCGCGAGGTCGGCCAGGCGGCTGGAGTAACCCCACTCGTTGTCGTACCACCCGATGACCTTGACCTGGTCGCCCGAGGCCATCGTCAGCAGCGAGTCGAAGGTGCACGAGTACGGCGTCCCGACGATGTCGCAGGACACGATCGGGTCGCTCGTGTAGTGCAGGATGCCCTTGAGCGGCCCGTCCGCGGCCGCCTTGTAAGCCGCATTGATCTCCTCGATCGTGGCTTCCCGATCGAGGTTCACGACCAGGTCGGTCACGGATCCGTCCATCACCGGGACGCGCATGGCCAGGCCATCGAGCTTGCCCTTGAGCTCGGGCAGCACCAGCGCGGTGGCCTTCGCGGCGCCGGTGGTGGTCGGGATGATGTTCTGCGCTGCCGCCCTGGCCCGGCGCAGGTCCTTATGCGGGAAGTCCAGGATGACCTGATCGTTGGTGTACGCGTGGATGGTGGTCATCAGGCCCTTGCGGATCCCGAAGTTGTCCTGCAGGACCTTAGCGAGCGGCGCCACGCAGTTCGTCGTGCAGGACGCATTGGAAATGATGTTGTGCGTGGCCGGGTCGTACTTGTCGTCGTTGACGCCCATCACGATCGTGATGTCCTCGCCCTTGGCCGGGGCGGAGATGATGACCTTCTTGGCCCCTCCGGCCAGGTGCTTGGCCGCGTCCGCGGCGCCAGTGAACCGGCCGGTGGACTCGATCACAACGTCAACGCCAAGCTCACCCCACGGCAGCTGCGCGGGGTCCTTCTCGGCCAGCATCTTGATCTCGTGGCGCCCGACCCGGATCGCGCCGTCCTCGGCCGCTACGTCCAAGTCGAGGGTGCCGAGCACGGTGTCGTATTTGAGCAGGTGCGCGAAGGTCGGGAGGTCGCCCAGGTCGTTCGCGGCCACGACCTCAATGCCCGACTGCCCGGCGTGCCCCTCCCCGGCATGCACGGCGCGCCAGAAGTTGCGCCCGATCCGGCCAAAACCATTGATGCCCACCCGGACTGTCACTGCAGTGCTCCTTTTTCGGTCTCGGTGCGGTCGCGTCGGGCGGCGCTGCCCTGCCGCACGAAACCCTACCTGACTACGGAACCAGCATCTCCGCCGTGAGGCTCGACTCCGTATTTGGTACCCCGAGCTCGATGGCCCGCCGGTCGGCGAGGGCAAGCAGCCGGCGGATACGGCCGGCGATCGCGTCCTTCGTCAGGGCGGGCTCGGCCAGCTGGCCGAGCTCCTCCAGGCTGGCCTGGCGGTGCTTGATGCGCAGTTCCCCCGCCACGATCAGGTGCTCGGGCGCCTCGGCGCCGAGTATCTCCAGCGCCCGCTCGACCCGCGCGCCGGCCGCGACGGCGGCCCTCGCGCTGCGCCGCAGGTTCGCGTCGTCGAAGTTCGCGAGCCGGTTCGCGGTCGCCCTGACCTCCCGGCGGATCCTCCGCTCCTCCCAGGCCAGCACGCTGTCGTGCGCGCCCAGCCGGGTCAGCAGCGCGCTGATCGAGTCGCCGTCCCTGACCACCACCCGGTCGATGCCGCGCACATCCCTCGCCTTGGCGTGGATCTTGAGTCTGCGGGCGGCCCCGACCATGGCCAGTGCCGCCTCCGGGCCGGGGCAGGTCACCTCCAGCGACATGGACCGGCCGGGCTCGGTCAGGCACCCGTGGGCGAGGAATGCACCCCGCCAGGCGGCCTCGCAGTCGCACGTGGTACCCGACACCACCTGCCTGGGCAGACCGCGGACGGGCCGCCCGTGGTTGTCGACCAGGCCCGTCTGCCTGGCCAGGCTCTCGCCGTCGCTGGTCACCCTGACCACGTAGCGGTTGCCCTTGAGCAGGCCGCCCGGCGCGAGCACGACCAGGTCGGAGGCATGGCCGAACACTTCAGCAATGTCCTTGCGCAGCCTGCGGGCGGCCGCGCCAGTGTCCAGCTCTGCCTCAACCACGATCCGGCCGGCCGCGAGGTGCAAGCCGCCCGCGAACCGCAGGACAGTGGACACCTCGGCCTTGCGGCAGCATGGCTTGAGCACACTGACCCGGCT
>JASHUG010000292.1 GCA_030040155.1 Streptosporangiaceae bacterium | reverse complement strand
GACCTCTGCCAGCAGGCCTTCAATGACGGACGGCCGCGTGTTGTCAGCGTCGATGAGCACGGCGAGCTTAGCTGCGCTCTCGTTACCCAGGCTGTCTTCCATGCCTGGGATCGTACTGGGCGGCGAGAACCACCAACCGGCACTGCCGACACAAACTGCGCCGTTTTCGCATATCCGGACAGGGCCGCCGAGGTCGGCTCACTGGTCGGCGGGCACGCCAGCCGCTGAGCGACAATAGGAAGGGTGCGATTCCTCAGCGAGCCAGCCCACGACCTGGCCTACAACGATGTCTTCCTCGTTCCGAGCAAGTCAGATGTCGGCTCTCGGCTCGATGTCGACCTGACCGCCAGAGACGGCAGCGGCGCCACCATCCCGGTCATCGTGGCGAACATGACGGCCGTGGCGGGCCGGCGGATGGCCGAGACCGTCGCCCGTCGCGGCGGCATCGCGGTCCTGCCGCAGGATATCCCCGTCGACGTGGTCGCCGAGGTGATGGCGTGGGTTAAAGACCGAGACCTGGTCCACGACACGCCGCTGACTCTCGGGCCCACCGCGACGACCGGGCATGCGCTGAGCCTGCTGCCCAAGCGGGCCCACGGCGCCGTCGTGGTTCTCGACGATGAGCAGCGGCCGGTCGGAATCGTGACCGAGGCGGACTGCACGGGCGTCGATCGCTTCACCCAGCTCGACCAGGTCATGTCGACCGAGCTGCTGACATTGCCTGCGGGCACCGATCCGGAGCGGGCGTTCCGGCTCTTGCACGATGGGCGGCACCGGGTCGCTCCGGTCGTCGACACGAAGGGCCGCTGCGTCGGGATACTCACCCGAACCGGCGCGCTGCGCGCCACCGTCTACCAGCCGGCCGTCGACGCCAGGGGGCGGCTGCGGATCGCCGCGGCCATCGGGATCAACGGCGACGTGGCGGGCAAGGCCAAGCTGCTGCTGGACGCCGGAGCTGACCTGCTCGTGGTCGATACGGCTCACGGCCACCAGGAGAAGATGCAGCAGGCACTGCGTGCCGTCCGCGGGCTCAGCCCGGAGGTGCCCGTCGTAGCGGGCAACGTCGTCACGGCCGAGGGCGTGGCCGATCTGGTCGAGGCCGGCGCCGACATCGTGAAGGTCGGCGTCGGGCCGGGCGCCATGTGCACGACGCGGATGATGACGGGCGTCGGCCGGCCCCAGTTCAGCGCCGTGCTCGAGTGCGCGGCGGAGGCCCGCCGTCTGGGCCGTCACATCTGGGCTGACGGCGGCGTGCGGTATCCGCGCGACGTCGCGCTCGCGCTCGCGGCCGGCGCCTCGTGCGTCATGATCGGCTCGTGGTTCGCCGGGACCTGCGAGTCGCCAGGTGACGTGTTCAGGGACGCGGACGGCCGCCAGTACAAGGAGAGCTTCGGAATGGCCTCGGCCAGGGCGGTCCGGCTGCGAGCCGCCGCCGACTCGGCGTTCGACCGGGCCAGGAAAGAGCTTTTCGAAGAGGGGATCTCCAGCTCGCGGATGTATCTCGACCCTCAGCGGCCCGGTGTCGAAGACCTGATCGACGCGATTACCGCGGGACTGCGGAGCGCCTGCACGTACGCGGGCGCCGCCAACGTCGACGACCTGCATGAGCACGCCGTTGTCGGCATCCAGGGCGCGGCCGGCTATGCCGAAGGGATGCCGCTGCCGACCGGTTGGTGAGAACTGGGCGTTTATCCGCCGGTAGTACTATGCCCGAGTGATTGAAGCGATATAAATCGCTTTCTCTGGACAGCAACCTGCCGACGGGGAGAAGGCATGCGCCCAGCACGCCGGGCACTGGCCGCAATCCTGGCCGCTGGCGTGGCAGGCACTGGCCTGCTGGCCAGCCTGCCAGCGCCAGCCGCAACCGCCGCAGACGCAACCCCGACAGCGAGCCGGGCGGGGCCTGCCGACGTGGTGGCCGCCGGAGCCGACCTGGTCAACGCCGACGGACAGCGGATGTGGAGCCGCGGCGTCAACGTCGAGCGCCCGATTGCCAGCATCACGAAGGTGATGACGGCCATGGTCGTGCTGCAGTCGGGTGACCTGAACCGGGAGATCAGGGTCACCCAGGCCGCCGAAGAGTACGGGCAGAAATACGACCCCAGCGAGGCCGGCCTGATCCCCGGCGACCTCCTGTCGGCCAGGCAATTGCTTGAAGGCCTGCTGCTGCCGTCCGGCAGCGATGCGGCCTACCTGCTGGCCAACAGCTACGGGCCCGGCTGGGAGCGCTTCGTGCGCAAGATGAACGGCGAGGCCCGCAAGCTCGGCATGACCAGGACGCACTACGCCAACTTCGACGGGCTGCCCTGGCCCACGGAGTACACGACTTACTCCACGCCGCACGACCTGCTCCTGCTGGCCGCGGCCGCCATGAAGTCAGCCACGTTCCGGCAGATCGTCAGGCAGAGCAAGGTCAGCATCCGCGCGACCAAGCTGCATCACCACTACTACTGGAAGAACACCAACCTGCTGCTCAGCGAGTTCCGGGGCACGATCGGGATCAAGACCGGATATACCGCGAAGGCCGGGTACTGCCTGCTCTTCGAGGCTGTCCGCAGCGGGCATGAGCTGCTTGGCGTGGTGCTGAACAGCACGAGCACCGATCCGGACGAGCGCTTCACAAGCGCCGAGAACCTGCTGAGGTGGGGCTTCGCGCAGTTCGCGAGCTAGCTGGTCAGGCCACGATGTCCGGCGCAACACTGGGCGTGACGGCGGTTACGGCCCAGTTCCCGATCCGGTCGAGGAGAGCGGCCTCCGCCGCGGTCTCGGCATGGCCGAAGCCGGGCACGATCCATAGCTCCTTGGGCTGATGCGCCGCCTCGAACAGCTGCTCGGCGTGGTCGGTCGGGAAGTACTCGTCCTCATCGCCATGCACGATCAGCAGGGGCGTCGGCGCGATCTTGGCGGCAGCATCAGCCGGCGGCACCGGGATCGGATCCCACCGGCCGCCGCTAATCCTGGTGTTCAGGAAGCTCCTGGCGATCATGCGGCCCAGCCGGTGCTCGACCGCGAAGTGCACCTTCCGCATGGCCACCGTGCCCCGGTAGTACCAGCGGCCTGGACCGCTCACCGAGATCACCGCGTCTTCCCCGCCCAGCAGGCCCGCGTGCCTCAGCACGATTGAGGCCCCCATCGAGAAGCCGACCGTGACTATCCGCTGGTAGCCGAGTTCGCGGGCGTACCTCATGGCCACGTCCAGGTCCCTGATCTCAAGATCGCCTAGCGTGGATGCGCTGCCTGAGCGGCCGTGCCCGCGAAAGTCGAAGGCGATCACCCCGCCGAACCGGTTGAGCCGCCTGGCTACCCGCCAGACGGACGGCCGCTGCCAGTTCAGCGTGAACCCGTGAGCCAGGACGAATGCCAGCCGCCGGTCGCCGGCCAGATGAACGGCATCGATGGGCACGCCGTCCTCGGTCACCAGCGTTTCTGACTTAATCACGGGCGTTGTCATGTCCCTATTCTGCGTGACGATCCGGGCTCGCCGGGCCTGGGTCTTCCCTGGCCCGGCCGGACTGCGGCAGTCTGGTGCATACGTCCGGGGCAGGGCCTCAATTGTTTATCGCCCGGATACCCGCCAGCTACTCCGGAGGCACTCCATGCCGCTGCTCGACCAGCTCATCGCCGCGATCCGGTCGGCCCGAATCGAGGTAATTGACCTGACTGCCCGGCTCGAGCCGAGTACCCCGATCATCCGGCTGCCTGCCCCGTTCGGGAACACGGTGCCGTTCAGCATGCAGGAGATCAGCCACTACGACGAGCGCGGCCCAGCGTGGTACTGGAACAACTTCACGACCGGCGAGCACACGGGCACGCACTTCGACGCGCCCGTCCACTGGATCACCGGCAGGGACGGCCAGGACGTCTCGGCCGTCTCGCCTGGCAGCCTCGTCGCTCCGGCCGTCGTGCTCGACTTCTCCGCCGAGGCCTCTGCCGACCCTGACTTCCTGCTCGAGCCTGAGCACATTAAGAAGTGGGAGTCTGCGCACGGATCGTTGCCCGAAGGCGGTTGGCTGCTATACCGGACCGGCTGGGACGCACGGTCAGGCAGCCAGGCCGACTTCCTGAACGCCAACGAGACTGGCCCGCACACACCGGGCGTCTCCGTGGAGTGCGCGCGCTGGCTGGCGGAGGAATCGCCGGTCATGGGCCTTGGGGTGGAGACAGTCGGCACCGACGCGGGGGCTGCCCACTCGTTCAACCCCCCGTTCCCCTGCCATGCGGCGCTGCTGGGAGCGGGCAAGTACGGCCTGACGCAGTTGCAGAACCTGGCTTCCCTGCCTGCCACCGGAGCCGTGCTGGTGGCAGGCCCGCTGCCGATCGTGAGCGGGTCAGGCAGCCCCGCACGCGTGCTCGCGCTGGTCGAGCGCTGATGCGCGTCACCGACGCGGTTGCAGCGGCGCTGACCGACCTCGGTGCCGACGCGGTCTTCGGCGTGGTCGGCAGCGGCAACTTTCACGTCACGAACGCCCTGATCGCCAAGGGCGCCCGGTACGTGGCGGCCCGGCATGAGGGCGGCGCGGCGTGCATGGCCGATGCCTGGGCGCGGAGCACCGGCCGGCCGGCCATCGTGAGCGTGCACCAGGGACCCGGTCTCACCAACGCGATGACCGGTATCACGGAGGCGGCCAAGAGCCGAACTCCGATGGTCGTGCTCGCCGCTGAAGTCAGCGCTTCAGACGTGCGGTCCAACTTCAGGATCGACGTGGCCGCGCTGGCAGCGGGCGTGGGCGCGACGCCGGCCCGCCTGCACTCGCCCAGCCTGGCCATCGACGATGCCGTCCGCGCCTACCTGACCGCCGCTGATGAGCGACGCACCGTGGTGCTCGCACTGCCGCTGGACATCCAGGCGGCCGAGTGCACCTGGCCGGCCGGCGGCCCGCTCCAGCCCGCCGCCACGACCGTGCCCGAGCCATCGCCTCAGCAGGTGGCGGCGCTGGCACAGGCGATCGCGGCAGCCGAGCGACCGGTGTTCATCGCCGGCCGCGGCGCCCGCGTGGCCGACGCCCGTCAGCCGCTTGAGTACCTGGCCGACGCCTGCGGCGCGCTGCTGGCGACATCGGCGGCGGCCAAGGGGCTGTTCAAGGGCAACCCGTGGGACCTGGACGTGAGCGGCGGATTCGCCTCGCCGCTGGCCGCCTCGCTCATCAGCGAGGCCGACCTCGTCGTCGGCTGGGGCTGCTCCCTGAACACGTGGACCACCCGCCACGGCACCCTGCTTGGCAAGAGTGCCACCCTCGCGCAGGTCGACATCGACAAGGCCGCCGTCGGCGCGTACCGGCGGATCCACGTGGGCGTCGTCGGTGACGTCGCCCAGACCGCGGTCGCGGTTACGGCCAGCCTCGGCCGGGTGCCGGGAGCGCCCGGCGGGTCCGACACCGGCTATCGCTCCGACCAGCTACGCGACCGCATAGCCCGGGAGGTCCGCTGGCGGGACGTGCCCTATGACGACGAGAGCGACGGGCAGCGGATTGATCCGCGGACGCTCTCCATCGCGCTGGACGACATGCTCCCCGCCGAGCGGACCGTTGCCGTCGACTCCGGCAACTTCATGGGCTACCCGAGCATGTACCTGTCGGTTCCCGATCAGAATGGCTTCTGCTTCACGCAGTCGTACCAGTCGGTCGGCCTCGGGCTTGCCTCGGCGATCGGCGCGGCCATAGCCCGGCCGGACCGGCTGACCGTCGCGGCCATCGGTGACGGCGGTGCGCTCATGGGGGTCAGCGAACTGGAGACCGCGGTCCGGCTTGGCCTGCCGATGGTGATCGCGGTCTACGACGACGAGGCGTACGGCGCCGAAGTCCACCATTTCGGGCCGGACGGCTATCCGCTCGACACCGTGCGATTCCCGGCCGTTGACATCGC
>JASHUG010000291.1 GCA_030040155.1 Streptosporangiaceae bacterium | reverse complement strand
AGCCGCCGTCGCCGAAGCTGGTGTCCAGTGACCCGTTAGGCAGGTAGCGGGTCAGCACGTCGTCCTCGGAGCAGTTCTTCCTTGGGTTGCAGCTGGTGCCCCCCACGCCGCCGCCGGTCACGATGTCACCGTTTGGCTGAACGATGACGGGGCCGCCGCTGTCGACTCCCTCACCGATCGGGCTGGGGTCCTGGGTGATGACCTCGCCACCGGTGCCGAAGCTGGAGTCCAGCGTCCCGTTGGAGTTGAACTCGGCGACCTGTTCTTCGTTAGGCCCGCCACCGGTGGTGCCGGTCGCGGTGACGGTGGCAACCGGGTTCCCTTGGCCGGCCACCACGATGTTGCCGCTGGATTCGGCAAAGCCGCTGAGGCCCACGACCGAGAAACCGGGGAACGAGGCGAGGGCCACTCCGTCGTTGCCGAAACTGGTATTCAGCGTGCCGTTGGCCTCGTACTGCACCACCGCCATGTCGCTGTTGCCGGTGGTGGGGTCGGTCTCCGACGAGATCACGTCGATCAGGCCGTTGGACTGGACCAGGATCTGCGCGACTGAGCCCACGCCGGATGGCAGGTTGACCAGCCCCGCGCTGCCGAAGGAGGTGTCCAGTGAGCCGGAGGTCTGCGCGAGCGCAGGGCCGGCGGCCATCGCGATGGCCGCCACGAGGGCCGCGCCCACGGCCCCCAGTGCTGTTCGTGCGTGCATGCGGTTCCCTTCTCATGGTGTCCTGTTGCGACCAGCTAGCCCTGGATCGGACTAACCGGCCTGGGATCCACACTGGGATAGACCGCCCGCTCCTCGGTTACGCCTGGGTAACTCCCGATTCCCGTAGTTACAGGAGGCGCGACGCGCGGAGCGCTCGCTGGTCCGCCATTCCTCCTTTACGGTTCTCGTCTTTGGTCGAAGGATGACGTGGATTGCTTATCTCGACGCGCGAACTTAGTGAAATGCCAGACCCAGACGACTATAACGGCAAGGATCGATAGGGTGATTGCCAGAAGCTTGAATTCAACGTGGATAGGCGCGGTAAAGGCAGCTAGTACGATCAGGCTGATCGCCAGGGCTGTTCCTGCCTCCGCAAGGACTACGTTCTGACGTTCTTTTCTTGCCCGGTCTTGCACCTCAGCGTATCCCGCCAGCAGGTCCACGCGTTCGCGTATTCCACGGTACTGCTTGTCCAGCCCGAGGCTCCTGCGAATCTTCCTAAAGAATCTCGCGTACATGAGCCAGGTGACATCGAGGTCATACATCTCTTCTAGTTCCAGGGTAAATTCATACGCTATGCGCGCAAGTCCGGCGTCAGGCTGCGAACGAGATATCAGCCGTCCGAGTTCTTGCATTGTCCCCGACGCGCTCGCCGCTCCGATTACCATGTGCCCAGTCCAACCTAATGTTGTGAGCAGCGAATAGCCTGGAAAATGGTTCTCCGAGATATCCAGCATGGTGATAAGGCATCGCCGGCGTGGCACGCGCCAGGTCATTGCCTCCGTATCAGTACAGGTAATGTCGTCGATCCGGTCTCCAGGCACTGGAGGCTCCCCAGAGCTCGAGAGGCTCTTGAGGGTAGCGGCGGCCCACGCGGGGAACTCCGTCAGATCTCCCTCCTGCCGCTCGCCGCGGCTTCGGAGCCTGGCAGGCCATCGTCGCCCGTCCCGCACCTCCAGTGGGTGCAGCCCTCCGCCAGAAAGCATCACCGACCAGATTGAAGCAAGCCGCAGTGAGCGCAGTACGCCATCGGCCAGCTGTTGCTGGTAAAGAGATCGGTCTGCGTTCCACTCGCCGATCGCGTCTGCGGCGATAGCAGCGACGAACTCGATCCACTTCCGTCGCGTCCCGGTCCAGTTGCCGCTGATCTTCGGCCGGAAAGCTGCGAGCACGCTGCTCGCATCCCTGGCGGCCATGAGCCCGGCAGCGTACTGCCTCAGCGGGCAGTCCTCCAGGATCAGCTCATCCCTGGCTGCAGGCCGCACCACGGTGCTGCCGCCCTCAAGGCAGCGAACAAGGAATTCGAGTTCCTGAGAATGGGGCCGTACCAGCAGGCGCGAGTGCAACATACCGCCGCCGGCTCGGCTGACCGGCACGAAGAGAATGTTTATGCAGATTGTGTGCCGCCACTCCAGCTGAGAAGGACGGCGCACGAGAGTAACCATTGGCAAGACCGCCACCGGGCCGCCATCGCCCCGATCTGCAGATGGTCGCGACAAGAGACCTGGTGGAAGCCAGATATGATAGATTCTCTCGCTGAAGTTCGACGCAAAGATCTCATTGCGTCTCCGCGCAAAGATCCACGCAAAGAATTCCCGTAGCTCTTCGAGCGCACGGGCGGCCGCTGCCGTGTAATTGTCAGGGTGTTCGAGGGTCACCATCCGGTCGTTGTGATCGGCGCAGCCAGGCGTACCGACTGCTCGTTGCACCCGGATATATGTCGTGGACAGAGCCGTTCCGTCGCCGCCGGCCCACCTCAGTGCCTCAGGAAAATCCAGCACCGTTTGGCACTTAGCGTACGCAGCCTCGTCTGGGGCGTTGAAAAGATTGGGCATCGAGATCACGTTGTGCCGCGCGAGCCGACCTAGCCAGGTGGGAAGTTCTGGGCTGTCCTCATCGCACGGGCCGGTGCCGAGGTTCCGGAGCATAAAACGGGCGGGCCCGGACATTTCGAAAGCGCTTTTGAGCCGACCGTCAATTTTCTCGACGTGTTCCTTCTCCATGTCCTCGAAATAGGCCGACCCGGCAGGCTCGCGGAAGCTCGGCACGTACAGGCCGCAACTTAAGAGAACGACTCCGAACGCATCAACGTATCGATCGGCTGATGCCTGTGCATGCGGCGTTGTCACGCGCCATCTCCATTTCACCGGGTCGGCGAGCTACTTCACCCATTGGTCAATCTTGTACTGTTGCCAGACATCGGGGTCGTGGGTCGCGTGGTGGTTGAACCACCCCACCGGCGAGTTGGCATGGAATTGCGTCAGATCGTGTGGGAACTGCTGGTGGCCACGGTCAGCGATGATGACCTCGTCGAGGCGCACTCGGATGACCTCTATTCGTGACACCTCCGGAAAGTCAGGCAGGTATCGGCGGTCAGACGCCGCGAGCGACGAGAGATCACTGTGGTGGAAGCGGCGCGGTCGGTGGTAGGGGCACGACAACAGCACAAGCTCGTCAATCTCCAAGCCACCCCACGTTGCCATCATTGCCACGTTGCCCCCATGACTATGCGTGATGACGCAGTCGACGTGATCGCTCCCCTCGTGAACCGATACCCAGTGCGAAAGCCCCAGAGCTGCCATGGCTCGCTCCTGATCGCTGTACCGGCCGGACCAGCCGAACTTGTCACGCTGCACGTAGAGGTCGGGCCGCACGGTCTGCAGGAGGTAGTCGTTGAAGTCACCGCCGGGCTGCCACCACGGGTCGTTCGCCGCCCACGTTCCGTGTATCAGCACCGCTGTCTGAGAAGGCCCGCTGTTCGGCGGAGGCGGCTCCTCGCCGGCCAACTCGTCCCGTGCAGGATTGCCAGGCAACCAGTCAGCGAGAAGCGTCGCCGCCGTGTCGCGGACCTCGGGATCGGGATCACGCGTCCCCGCTACGACTGCGTTGAGCGCAGTCCGGCGCTGCTCGCCCGTCGACAGTTCCAGGTAAGCACCGCCCGCCGCGACCCGAACACGAGGATCAGGATGCCGCAGGCAGACCTCGAAGACGATGGCAGCCGAGTAGGCGGTGCCCTGCTGAAACAAGTTCGAGGCCACTTCGGGCAGCACATCGGCAATTGTCTCGCGGTCACCCTCGAGGATGCCCCGCATAACCTCGGCGCCGAACCGTCGGCGCAGTTCGTCGGTCGGAGCTGTGCCGAACCTGATAACCGGTGGCTCGCTGAGCCACGGCACAGGAAAGTCCTCCAGGTCATCGCCCGCGAGTTCGGAAGTTCTCTCCCGTCCCACCATTTCGGCGTCGTCAGCGGAAGCCCCGAGTGCCGCCTGCTCCTGCCGGAACTCGCGGGCAAAGGCAAGCTGCGACCTTAGCAGCAATAAGATCGCCGCCTGGCTCTGCGCCGCACGGTGCTCTTCATCAGCGTTGTCCTGGTGCGCGAACGCCGCCGCACCGCGCAATGGCTCCGCTAGCAACTCATAGGGCATTGCTCCTCCTTCTTCCAGACGCGGCAGCGGCATTAACTAGTCTCTTCCCAACACGTACCCGGATTACCGGCACAGCTTTCATGAGATTCCCACCACCATCGGCTTGGCTTGTGCTGATTCATCCTTCGCCCGCGTTTCTCACTCGGTCCAGGGTGGCGCGAGTTCGGGCATGCTCAGGACATGGGAATTGGCCCGCACGAGCACTTCGGTATCTGCGCAGCCGTCGACGTGCACTACCTGAGCACCGGCGGCGCTCGGGCGGCAGCTGTCCTGGCCGCCGATGCGGCCTTCGTGCACGTGCTGGCCGAGCGCACCGCGGTGGTGGCGATGGTGTCGCCGTACCGGAGCGGTGAGTTCTACCTGCGCGAGCTGCCACCGCTGCGCGCGGTCTTGGCTGACGTGAGCGAGCTGGGCTTGCTGGTGGTCGATGGCTACGTCGATCTGGATCCGAGCGGCCGGCCCGGCCTGGGCGCGTACGCGCACGCTGAGTTCGGAGTCCCGGTGATCGGCGTGGCCAAGACCAGGTACCGCTCCGCTACGCACGCCGTGCCGGTGGAGCGCGGCTCTTCGGCGCGTCCGTTGTTGGTGACCGCGGCCGGGATGACTGCAGCCGACGCGGCTGAGCTGGTCCGAAGCATGGCGGGCCGGTACCGGCTGCCGGACGCCCTGCGCCGCGCCGACGGCCTCGCCCGGGCAGGGTCGGGCCCCTGACTTGCCTCACTTATCGCGGGCTGCCAGGCGGACTCAGCCAGGGAATACCCAATCCTCCGTCTCGGGTTGCACTTCGCCGGTGCGCCGCGAGGCAGAAGGGCGAGGGCATACGGGAGGTCTGAGTGCGGGCGGTCGGGTTTCTGGCCAACGGAGGAACCGAGGTTCTGGAGATGCTGGAGGTGCCCGAGCCGGTGCCGGGGCGCGGCCAGGTCGCCGTGCAAGTGGCCTTCGCCGGGGTCAACTTCGCTGAGATCCAGCACCGCCGGGGTGAGTTCGGAGCTCCGGACGGGC
>JASHUG010000290.1 GCA_030040155.1 Streptosporangiaceae bacterium | reverse complement strand
GATGCGTAGATCAGGATGTGCATGGGGCAGTTCATCGGCTTTGGGTAGTACTTCGCGCCCTCCAGCTCCATGGGCGGGTACATCCCCTCGGCGTACCACTGCAGGTGGCCGGAGGTCTCGAACAGGTTCGACTTGGTGATGTGCGGGGTGTAGACGAACTCGTAGCCCGCCTCCTCGTGCCGCTTGCGCGAGTAGTCCTCAAGCGCCTTGCGGATGATCCCGCCCTTGGGGTGGAAAACGGGCAGCCCGCTGCCGATCTCGTTCGGGAACGAGAACAGGTCGAGCTCGGCGCCGAGCTTGCGGTGGTCGCGCTTCTCGGCCTCCTCCAGCAGTTTCAGGTACTCGTCCTGGGCGTCGCGCGACGGCCAGGCGGTGCCGTAGATCCGCTGTAGCTGCGGGTTCTGCTCGCTGCCGCGCCAGTACGCGCCGCCGGTGCGCATCAGCTTGAAGGCCGGGATGTACTTGGTCGATGGCAGGTGCGGACCGCGGCACAGGTCTTTCCATTGGATCTCGCGGGTAGCGGGATCCAGGTTGTCGTAAATGGTGAGCTCGGTGCCGCCGACCTCGACCGACTCGCCGGAGTCGCCATAACCGGCCTCGATGTAGCCGGCGTCGGGTGGGCCCCCGGTGACCGTGCCCTTGAGCCCGACCAGTTCGAGCTTGTAAGGCTCGCCGGCCAGCTCTGCGCGGGCGCCCTCGTCGGAAACAGGACGGCGGCTGAACAGCTGGCCCTGCTTGACGATCTGCCGCATTTTCTGCTCGATCTTCTTCATGTCATCGGGCGTGAAAGCGGCAGACACGTCGAAGTCGTAGTAGAAGCCGTTCTCGATCGGCGGGCCGATGCCGAGCTTGGCCTCGGGGAACAGATCCTGGACCGCCTGGGCCATGACGTGGGCGGTGGAGTGACGCAGGATGTTCAGGCCATCGTTTGACTCGATGGTGATCGGCTCGACCTGGTCGTGGTCGGCAAGCGTGTAGGTGAGATCCCTCAGCTCGCCGTTGACGCGGGCCGCGATCGGGGCGGGGTCAGCGCCGAGCAGCAGCTGGCCGGCCGTCGTGCCCTCTTCTACCACGGTGTCGCCTCCAGCGATCGTGATGTGAAGTTTGTCGGCGGGCACGGCTGGCTCCTTCGCGTCATGGCGGGCGCTGCTGGCGTGATCTTGGTAATCGCGGTGATCGCCCCGGTGCCTTGATGCTATCGACGCCGGCCTGGCCCGCACGCAAAAGGCGCCGGCCTTGAGGGCCGGCGCCTTTGCTCTCCCATGCGTCAGGTAGTCGGGTCCGTGGGGCTGCTGCTCGGGGTGAGCGATCCCCGCTGGACGGTGACCAGGCTGCCGTAGGTGAGGTACGGCCACGCCGCCTTGGCATCGTTCCAGGGCAGCTCGACGCAGCCCAGGCTCTGCGGGAAGCCATACGACGCCCGGTCGTAGTAGTGCACGGCCTCGCCGTTGCGGAAGTACGAGACGTAGTACACGCGGTCGGCGTACTTGGTGCCGTCCGGGTTCTTCCCGCGCATGATCTGCGTGTAGTACTTCAGGTAGACCGGGGCGGTACCGATCGTCGTCGGCGACTGCGGGATTCCGGTGTTGGCCAGCGTGTGCAGCACTTCCTGGCCGTTATGCCAGATCGTCAGCGTCTCGGGGTTGTTCTCGCTGGCGATGGCGTAGGTGTAGCCGTTCGTGTTGGCCGTGTGGGTGCCGACGTCCTTGAGCAGGCTGCCCCAGACCTCCGGCCCGGCGATGCCGTCGACGCCCAGCCCGTTGTTCTCCTCGAACGCCATGACCGCGCCCTTGAGGATCAGGCCCGAGTTGGTGCCGCCCCGCCAGAACTCCTTCAGCGTGGTCGGGTAGCCGGACTTCCAGGTGAACGTGCCCGCCGGAGCGTTGTACGCGGCGGAAAGCTGCCCGGCAGCGTCGGTGGCGGCCGGCTGCGCGGAGCCGGACGCGGGCGTCCAGGTCAGCGGAAGGTAGCCAAGCTGGGCCAGGAGCTCATCCAGCCGCAAGGTCGAGTACGCGCCCGTCTTGTACCTGACCTTGACAGTCGAGCCCAGCTCACCGCCGTTCGCGGACCTGACGCCGGTCGGGCCGCCGGGAATCTTCACGGTGACCTTGGTGAGCTGCTTCCAGCCGCGGGTCGGAACGAACCGCAGCGTGCTTGTCCCCTGCCCCTGCCAGGTGCCGGGGACGTTCGGGGTAATCGACGGCGTCGGCGAGTCGGCTGCCAGCGGCGCGGAGAAGCTGACCGTGACGTCACCGGCACCGTTCACGCCGGTCGAACGGCTCGCGGGAGTGACCGACGTCACCTGCAGTGCTGAGGATCCGGCAGCGCCCGCGGTCGCCGACGGACTGGACTGTGGCTTACTTGACGCCGTCGGCGTAGCCGACGCGTGCGACAGCGCGATCCAGACACCTGCGATCAGGACGAATACGATCACGGCGCCGACGGCCGTGATCCGCATGCGAAGATGCCTCATTGAAGACAAGAGGGGTCCCCTCTGTTGCGTAAGCTCCCCGGCAGAGCCCTACCAGCGGCTACCCGGATGACCCGATCGAAACCGGGACATTCATGTGTGCGAGCCTAGATGCCGCCTGCCGGTACGGGTGGTCCTCTTGATAAATAAAGAGACCACAGCTTTTTGTTCCGGACGGACCGTCTGAAGTGGTGCAGGTCACACCATCGGCGGGCGCCAGATGCGGCCAGGTCCGGACATGACCGGCACCAGAAGCGGCCAAGATCCAAGCGGAGCCGGGCTCCTGGACATGGAACGCCCGGCACCGCGACCATCGCGGTGCCGGGCGGAAGCTGGCCGGCTGCCTTGAGCTATGCAGCCCCTAGCCGGTCACCGTTACCAGGCTGCCGAGAGTCAGGTACGGATAGGCTTGCTCGGCCGCGTTGTAGGGCAGTTCCACGCAGCCCAGGCTCTGCTGGAATCCGTACGACCCGCGCGGGAAGTAGTGGACCGCGTCGCCGCCGTTGAAATACGAGACGAACGACACTGGGTCGGCATAGGAGCTACCGTCCGGGTTCGTGCCCGACATGATCTGGAACCGGAACTTCTCGTAGACCGGGAAGGTGCCGTTCACGGTGGGCGAGGCCGGAATGCCGGTGTTGGCGGGGCTCTGCAGCACCTCTTGCCCGTTGTGATAGATCGTGAGCGTCTCCGGATCGTTCTGGTCCGCCACCGCATAGGTGTAGCCGACCGTGTTGTCCTGGCCGCTCGCGACCGCCGCGAACAGCGCGCTCCAGAACTGCGGGGTGAGATCGCCGGTCGTAGTCATGTTGTGCTGGGCCTGGAAGGCCATCACGGCGCCGCGGAGTATGACGTTCGCCTGGTCCGGCGACCACAGGCTGGCTAGCGAAGACGGGTAGCCCGATTCCAGGTAGAACGTGCCGGCCGGCGGGTCATACGCCATGCCTGCCTCGGTCTGGTCCGCTGCCCCGGCGTCCATCATCTGGCCCTTTGCGGCGCCGTTGTCGGCCGCAACCCACGTGAACGGCAGGTAGCCGAGCCGGGCGAGCATCTCCGCCAGGCCCATCTGTGAGTACGTGCCGGTGGTGAATTGGTCGGTGGTGCTCTGGGTCAGCAGGGACCCGTTCGTGGCGCGGATGCCACTCGGCCCGCTCGGAACTATGACGGTCACCTTGGTCGACTGCGGGAACGGAGCCGACGGCACGAAAATCAGGCTGTCACCGTAGGAGCTCCAGCTTCCGGCTACGGCCGGGCTCAGGGTCGGCATCGGGGATCCGCTTGCCACTGGATCGGTGAAGCTCACTGAGATCGGGCCGGCGCCGTCGACCTGGCTCGTCCCGGCCGCTGGCAGGACTGACTCGACCCTCATCGGTCCGGTGGCCGGCGGTATGGCTGACAGAGACCCGTTGCCGCCGCCTTGCCGGGTGAGCGCATAGATCCCGCCCGCCACCAATATCGCGGCCACCGCGATCGCGATCCCCATGACCTTCTTGTTGCCAGGCGCGCCGGTCTTCGCCTCGCCTCCCGGACCTCCCGGCCGGTTGCTGCCTGGTTCGCTCGGTCCGTTACTCCCTGGGTCGCTTGGTCCCTTGCCGGAACCCTCAGGCTCGTCGCCGGCAGGCTGCTCGGGCTGCCCCACTTTGAACACGCCGCTCCCCCGTCCCTGGCGCGACGGGCTTAATGAATGGCCGCGCGCGCCATTCTAGTTACTCAGCGTCACGGGCGTACCCGACGACTCGGGCAGGGAATCCACTGTGTACGTAAACGATCAGTAAGGAAGACGCCCGC
>JASHUG010000289.1 GCA_030040155.1 Streptosporangiaceae bacterium | reverse complement strand
GCTGTCGGGGCTCTCGCCGAAGTAAGCGAGCGGGTCGGCAAGCTCTACTGGCTCAATCCAGAGCCGCGGCGGTACTGGAATCAGGGCGATTCGGTCATCTCACGGTATGCACCGGTGTGCGCGCAGGTGCGCGAATGCAGCACGCTGCGCCAGATCGCCGACTTCGTGCAGTCGCTGGCTAGCTGATCCTTCGGACCCCGTAGCTCAGGGACGCGAAGGGGCCGTCGGCCCGGCACCCGGTCAAGGTCAGCTCGCTCGGCATCAGCCGTCGCGGCAGCAGCGGCGCTCCCGCGCCGAGCGTGGCCGGCGCGATGCTGAGGATGATCTCGTCCAGGAGCCCGCGATCGGCGAACTGGCCGACTAGGTCACCGCCGCCCACCAGCCAGATGTTGCGGTCGCCGAGTCTTCGGCATGGAGTCACAGTGGCACAGGCCGCCGACATTCGGGCCGGGCCGCGGTCCGCACCAGTGCTCGGCGTCTGGCAAGGTGGGCGTATGGCGACTGAATCAACCCACCGGAGCCTCACCATCGAGCGCGTCAGGGCGGGCCGGTTCGCCGCGGTGAATGCTCGCGGCGGCCGGATCCTGTTTGGCATGGGCGACAACGAGGAGTTCACCCCGACGGAACTCCTGCTGATCGCTATCGGCGGCTGCACCGCGATCGACGTCGACCTCCTGACCTCCCGCCGGTCCGAGCCTGAGTCCTTCGAGATCGTCGTCGACGCGGACAAGGTCCACGACGAGGGCGGCAATCACCTGGACAATGTCGAGGTCACCTACCGCATCTCGTTCCCGCCCGGCGAGGACGGGGACAGGGCCCGCGGCATCTTGGCAGAAGCGGTACGGCAGTCGCATGAACGGCTCTGCACGGTCGGGCGCACGGTGGAACTGCCGACGAAGATAACCACCCGCATCGAGTAGCCAGCGCGGAACCCCGCCGCCGGCTTCCGGCGGACCCCGCCTAGCAGTCGGCGACCACGCAGCCCGTCACGCTCAGCGGCTGGATCGCCTGCGGGAAGTTGAACACCTTCTTCTTGTCGTACGTGGTCTTCACTTCCTGCAGCCGCATGTAGTTGATGCCGTAGTACTCCTGCTGCCAGTCCTTCAGATGGGCGTCGATGTAGTTCTGATAGGCCTGCCCGTTGGCGTGCGGGTGGAGCGAGTCGTAGTACGACGTCATCCAGTTGAACTGGTTGGTGCGGCCAGCCGCGGTGCCCGGCCAGTTCCAGCTGGTGTAGTACTGCGAGACCCACAGCGCATCACGGTGCACGAACGCGGTGTCCTGAATGCCCACCCGGTTCACGGCGCCGCCGAGGGCGTCGAACGAGATGCTCCCATTCCCGCCGGCCGCGCCGCGCACGTGTGCCAGGTCCTCAATGCCGCGCAGCAGGACGTTGATGCCCGCGCTGTCGAGCGGCTTGGCGAAGAAGTCGGACTTGGCGTACCAGGGCACGCGCTGCACCGTGCCCGCGGGCGGCAGGTGGCACGAGGGGTAGTTCGAGCAGCCGGCCTCGGCCAGCATGGCTTCGATGAAGGAGTTCTGCACGGGCCTGACCGGGGATAGCGGAGCCACGCCGACCATGTGAATGAACTGGTCGATCAGCTTGTCAAGGGCGCTGAGCGAGCCCACGTACGTGCCGCCGGCGCCGATGTGCGGAGGCCCGCCCGTCGCGGCGCTCAGGTGCATATTGGCCCACAGCGCGTCGGGCGCGTGCGGTGCCCACGACTGCCACGCGCTGACCACCCTGGCCGCGTACTTCCAGTCCCAGCTCATCCCGAACAGGTACAAGCTGGTCAGGTCGTGTGTCTTGAACGTGAACGAGGTCGCGACGCCGAAATTGCCCCCGCCACCGCCCTGGCTGGCCCAGAACAGATTGTTGTTGGCGTTCTTGGCGGTGCAGGTCAGCGTGCTGCCGTCCGCGGTGACGATGTCGAGCGACTCGATGTTGTCGCACGTCAGGCCGTAGATCCGGGCGAGGACGCCGATCCCGCCGCCGAGGGCCAGGCCGGCCATCCCGACGGTCGGGCACGACCCGGCGGGCACGGCCTTGCCGTGCGCGGCCAGCCCGTTGTAGAAGTCGATCAGCCTGGTGCCGGCTCCGACCGTCACATTGCCGGTCCCGACCTTAAACCCGTGTATCGTTGTGACGTCGATGATCAGCCCGCTGTTCAGACTGGACCAGCCTTCGTAGCTGTGGCCGCCCGATCGGACCCGCAGCGGCATCGAGAAGTGGCTGCAGAAGCTGAGGCAGGCCGCGACGTCCGCCGGCTTTCCGCAGTACGCGATACCGGCCGGACGCAGCGAGTCGTACGCCGGGTCGAAGAGTTCCTTCGCGGTGTCATAGTCGCGCTGACCCGGCCGGACGAGCTTGTCCGTCGACAGCTTGTGCTGCAAGGCCAGCCAGTCCTTGTCGGTGGGCGTGCCGGCGGTACCCGCGAGCCACACCGGGCGGACGGACGTAGTCAGGGCGCTGTCCCGCAGGGACGGCACTGCCCGCCGCGCCGGCCCGCCTCGGCCCAGATACAGGTCCGCGGCTGCCGCGCCGGCGACGAGTCCGGCCGCGAACAGAACGTTGCGCCGCGACGCGACCTGGCTCCCGCCGGAATCTGAACCGGGACTGGGCGTGTCTGAGTTCTGCGTCATCGTGCCTCCCGTCGACTGAGAGCCGGCCCGCCGAACATCGGTTGCGGCAACGCCGGCTTGTTCGCCGGTCTCGCCGGCCCGGCGGCGCCCCGGCGCCGTCCCGGTCACGTCATGTGACGTGAATTGACACGCAGCGTAACGGGGCGCACAGTCCCGCCCTTGCTCATCCGCCGGCGTTGCGCGCATTTATCTGCGGCTGCCGCTGGCGCCGGCAGCTGCTCGGCCCGCCGCGGGCACGTGAGCCGAGGCAAGCGCGCGCGCCGGTCAGCAGGTCAGCCCGAAGCGATCGCGGCCACGTAGTCGTCGAACCGGCGCAGGCTCGTCTCGAAGCCCCTCCGGGCCTCGGAAGTCGTGTACGCCTGCGGCACATTCGTCTGATGGGTAACGACCTCGGTCTGCCCGTCACCGACGTCCGTGAATGTAATCGTGGTCGTCATGCCGCCCTCGACATCCGGCTCGGTCCAGGCGAGCCGTTCCGGCCGACTGACCTCGACGTAAATCGCCCGCATGGTGTACTGGCTGCCGTCGGCGACATTGACCATGACGGTCTCGAATCTCCCGCCCGGTCGCAGGTCCACCGTGATGCCGTCGAGCGGCGTTGTCGTCCCGTCAGGACCCCAGAAGTGCGTCAGGTGCTCGGGCGTGGTCATGCAGTCGAAGAGCAGGTCCCTGCTGGCCTGATGGACGCGGCGGTAGCTGAACTCTCCCGGCTGTGTCATAAGCCCTCGTCTTTCTGATCGCCGTGCGGGCGCCGCGCTCGCAGGGCTGCCAAGTGCTCGTCGAGCCTGTCGTATCGATCGGCCCATTGCTGGCGATGACGGCCGATCCACTCGGCTGCCTCGTCGAGCCGGGCCGGCTCGAACTGGCAAGGCCTGGACTGCGCAACCCTGGATCTGGATATCAGCCCGGCGCGCTCCAGGACCTTGATGTGCTTCGATACCGCCTGCTGCGTTAGCGCGAACGGCTCGGCCAACTCGCCGACGGTCGCCTCGCCGGCCGCGAGTCGGGTGAGAATCGCGCGCCTGGTTGGATCGGCCAGCGCGGCGAAGGTAAGGCTGAGCTCGTCGCCGAGAGCGGTCGTCACGACTGCGGCCCCGGCATTGCCACGTCGACGCCGGCACCCTCGAACAGTTGCTGCGGGACGCGGCGATTCGCCAGCAGCATGATCAGGTCACGGCTGCGGCCGGCCAGCGGCGCGCCGCTTCCGTGGGTCCAGTCCAGATCGGTCGCGGTCAGCCGGATGCCCCGCAAAGGAACGCCGAAGTGGGTCTCGGTGCCGGGGCTGATGATCGACTCGAGCACGGTGGTAAGCGCGCGGTCTGCGATGGGGTAGTCGATCGACAGCGGCCAGGTGATGTCGAGACCGTGGATGACGTCGTGGCTCAGCGCGCCGACCAGGCCGCCGCCTGGTGGACTCCATGCGGTGTCCGCGTTGTCGCTCAGCACGGCCACGAGTTCAGCCTGAGGAAGCTTGCTGTCGCGATCGGCGATCCCGTCGGAGAACTTAGTGAAGTCGCCGCCGCACTCCTGCAGGCCCGCCATGAAGTCCTGCTCGGGAATGCGGAACGGCATCGTCAGGTGCGCCAGCACATGGCCAGGCGTCCAGCCCGCGCACATGGTGGTCCCTTGCCACTGGTCAGGAGTGAGCTGGTCGAGCGCTTCGGCCAGGGCACGTCGCTGCGGAGCGATGAGGTCCATCATTACGGTCTCCGATCGAATACAGCCAATTAGTTGTACAACTAGTGAGTTTAATACTGGCCGGCGAGGTCCGTCAACGCGGCGGATCGACTGCAGGCGAGCGGCGCGGTGGCACGAGCCGATGGCGGGACGGCGGACAGGTCGGGAGCGTGGGCCGGGCCCGGCCCGTTCAGACCGAAGTTCCGCCCGCAATGAGCTGGTATCCGGCCACTGATCCGCTGGAGCCCGGCGGGCTCGCAACGTGACGGTGGGCGAGTGTCACAGCCAGTACCGCGGCAAGAACTGCGGCGACGACGACGAGCAGACCTGCGAGCTGCCAGCGCCGGGCGCGTCCCGGCGATCGTCGGCGGCTAGCTCCGCGAGGCCGCTCCGCACGGCCCGCCGGCGACTTCCGCTTAGCGCTCGGCCCGCGTTGCGGCTGTTGCGCTGCAGTCGGCCGTACCGCCGGGGGCCGCTGGATCGCGCTCGTGCCAGGCACGCGCGTAGGCAGCCGCGGAACTCGTGGATGGTCACGCTGGACGTCCTCGTGACCGGCCGCGGGCTCGGCCAGCTTATCGGCCGGCTCGGATTGCGCGGGTGCCAGGAAGCCGCGCTCGATTTGCGCAGGCGTTAAGCCTGCGGTGCCCACCACTCGGCGTGGCGACCACTCAGACTGCTTGTCCGGCAGCGGATTGCGGTCCTCTGACATGCTGCGACCCCCAGGCGCAGGCGCCCAGCCCAGGACAACAGCGCAACACAGCATGACGCGCTGTTCAACCGGAATCGCCGGTTAGGTGCCGGTCCCGGGGGGATACTGCAGCGCGACCGGCCGTCGCGGCCTTGACCCGACCACAAGGTTCTCGTCTCAGCGCGCGGCCGTCACCAGTACCCGGACCGAGCCCCCGTCGCCAACGGGCTGTGCGCGCGCATCGACGTCGGCGTACGGGACGACCGCCAGGTCGACCGCCAGCGTCTCGCCGGCGATGAACGCCGAGTGCGCGCGGACCGCGGCGGCGACCGCGCCATCGGCGCCGACGGTGAGCTGGATCCGGTCGGTTACTGCCAGCTGCGCGTCCCGCCGGGCCTGCTGGACCAGCCTCACCACGTCCCTGGCAGTACCCTCGGCGGCGAGCTCGGGCGTCACGACGGTATCGAGCGTGACCAGTCCGACTCCTCCCGGCAAGGCCGACGTCGACTCTGGGTCCGCCGCCACCAGGCGCAGGTCGTACTCGCCCTCGGCGAGGTCGACGCCCGCGGCTGAGACCGAGTCACCCTGGCGAACCCAGTTCCCCGCCTTGACGGCCTTAATGACCTCCTGCACCTTCCCGCCGATGCGCGGCCCGAGAGCGCGTGGGTTGACCACGAGCTCGAAGGTGCCCAGCACGGCCGGATCGGTGACCAGCTCGACCTCCTTCACGTTGACCTCATCGGCGATGAGGTCGGTGTAGGGAGCAAGCGACATGGCGTCCGGATGGCCGGCCGTCAGCCGCGCGAGCGGGAGCCTGACGCGCAGCTGGCGGGCCTTGCGCAGGCCAAGCGCCGTGCTGCACACCGCCCGGACCAGGTCCATCGCGCTCGCCAGCTCGGCGTCGGCGGGCCAGCCGGACAGCTGCGGCCAGTCGGCGAGGTGCACGCTCGGCTCGCCGGTCAGACCGCGCCAGATCGCCTCGGTGGTCAGCGGCAGCAGCGGCGCGGCCGCGCGGGTGATGGCCTCCAGGACGGTCCAGAGCGTGTCAAGCGCGGCCTTGTCGCCGGCCCAGAACCGGTCGCGAGAGCGACGGATGTACCAGTTCGTCAGCCCCTCGAGATAGTCGCGCAGCGACTGGTAGGCGGCCGGCACGCTGTACTCGTCCAGGCGCGCCGACATCTCCTCGACCGTGGCCCTGGTCTTGGCCAGGATGTAGCGGTCGAGCACGTGCTCGCTCGCCGTTGACTCCTTGGCCTGGTAGTCCTCCGCGTTCGCGTACAGCGCGAAGAAGTAGTACGAGTTCCACAGCGGCAGGATCGCCTGGCGGACCGCATCCCTGATGCCTGCCTCGGTGACGGCCAGGTTCCCGCCACGCAGGATCGGGCTGGCCATCAGGAACCAGCGGGTAGCGTCCGAGCCGTAGGTGTCGAACACCTCGTTCACGTCCGGGTAGTTGCCCAGGCTCTTGGACATCTTCTGGCCGTCGCCGCCGAGCACGATGCCGTGACAGACGCAGTCACGGAAGGCGGGGCGGTCGAACAGCGCGGTGGCCAGGACGTGCAGCGTGTAGAACCAGCCGCGGGTCTGCGGCATGTATTCGACGATGAAGTCGCCTGGGTAGTGGCCCTCGAACCAGTCCGCGTTCTCGAACGGGTAGTGCACCTGGGCGAACGGCATCGACCCCGACTCAAACCAGCAGTCCAGAACCTCGGGCACCCGGCGCATGGTTGACTTGCCGGTCGGGTCGTCCGGGTTCGGCCTGGTCAAGTTGTCGATGCCGGGCCGGTGCAGGTCGGCCGGCCTGACGCCGAAGTCGCGCTCGATCTCGTCCAGCGATCCGTAGACATCCGTGCGCGGGTAATTCGGGTCGTCGCTGCGCCAGACCGGGATCGGGGAACCCCAGAACCGGTTCCTGCTGATCGACCAGTCCCGCGCGTTCTCCAGCCACTTGCCGAACTGGCCGTCCTTGACGTGCTCGGGCACCCAGGTGATCTGCTGGTTCAGTTCGACCATCCGGTCGCGGAACTTCGTCACCGCAACGAACCAGCTCGACACGGCCTTGTAGATCAGCGGGTTCCCGCACCGCCAGCAGTGCGGGTAGGAGTGCGTGTAGGTCTCGGCGCGCACCAGGCTGCCCTGGTCGCTGAGCTTCGCGGTGATGCCGGGGTTGGCGTCGAAGACGTGCTGGCCCTCGAAGTCCGGCACGACCCCGGTGAACTGCGCGTGCTCGTCCACGGTCAGCACCGTCGGGATCCCGGCCGCGTTGGAGGCGATGGCGTCGGCCTCGCCGTAGGCCGGCGCCATGTGCACGACGCCGGTGCCGTCCTCGGTCGTGACCTCGTCGGAGCCGATCACGCGGAACGCGTTCTCGGTGCCGAACCGGTCGGTATCGGTGAGGTAGTCGAACAGCGGCTCGTACTTCCGGCCGATCAGGTCGGCGCCGGTCAGCGATTCGACGATCGCGGCGCCTTCGAGTTCGCTCTCGTAGGCGGCCTGGCGATCACGGGCCAGGATGTAACGCTCGCCATCCTTCTCCAGCACGGTGTAGCTGATGTCCGGGCCGACGGCGATGGCCTCGTTGGAGGGCAGCGTCCACGGCGTCGTGGTCCAGGCCAGCAGCCACTCGCCGGTCTCGAGCTTGAACCGCACCGTCACCGACGGGTCCTGGCGGTCGGAATAGACGTCGTCATCCATCCGCAGCTCGTGGTTGGACAGCGGGGTCTCGCATCG
>JASHUG010000024.1 GCA_030040155.1 Streptosporangiaceae bacterium | reverse complement strand
GGAACGGCATTCGGTCCAGAGCTAGCCGCGGCGCCGCGCGGACTCATCGGATCGCTGCCGTGGACCGCCAGCGCCGGTGGCTGGGCGCGATAGGTGTCGCTGGCACGACACCTCCTGCGCCCAGCCACTCGAGGGCGCGGCAATTTGTCGGACTTGTCGGCTAGCTACTCGGCTCGCAGGGCCGTAGCAGTCCGAGCCCGCGCGGCCCAGCTCGCCGGCAGCAGCGCGCCAAACGCGGCGATCGCCAGCCCGGACACGGCCAGCAGAAGGACTTGCTCCGGGTGGTAGACATCCTGCAGGCTGGCCGGCAACGCCGTGTACGCCGCGTTACCCATGGCCGTGATCGTGGCCGAGTGCAGCTTCAGGGCAATCGGCACCGCGATCACGGCGGCGGCGATCGCCGGGCCCACGACCCAGCACATGACCATCGCGATCGTCTGCCTGGGGGTCATCCCGACCGCCTTGAACACGCCGATGTCCCGCACCCGGTCCCGCGTGCCGAGCAGCACCGTATTCAGCACGCCGAGCCCCGCCACCACGGCCATCATCAGCGTCAGCATGGCGATCAGCGAGTCTGCGATCAGGTAGAACTGCCCGCCGCCCTCCGGGCCATTGGCCGAGTACTGTCCGCCCAGCGATTGCTGGACTGACGCGACATAGGAGTTGACGTCGACGCCTGCCCGCAGGCCGACGACATACTGCTGGATGGACAGCTGCGGCACGGCCGAGATGCTCAGAGTCTGCCAGCTTGTCATCAGCTCGGGCGTGCTCCCCGGTACGAAGATCTCACCCGAGATCCGCACGGTCTCCGACTTGCCGCCGGCCGAGATCGTGGTGGCATCGCCTACCGACAGCCCGGTCTGGGTGAGGTAAGCCGTGTTGACGACCACCTGCCCCGGCCGGCTGAACCAGTGGCCACTGATGATGTCGTAGCCGACCCACGCTGAGCTGCCCAGGAAGGCCTGGGCCTGCGCCTGGGTTGTCAGGCCGGAGATGCTGACCTGCGTGTAGTCGATCCCGGCCGAGTGGAGCGTTCCCGGCTGCCTGGCCAGCGCGGCGGCCACTGCCTTGTCCTGGCTGCTGCCGGGTCGGATCCCGTTGCCGTTGGCCAGGTTGATCTGCACCGGGGCAGTGGCAGCCAGCGACTGGCCCTGCTCCGACTTTGTCAGCGAGGCATCAAGGCCGACCGCGTAGAGCACCGCGGTCACGCCGAACATGATCGCTGCCAGCGTGCCGAGGGTCCTGGCCGGGCGGGCGAACGGCGCGGCCAGGCCGATGGTCACCGGGCGCGGCAGCCGCAGCCGGCTAGCCAGCCGGTGCGCGGCGTAGCCACGGCCTTGCCGGGGCGCCTGCCCCATCGCGATCGCCTGCACGGCCGACAGCCGGCCGGCCCGCAACGCGGGCGCTAGCGCGGTCAGCGCCACCAGGCCGATCATCACCAGCGGGGTCACCACCTCGACCCAGAGGGGAACCATCTCGCTCCCGACCTGGAACGACTGGGCCGACTTGTGGAGGACCGAAATGGCCAGCACGTTGCCGAGCACCAGGCCGGCAATCGTCCCGACGACAGCCGGCATGCCCACCCTGGTCACGTACGCGACGATGACCTGCGCCGGGCTGAAGCCGATGCTCTTGAGCACGCCGATGCGCCGGTAGCTGGCCACGACCGCGCCGCTCACCACATTGGCCACGATCAGCACCGCCATCAGGAGCCCGATCAGCGCGAACGCGTCGACGAACGGCGACAGGATCGAGCCGTTGCCGGTCGCGGACTGCTTGGCCGTGAGCCAGGACGAGTAGCCGCCGACAGCTCCTGAGGGGAGCGCCGCGGCGACCGCGGCGACGTCGCCGCGAATCTGCGCGGCGGTCGCCGCGCTGGAGAACGTGTACAGCATCTGCGCGGCCGCGGGCTGACCCGGAGAGCGCAGCGCGGCGATCTCGGACGGCAGCACCCAGGCGTCGGCGGTGTTGGTGATCGAGTTGGCGATGCCAACGACCGTGAGCTTGGGCTTGCCCGTCGCCGTCGCCACCGTCATCTGCGAGCCGAGGTTCGGGAAGAAACCCATGTTCTCCGACAGGACGACCTGATCAGGGCTCGTCGGCCAGTGGCCGCCCTGCAGCGTGAGGACATCGAGCGGCCCGCCCGGCGACGCCCGGCCGATCACCAGCGTGCCGGGCAGCGAGACACCCTGGCTAGCCAGCGTCACGGTGTCGGCGCCGAACGGCCCGAAAGCCGCGGTCACCCCGTGCACCCTGCGCGTCGCGAGCAGTTGCGCCTCGGAGGCGCGAGCCGAGTTGACGCCCACGGCCACGTCCGCGCCGCGCTGGGTCGCGAACGCGTGCCCGAACGGGCCGCTCGCCGTCGCCAGCAACGCCAGGCCAAGAGTGGCCGAGGCGGTTGAGACCAGCAGCACCATGAAGATCACGAACGTCTGGGCCCGGTGCCTGGTCACTCCGCCCGACGCCGCTCGCATAACCGGTCGCGCGCTCACGGCCGCGTCCTGGCCGTCGTCGCATCGCCGTCGTGCCCGGCCCTGGCCAGGTACTCGTCCCCGGCCACGTGCCGTCCGCCGGCACCCGCCGAGTCACCGGCACCCGCCGAGTCACCGGCGACCCGGCCGTCGATGATCCGGATGGTGCGGCCCGCGTACTGCACGGCCAGGTCCGGGTTGTGGGTAACCATGATCATGGTCTGGCCGGCCGCGTTGAGCTCCCTCAGCAATGCGCCGATCTCCTCGCCCGTTGCGGTGTCCAGCGCCCCGGTCGGCTCGTCGGCCAGCAGCAGTGTCGGCGAATTCACCAGCGCCCGCGCGATCGCCACTCGCTGCCGCTCCCCGCCGGACAGCCGGGCCGGATAGGCCTGCCGGTGCTCGCTGATGCTCAGCCGCTCCAGTAGTTGGTCGGTCCGCCGTCGTGCGAGCGGCCTCGACAGCCCGGCTAGTTGTGCCGGGAGCAGGACGTTGTCGGCCACGGTGAGATCGTCGAGCAGGTTGAAGAACTGGAAGATCATCCCGACCCGCTGGCGCCGGAACCTGGCCAGCCCCGTCTCGCTCAGCGAGTCGATCCGCTGCCCGGCCACCATCACGGAGCCACTGGTCGGCCGGTCCAGCCCGGCGATCAGGTTGAGCAGCGTGGACTTGCCGCTGCCGGACGGGCCCATGATGGCCACCGCCTCGCCGGCCGCCACCTGCAGACTCACATCCTGCACGGCAAATGGTCCGCCATTGTCGTATCGCTTGCTTACATCACTGACCCGAATCAGCGCGTCCATCAGCGCAGTCCCTTCAGTACTGGCGCATCTGTCGGCACCCGCCCGGTTCGGCGAGAACCCCGTATCTCGGCCAGTCTCTTGGCGCGGGGCGCGCGCCCACAATGGGGATAGACCCCCACTTGACCCTGAACCGCACCGCGCGGTCGGCCGGGGTGCCGCAGGGTTCAAGGCGCGAGCGCAGGAAGCGGTGGAGCCCGACGTCAGCCAGGCAGGCCGGTCCTGCGGCGGATCTCAAAGAGCAGGATGCCGGCCGCGACCGCCAGGTTGAGCGACTCCGCGGTCCCGGTCATGGGGATCGCGACGCTCAGGTCCGCGGCGGCCAGCAGGTCGGACGGCAGCCCGCTGCCCTCGCTGCCCAGCAGCAGCGCAAGCGGCGGCGTCAGGTCGGCGTCCCAGCACGACACGATGGCCCGGCCCGACGCCGCGACCACGGTCAGGTCGCGCGCCGCCGCCCAGTCGAGGAACTCGGCACCAGACGCAGCCGCCAGCACCGGCACCGTGAAGAGCGCGCCCATGCTCGCCTTGACCGCCGCCGGGTCGAACGGGTCGGCGGACGGCCCGATCAGGATGATTCCCGAGGCGCCCGCCGCGCTCGCCGTCCTGACAATCGTGCCGAGGTTGCCGGGGTTGGCTACCTCGTGCAGCGCGGCGAAGACGGCCCCCGGGCCGGCTTGCACGTCGGCCAGGGCCGGCTGCGCGGACCGGACGATCGCCGCCAGCCCCGATGGTCCGTCCCTGTCCGCAATCCGCCCGAACAACTCAGCGGACAGCCTCGCTACTCGCACTCCCGCCGCCTCCTGGGCAGCGACCATCGCGGCGGCGCCGGCGTGCCGCAGCACATCGGGCGCGACAATCAGCACCTCGACGTCGGCACCGGCCTCGACCGCCTGCCACACGGGCTGGATGCCCTGCACGACGAACGCGGACTCTCGCCGCCGGTGCCTGCGGTCGGCAAGCAGGCGCACCCGCTTGATCACCGGGTTCGCCGCGCTCGTAATCACATCAGCCATGAGCCACTCATCAGCCATTCAGCCGGGACTTTGAACGCAATACGCGCCCGGCCCGTGAGCATTGGCAGCAGACGGCTCAAGAACAAGCCGCCATTT
>JASHUG010000288.1 GCA_030040155.1 Streptosporangiaceae bacterium | reverse complement strand
GCGAAATACAGTAGATAAGTTGCGCAATTTTTCTACTGTATCTATCGTGGAGCTGTGCCGGACATTCAGTGGATAACCGATCCCGATGTACTCAAGGCACTCACGCATCCGCTGCGCCGCCGGATCTTCCGGTTGCTAGTACAGCTGGGTCCGGCCACGATCACGGTGCTCGCCGAACACACGGGCGCCGACCCTGGGCAGCTCAGCTTCCACGTGCGCGAGCTGGCCAAGCGGGGCTTCGTCGAGGAAGTCCCTGAACTTGCCAGGGATCGGCGCGAGCGCTGGTGGCGAGCCGTGCGCGGGCCGCGGGGGTGGTCCAGCCATTTCTCTGACGACCCCGCCGCCCAGGCGGTTGCCGATACCGCCGATCAGCTAATGGTGGCGGAGGAGTTCGAGCGGCTGCACGCTTACAAGGCAGCCAAAGACTCCTTCGGACCCGACTGGATCGAAGCAGCCTTCGCGTCCGATAGTCACTTCCGGCTGAACCCGGCCGAACTCTCCCAGCTGACCTCGGAGCTCGTCGACGTCCTGCGCCGCTGGTCGGATGTCGGCGGAGTCGACTCCGCTCGCCAGGACAGCCGCCGCGACGACGGCCGGGAGAGCGTGTTCCTGTTCCTGCACGCCTTCCCGGAGAGGCCATGACAAGGAGCGTTACGGGCTAGCAGCTGAGGTACGCCGGGCCCGGTGAAGTGCTTACTCGACTTTCAGCCATGAAAGGGAATCGCGATGCATGCTGCCGAGATCACCAGGGCCGGGGCCAGCGAGCGCGCCAGGCTCCTGCGGGTGCACGGCTACGACGTCGAACTCGACCTGACCGGCGGCCCGGAGACCTTCAGGTCCACGTCGGTGATCCGCTTCGACTGCGCCGAGCCGGGAGCGTCCAGCCACGTGGACCTGCTAGCCCAGACGGTGCACGAGATCACCCTCAACGGGACGCCGGTCGAACCGGCCACGGCGTACGCGGACGGCCGGATCGCCCTCGCCGGGCTGGCCAGGCACAACACGCTGCGCGTCACCGCGCAGTGCGCCTACGGCAAGAGCGGCGATGGCATGGTGCGGTCGGCGGATTCGGCCGACGGCCGGGAATATGTCTTCACCCAGTTCGCAGCCGCGCACGCCAGGGAAGTTTTCGCGAACTTCGAGCAGCCTGACCTCAAGGCCACGTTCACGTTCCACGTCACCGTGCCGCGGCAGTGGATCGTCGTGTCGAACCAGCCAGCGCCGGAGCCGGTGCCCGCCGGGGAAGACGCCGCGGTCTGGCACTTCGGGCCGACTCCCCGGATCTCGACATACCTCACTGCGATCGCGGCGGGCGAGTACCACCTGGTACGCCGGTCGCACACCACGCCGGACGGCCAGGTGATTCCGCTCGCGCTGGCCTGCCGGCAGTCGATGCTGGCGTACCTGGACGCCGACGAGGTCCTCGGCATCACTGCACAGGGACTTGACTACTTCACTGGCCTGTTCGGCACCCGGTACCCGTTCGACAAGTACGACCAGGTCTTCGTGCCCGACAACGCGGGCGCTATGGAGAACGTCGGCTGCGTCATCATCACTGAGTCGCTGCTGTTCCGGTCGAAGGTGACCGACACGCGGCGCGAAGCGCGGGCGATGGTCATCTTGCACGAGATGGCGCATCAGTGGTTCGGCGACCTGGTCACCATGCGCTGGTGGGAGGACCTGTGGCTGAACGAGTCGTTCGCCGAGCTGCTCGGGTTTCAGGCTTGCGCGGAGGCGACCAGGTTCACGTCCGCGTGGACCACCTTCTGCGGTGGCCTGAAGGCCGGCGCTTACCTGCAGGACCGGCTGTCGTCCACGCATCCGATCGCGGGCAGCGTCGCCACGCTGTCGGAGGCGGAGACCAACTTCGACGCGATCAGCTATGCCAAGGGCGCGGCGGTACTCAGGCAGCTGGCCGCCTATACCGGACGGGATAGCTTCTTCGCCGGCGTCCGCGCGTACTTCGCCGAGCACGGCTGGGGGAACGCGACGCTGGCGGACCTGCTCGGCACCCTCGGTGCCGTCTCCGGCCGCAACCTGGCGGACTGGTCGAAAGCGTGGCTGGAGACCGCCGGACCGAACACGCTGCGGCCGGACTTCACGCTCGACGCTGACGGCAACCTCGGCTCGCTCGCGGTCTGCCAGGAAGCACCGCATGAGCATCCGGCGCTGCGGCCGCACCACGTCTCGGTCGGGCTTTACCACCGAGACGCCAGCGGGGCGCTGGTGCGAACGCACCGGACCGAGACCGACGTGACCGGGGCCCGCGCTGAGGTTGCCGACCTGGCCGGCCAGCCGCGGCCGGATCTGGTCCTCCTCAATGACGACGACCTCGACTACGCCATTGTCAGGTTCGACGAGGGCTCGCTGGCCACGCTGACCGAGTCGATCGGCCGACTCGAAGACGACCTCGCGCGCGCGGTCTGCTGGAGCGCCGTGACCGACATGGCCAGCCAGGCGGAGCTATCGGTACCCGCCTTCGTCCGGATGGTGGCGGCCGGGATGGGCCGCGAAAGGTCGGTCGCCGTCCTAGAGAACGTGCACAACACGGCTTCCCGCCTGATGCTGCAGATCGCGGACCCGGCCTACGTGCCTGCAGGCAAATCGGCGCTGGCGGCGGAAGGAATAGCGCTGCTAAGGGCCGCCGAGCCTGGCAGCGACCTCCAGCTCGCCTGGGCCGAGCTGCTCGGCTGGACCGCGACCGCCCCTGATCAGCTCGATTTCATCGCCGGGCTGCTCAGCGGCGGCGTCACGGTGCCCGGCCTTGCGGTCGACACCAAGCTGCGGTGGCGGCTGCTGCGCCGGCTGGCCGCCATGGACCGCGCCGGCGACGCGGAGATCGACGCTGAGCTGGCCAGCGACGCCACCGACGTCGGCCGGCGTTTCGCGCTTGGCTGCCGCGCGGCAATCCCCGATCCCGACCACAAGGCCGCGGCCTGGCGGCTGCTCGCCGAGTCGACCGAGCTCGGCCTCGAGGACTCGAGGGAGGTCGCCAAGTCCTTCAACCTGGCTGAGCACGCGCAACTGCTTGCGCCGTATGCCGAGATCTACTTCGCCCAGCTGCCGGCTATCTGGGCCGCCCGGACCGGCTTTCTGCGCCAGTTCCTTGGCGGCCTGCTGTTCCCGTACCCGGCCGCATCGCCTGAACTGCTTGGCCGGGCCAAGGAGTTCGTGGCCGACCCCGACATCGATCCCGCTCTGGCCAGGATCGTGATCGAGGGCCGCGACACCGTCGCGCTGGCATTGCGCTCGCGGGCGCTGCCGTCCTAGCCCGCCAGGCCGGCTCAGCCTGGCGGCGCGATACCGCCGATCGCCGCGAGCGGCCGGTCCGCCCGTTCGCCTGACCCGTCCCGGCGGCCGACCGGCGGAGGCAGTTCCACCGGCGTGCCGGCCTCGGTGGCGCCGCGGGCAGGCCCAGGCCCAGCCCAGGCGAGCACGAGCATGTCCTCGCCCTTGAGGAACCGGTGGCAGCGAACCCCGCCGGTGGCCCGGCCCTTGGGCGGGAATTCGGCGAACGGCGTGACCTTCACAGTCAACGCCGTCGTGCCGGGCAGATGACGGGCGCTGCCTGCCACCGTGACCACCACGGGCCCCGCCGCCGGCCCGCCGGCCGCCGCCGCCTGCACCCCGGCCGCCGGGTCCACCGCCCCGAACCAGATCACCTGGGCGCGAGCGGCGAGCCGGATGCCGGCCATGCCCGCTGCCGCGCGGCCCTGCGGCCGGACCGATGAGGCGGGGAAACGCAACAGCTGGGCATCGCTGGTGATGAACGTCAGCTCCTGATCCTCATCAGTCAGCTGGACCGCGCCCACTACGCGGTCGCCGCCCTTGAGCGCGATCACGTCGAAGTCGGCTGCGTTCTGCGGGTAGTCGGGCGCAACCCGCTTGACTACGCCCTGTTCGGTACCGACGGCCAGGCCCGCCCCGGCGGCGTCCGCGGCGACGATCCCGACTACCGTCTCGCCCGCGGCGGTCGTCACGAACTCGGTGACCGGCGCGCCACCGGACAGGGCGGGGGAGTGCGCGCTCGGCGGCAGCGCGGGCAGCTCGAGAACTCCGAGCCGGATCAGCCGCCCGGCCGAGGTGAGCACGCCGATGGTGCCGCGCGTGGTGGCCGACACCGACGAGACGATAACGTCGTGCGCCGCCCTCGGGCCGCCCGCGCCTGCGGAGGGCGGTCGCGAGGACGCGCCTCGTTCCCCGTCCTGATCATGGAGCGCCGAAGCACCGTGGCCCGTGGCAGGCTGCGCGGCGGTACGAGCGAGCAGCCCGGCCGAGGACAGCAGGACCAGGCAGGGCTCGTCGGCGACCTCAAGCGGCACCGTCGCGGTCCTGGCGGCGCCGCTGCCCTCCAGCAGCACCGTGCGGCGGGGCGTCGCGAACTTCTCGCTCACCGCGGCCAGTTCGTCCGACACCAGCTCGCGCAGCCGCTGCTCGGAGTCCAAGATCGCGGTCAGCTCGGCGATCTCGGCCGCCAGCGTCTCGCGTTCCCGGTCGAGCTCGAGCTTGTCGTACTTGGTCAGCCGGCGCAGCGGGGTGTCGAGGATGTACTGGGCCTGGACCTCGCTCAGGTCGAAGACCGAC
>JASHUG010000001.1 GCA_030040155.1 Streptosporangiaceae bacterium | reverse complement strand
GCGCAGATGCCAGGCCTTGCCGACGCGCTCAAGCCGAGTCCGCAGCCGACTGCCGTGCCCGCGCCTCCGGCCAAGGCCGTCACGGCCGGCACGCCGGCGCCGGCGCCGGCCCCCCAGGGCGGCGGGACGGCCAGGCACTCGGCGCCTCCTAACGGCGCCAAGCAGGGCAAGGACGGCGAAGACGAATGGTGGACTGAATAGGGTCAGTGCCTGATGCCGGTGTTCGGGGCGTGCTCCGCCGGCTGGCACTGGTAGTCGTTAGCTAAGGCCCGTTGGCCCGTCACTTGTTGACGGACCGCGGGCCTTAGTCACGCTTACGCCGGCTCCGCACACCCCGAACACCGGCTTCCGCGCCGACAGGCCTTGGTTACGCTTACGCCGGCTGCGCATGCCCCCGCAGGCCGACTCCACGCTCGCGGAAAGAGCGCTTTCCGGTTGAGCACGTTCCAGATGCTCGCGCTAGTTATGGTCGGCGGAGCTGGCCTCGCATGCCCTTTGGCTCCTCCCAGCCATCTCGAGCGGCATTCCCTAGCACGCTCGGGTGGATGAGGGGGCGGTAGCCGGCGGCGAGGGTGGCGACGATCGATGGGGGCGTCAAGACCTCCACCCGGCCCGCGGACGGTGCCGGCATCGGGCTGCCGTACCCGGTGAGCGACCACGGCCGGAGCTGGCCGTCGACCAGCAGGCTCGGGCCGTGTGCGACTCGAACCATCACGCCCTCCGGCAGGTCGGCGACCTCGCGGATGTGCGTGAGCTTGCGCCTGCTCCTGTCGGTCCGCTCGGCGTGCAGCCGCGCGTCCATCTCCACCGCGCGGGGCCGCGCCCGCAGTCCGGCTGACAGACGCCAGGCCTCGGCGAAGTCGACGTAGTCGACCCGGCGACAGTAGCCGCACGGACGATGCCCGGCCGCAAGGGCGGTCGCCTCGTCCAGGAAGAACAGGGCGGTCCAGCGCCCGGGCGGCATCGGATCGCGCCGCCTCTCCCGCCAGTCGAGCACGCAGCCGATCCACAGCTTCGACCGCCAGCGGCTGATCCCGAGCTCGCGGCCCTGGCCATGCAGGCAGCCGCGGTTGCCCATCAGCAGGCCGCGGGCGGAGGCGGCCACGATCTCGCCGTCCGGCAGCACCCGGTTCTGCAGTGGCATCCCACCATTGTCGGCGCCGGATCTGTCGGCACCAGCCGAAGCGTCAGGCTCACGGTCGCGACCCGCGGCACTCACGCGGTGATCGTCTGACCGCCGTCGACGATCAGCGTCTGGCCAGTCATGAAGGATGACGCGTCGCTGGCCAGGAACACGGCCGGGCCTGCCATCTCCTCGGGGCTGGCCCACCGCTTCATGGCCGAGGTCGCCACGGTGGCCGGCCCGATGACCGGGTCCTCCCACAGCGTCCGGTTCAGCGCCGTGGCCGTCCAGCCGGGGCATAGCGCGTTTACACGGACGCCGGCCTCCCCCCACTCGGCCGCCAGCGTCTTGGTCAGCGAGATCAGTGCGGCCTTGGACGCGCCGTACGGGCTCATGGTCGGCGCCGCAGCCAGGCCGGCAACCGAGGCCACGTTGATAACCGAGCCAGTGCCGCGCTCGAGCAGGTGGCCGGCGAACGCCCGGCAGACATAAACGGCGGAACTCAGGTTCAGCTGGAGGAGCTTGTCCCAGCCTGACAGCCGCAGGTCGCTGAACGGCACCATGAAGTTGGATCCGCCCGCGTTGTTCACGACGATGTCCACGTGCCCGAGCCGGTCAATCGCCTCGGCGGCCGCATCAGCAACTGCGTCGTAGCTGGTCACGTCCGTCGCGATGACGCAGGCCGTACGGTCAACGGCCTCGACCGCCTCGGCGGTCTCGGCCAGCCCGTCCGCGCTGCGCGCGACCAGGGCGACATCGGCCCCGGCGTCGGCGAATGCGACCGCGATCACACGGCCGATGCCGCGCGACGCCCCGGTTACGAATGCGGTCCTGCCAGTCAGGTCGAAGAGGCTCACGATGATTCCTTCCACTCGGTAGGCAGCGGCCAGGCCGCCGGGTTGACCCGGCGCACGATCTCGTTGAGCACGATCCGGACGAAACGCTCGCCGACCCACAGGTGCCTGGCGTCCGGCACCCCGATGACCTCGGCCTGCGGTATCCGGGCGAAGCGCAAGCGCGCCTCATCGGGCCTGAGGTAATCGTCGTACTCGGGGACCAGCGCCAGCACCGGCTTGCCTGACCGGCCCCAGGCGTCCAGGTCGGCATCGGTTGCCCGCTTCAGCGGCGGTGAGAGCAGGATCGCGCCCACGATGTCGGGATCGAGGCCCCAGCGCAGTGCCAGTTCGGTGCCGAACGACCAGCCGAGCAGCCACAGGCGGGGCAGGTCGCGGTCGGCGCAATAGCCGATTGCCGCGGCCACGTCGTGCCGCTCAGCCTCGCCGTTGCCGAACTGGCCGCCGCTCGTCCCGCGCTGCGACGAGGTGCCGCGGGTGTTAAACCTGAACACCGCGAGATCGGCGAGTGCGGGCAGGCGATAGGACGCCTTCCGCAGCACGTGGCTGTCCATCATGCCGCCCTGAGTTGGCAGCGGGTGCAGGCAGATCAGCGTGACCACCGGCGCGCGAGCGGCCGGCAGCGCAAGCTCGCCGACCAGCGTGAGCCCGTCGGAGGTCTGCATGGTGATCGGCTCGCGCCTGGCCGGCAGGATGGTGCCGGCGGTTATCTCGGTCATCTGCTCCTCGCCTGCGGCCCTGGCCGCCGCGGACGGCGCTGCCAGCAGGCATTGTGCCAGTGCCGGCGCCCCTCGGCACCAGTCGCGTCGGCCGGCCACACGACCACGTGCGCCGTCCCCGGCCGCAGTTCCTGGTTACAGCCGGGGCAGCGGTACAGCTTGGTGGCCGCGGCACCGGGCACGGACCTAACGATCCAGTCACCGTCGGGCCATTCCTGCACCTCCGGCGGACCCAGCCGGGCCGCGGACTCCTCGTCCCCCTCGGCCGGACCTGATGATTTGCGCCGGTGCGCTCGCCGCGGCTTGCTCGGCTCGTCGGGCGCGCGCCGCTCAACCCGGCGCGGGCTCACCTGCCGCCTCGTCCCGGCGCTCAGCCCGTGAAGCCGATGCCCGTGGCCGCGTGCTCGGCCAGCAGCGGAGGCGGGGCAAAAGCCGGATCACCATAGCCGGCCTGCATCCCGCGCAGCCGGTCAAGGACGGCCGCAGGGCCGGCCTTGTCGAGAAGCTGGAAGGGTCCCTGCGGGTACCCGCAGCCCAGCGTCATCGCTGTGTCGACATCGGCGACGCTCGCGTAGCCGTCCTGGACCATCCGGACAGCGTCGCCCAGATGCGGGTACAGCAGGGCCCCGACCAGGAAACCTGGCCGGTCCGGCGTGTGCACTGTCTTCTTGCCGAGCCGTTCGGCCAGCGCTGCGGCCGCCGCGGCGTAGGGCGGGTCGGTCATGTACGTGCTGACCACCTCGGCCAGACCCGGCGCGGCCATGTGCAACCCCACCGCCTCGTGGGGCCGGCCGGTGGCGATCGCGGCCGACAGCACCTGCTCATCTGGCCCAGCGACGATCACGATCAGGTCGGATGGATGCGCCGGATTCCTGGTGACGTTGATGCCAGCGGCGGCAACCTCGCTTGCGAACTCAGCCTCGGCCGCGCGGCCTGACCCGATGAGCGTGACGGTCGACGGTGACGAGGAAGCCGCCTCGTTCCCGGCCTTATCGCCATCGTCTCGGGCACCACTGGCGTAGTCATACAAACCGCAGCCCGCCTTGCGGCCGGTACGTCCGGCGTCGGCGAGGCGACGCAGCAGCGGAGCGGGGGTGTACCGAGGGCCACCGAATTCAGCCTGCAGAACCTGCAGGATCGACAGGGCCGTGTCCAGGCCGATCAAGTCGAGGAGCGCCAGCGGGCCCATCGGCAGGCCGATCCCGTCTGTGGCCGCCGTGTCGATGTCCTCGCGGCTGGCGTAGCCGGCCTCGAGCAGCTTGACCGCGTGGTTGAGATAGGGCAGCAGCAGCGCGTTGGCCACGAACCCGGCCCGGTCGCTGACCTGCACCGGTGTCTTACCGAGGCGCCGGGCGAGGTCGGCCACTTGCCCTGGCAGCGCGGAACCACTCAGCACGGTCGAGACGACCTCGACCAGCCGCATGACCGGAGCCGGGTTGAAGAAGTGCATCCCGATTACGCGGCCTGGGTGCTTGCTCGCCGCCGCGATCGCGGTGACCGATAGCGAGGAGGTGTTCGTGGCGAGGATGGCCTCAGGGCTGCAGACGCGATCGAGTTCGCCAAAAATCTGCCGCTTTATCTCCATCCGCTCGGGTACGACCTCGATCGCCAGATCGACCCTGGCGGCGTCGCTGAACGAAGCCGCAGGGCGGATCCGGCCCCAGATCTCGGCCTGCTGCGCGTCCGTGAGTTTCCCGCGGCTCACGGCCTTGGCCAGCGATCCTTCCAGGATGCCCAGGCCGTGCCCGAGGGCCGCGGCATCGACCTCGATCGCTACCACACCGATCCCGGCGCGGGCGAAGACCTCGGCGATCCCGGCGCCCATCGTGCCGAGGCCGACGACGGCTACCTCGCGAATTTCCATGGCGGCGACACTACCGAGGCGTGACCGCCGCCATGAAGGCAGCCGGCCGGCGGGCCGCTAGCCGGGAGTCCGCGATCCGCTCGCACGCGCCTGGGTACTTTGATCCCAGAGTTGCCCGTCGCTAGCTCCTGCATGAACGCCCCGTGGAGGGACCTTGACGATTCCGCGTCTTGACCGGACCAGCGCACTGGATCACGTCGTCGTGCTGATGTTCGAGAACCGGTCCTTCGATAATCTGCTCGGCCGCCTCTACCAGCCTGGTGAGGTGCGCTCTTTCGAGGGCGTAACTGGCCGTGACCTGGCTAACCCGATCCCCGACTGGGCAGCCGACCAGAGCGGGCGCACGTGCGTGCCTTACGGCATCGCGGCCAACATGAACACGCCAAGTCCCGATCCTGGCGAGGAATACGCGCACGTCAACGCGCAGCTGTTCGGCATGGTCGACCCGGCTAACCGCGGTGTGCTCGCGGCCAAGATGACCGCGCCGTATAACGCTCCGGCCGACTCCCGGCAGCCGCCGCCGATGGACGGGTTTGTCGCCGACTACATCAGCGCGTTTACCGCCGAGATGGGCCGGCAGCCGCGCTATGACGAGTACGCGCAGATCATGACCGGCTACACGCCCGAGCAGATGCCGGTCACCTCGGCGCTGGCCCGCGGGTTCGCCACGTTCGACCACTGGTTCTGCGAGGTGCCGTCGCAGACGTTCGCGAACCGCTCCTTCATTCATGCCGCAAACTCGTCGGGCTACGTCGACAACCTGACCCCGGCCGACGCGTTTCCGCTGCACAACGACGGCGAGACGATCTTCGAGCGGCTAGACCAGCAAGGGTTGAGCTGGCGCGTCTACTGCGATCCACCGAGTCATGTCTCACTGACCGGGATCATTCACGCGCCCCGGCTGTGGCCCCATTTCGCGACCAGGTTCCTCACGACCGATCGCTTCCAGGAGGATGCGGCGAGCGGCAACCTGCCCACGTACTCGTTCATCGAGCCCAACCTGCTGTACGGCCACAACGACATGCACCCCGCCTTCGACGCGCTGTTCCCCGACGTGTCGATCGACCCGCCGTCGTCGCTGCTAGGCGGCGAAGCGCTGCTGGCCAAGATCTACGACGCGGTACGGTCGGGCTCGTCAGAGCGCGGCTCGAACGCGTACAACACGCTGTTGCTGGTCACCTTCGACGAGCACGGCGGGACCTATGATCACGTGCCGCCGCCGCTGGTGCCCGTGCCTGATCCGCGTGCCCAGTTCCGGCAGCTGGGCTTCGCCTTCGACCGCTCCGGCGTGCGCGTGCCGGCCATCGCCATCTCCGCGTGGGTGCCGCAGCGCACGGTGATCACCACGGAGTACAGGAACACGTCGCTGGTCAGGACGCTGCGCGAGCGGTGGTCCCTGGGCTCGCCGCTGACCGGCCGCGATGCCATCGCCGCGGACCTGGCGCCGGTGCTGTCGCTGACGACCCCGCGCGATCCCGCCGACTGGCCGACCGTCACGCCACGGCCGGTGCCGCCTTACCAAGGCAGTGTGCCGGCGGCCGGGGCAGCGATGGCCGGCCTGTGCCACGCCGCCCTGCACGCCTGCATCGCGCTGGCCGGACACCGCGGGCGGGCAGCCCCGCTGCTCACGACGGACGAGAACATTACGCGGGCCGAAGGCCTCGCGCTCATCAGTGACCTGGGCGGGGACGCGTTCATCGGCCTGCGCGAGCGCTAGCGCTCGGCGTGGCAGTCTTGGCACCGAGGCGGAAAGGTAGATGTCGTGGCAAGGATCGTTATCACCGGCGGATCGGGGTTTCTCGGCACGAGGCTGGCCAGGGTGCTGCTGTCCGCGGGCGAACTCCGGCTCGCGGGCCGCGGCGTCGAGACGGTGTCGCAGGTAACGCTCATGGACCGGGTGCTCCCGGTAGCCGACCTCGCCGCCGATCCTCGGGTAGACGTGATCACCGGCGATCTGGCGGATGCGGTCGGGCCCGGCGGGGACGGGCGGCAGGCGCTGGCCGAAGCCGACGTCGTCTTTCACCTGGCCGCCGCGGTCAGCGCCGAGTGCGAGGTTGACTTCGATCTGGGAATGCGGGCAAACCTGCAGGCAACCCACACGCTGCTGCAGGCCTGCCGGGAGGCCGGCAGGTTCCCCGTGCTGGTCTTCGCTAGCTCGCTGGCCGTCTTCGGCCGGTCCGACGACCATCCGCTGCCAGCTGTCATCGACGACGACACGCTGCCTAACCCCCAGTCGAGCTACGGGATCCAGAAGTTCATCTGCGAGCAGTTGCTGGCCGACTTCACGCGGAAGGGCTTCCTGCGCGCACGCGCGGTCCGCCTGCTGACCGTCTGCGTGCGGCCCGGCAAGCCCAACGCAGCGGCCTCCGGCTTCCTGTCCGGGATCATCCGCGAGCCCCTCGCCGGGCAGCGCGCCACCTGTCCGGTGGACCCGAGCACGGAGGTCGCGCTGGTTTCGCCGAAGAAGGCCATCGACGCTCTGCTCTGCGCGGCGACGTCGTCCGACGAGGCGTGGGGCGGGCGCACCGCGGTCACCTTGCCGGCGCTGACCATGACGGTCGCGGAGATGGTCAGGGCCCTCGACAGGGTGGCCGGGCCGCAGGCTAGCTCCCTCATCGACTGGGTGCCCGATCCGGACATCGCGCGGATCGTCGCGAGCTGGCCGGCCCGAATCCGCGCCAACCGCGCGACTCGCCTGGGACTGGCCGCCGATGACGACTTCGACTCGGTTATCCGGATGCACATCTCGGAGACAGGCAGCGCCCCGACCGCCGTCCCGCCGCGTTACTGAGCCCTGGCGCTCAAGCGCTCCACGCTCAGGGATCCGGCACTGTGGGCGGTGTAGGCGGTGTAGGCGGAGTCGGCGGTGTAGGCGGTGTAGGCGGTGTAGGCGGTGTAGGCGGAGTCGGCGCTAGGCAACCTCGGCCGGCGTCCTGTCGCGCGACCTGAAAGTGCGACGGTACGCCTGCGGCGTGGTCCGCACGTGTCGCCCGAAGTGCTTACGCAGGTTCGCGCCCGTGACGAAGCCCGTCTGCTGCGCAATCAAGTCGACCGGTATGTCGCTCGTCTCGAGCAGGCGCTGCGCGAGCTGGAGTCGCTGCCGCAGCAGCCACTGGTACGGGGTAGTCCCGGTAGCGGCAGCGAACCGTCGCGCGAACGTCCGCCTGCTCATTGCCGAACGGTTCGCCAGGTCGTCGACGGACAGCGGCAGCTCGAGGTGAGCCTGCATCCAGGCCAGCGTTCCGGTGAACAGATCGGCGCCGTCGACCGCGGGTAGTGGCGCATCGATGTACTGGGCCTGGCCGCCGTCACGATAGGGCGGCACCACCAGTTGCCTGGCCAGCCGTGCGGCCACCTCAGCCCCGTAGTCCTGGCGCACCAGGTGGAGGCAGAGATCAATGCTCGCCGCGCTGCCGGCCGAGGTCATGACGTCACCGCCGTCGACGTACAGCACGGCGGGATCCACCTGTACATCCGGATAACAGCGAGCTAGCTCCGCGCACTCCGACCAGTGCGTAGTGGCGTGCCGTCCGCTCAGCAGGCCCGCCGCCGCGAGTACGAACGCGCCGGTGCACAGCGACACGATCCGAGCACCACGACAATGCGCGCGCCGCAGCGCCTCCAGCGCCCCGGCCGGCACGTGGTCGGCTGATTCAGTGGGCGGCACCAGGATGGTGTCCGCGCGGTCCAGGTCGCTCAGCCCGCTCGGCACGTGCAGCTGGTATCCGCCTTCGACGGTCACAGTCGGCGGGTTCGCCGCGCAGACCGAGAACTGGTACCAGGAAACACCCAGGTCATGCGACCAGTCCGTACCGAAGACGTCGAAGGCCACGCCGAATTCGAACATTGCCAGGCCGTCGTAGGCCAAGATGACGACCTGATGACCAGACGCCGGCGGCTCGGTGCGGGCAGACCGATCGCGCGCGGGCCGATGCGGGCCGTTGGCTGGCGCGAGCCGGCCACTGGCAAGGTTGGCCGTTTTATGCTGCACAGGGACAATAATGCCACTCGTGCCGGCCGCCCGCTAGCGGCAGCATCGAGGTATGACTTCACCGCAGGCGGCGCATCAGCGAGGACCGGCGATCGGGCCGGAGCGCTCCGGGCATACCGTCGTGCTCGCGGTGGGTGTCGGCAACCTGTCGGAACTGCACGGGGGCAGGCTGCGCGTCCTAGACCGGATCCTGGCCAGCTGGCAGGGCTTCTCGCTGGACGCGCGGCTGGCGGCAGGCGCATCGCCCGAGGGCGACCGGCTGCTCGCGGCCCGCGCAACCGCGCTGGTTGAGCTGGGGAGGCGGCAGAAGCTGGCCCGTGACTGGGGCCGGCTGGCAAGAATGGCCCGCCAGCGCCCGGCGGCCAGTATACGGATTCCGCTGCGGCGGGATCGCATCATCGCGGCTGGACCCGAGATTCTCCAGTTGCAGGACTCGCTGCGCGCCGCCCTGCCCGTACCCGTCCGCGGCGTCGCCATGGCCAGCCGGCTGCTGTCCGACGCGACCGGGCCGCTGTATAGCCGCACGTCACCGGCGGACCTGCGCGCCGCCCTGCGGGACGCGATCCGGCAGATGGACCCGTGGGCGACCCTGCTGCCTGACCGGCCTCAGCAGCAAGCCGGAAGCTGACGCCAGCGCATCCACGTCGATATCGGTATGAACCAGGACGCCCCGATGGTGAGCGTGCCCGCCATGGCGCTGGCCCTGGCGAGCTTCGAGGTCACGAAGCGCTAACTGCAGCCGGGCCGAGGCCCGAGCCGCACCGTGACCCAGATCACGAAACGCGACGACCGGTGCCTGCGTCGTACCGCTAAGTAACTTCGCCGGATGCAAGCGTCGCGTTAGGGAGGATAGTTATCCAGCCGCACTGCGTTCTACCAAAGAACTCATATCCGATCTCGTCCAGGGCGAGGGCTCTGAACACCGAATGGAGGCCGGTCATGGTCCGGCAGAACACGTCCGACTCGCGTTGTGAGGCACTGTTCGCGTCCGCGCTGCAGCGATCAGATGCACTCAGCGTCGAGGCTGTTAAGGACGCGATCAGCCGCACCCTGGGGCAGCTCGGCGAGGCCGGCTGCGTCAGCCACATGGCCCAGGAGTTCGGTGACCACCCGGAGGCCGCCCGCGAGCGGATGAAGTGGGCCAGGGAACTCCTCGGCGACCTCTCCCCCAGCTCGTCGTAGGCCATCCAAGTTTTTTGCTCAAACCATGACAAACTTCCGCGCACGAGCCGCAGACAGCGTCGACCTGGCCCTCTGGCAGTCCTCTTCTCAGACCAGACTCCGGCATTAGCCGTCTCTCCTACCTCGACCTCTCCGCCCTTGATCAGCCGCTCCGTGCGAGACCTGGCGCCGAGCGCCAATCGTCAGGCGTGAGCGCGACGGTGCGGGCAGGATGGATCCATGCCCCATCCGGTGCCGCGTCATGACCGCGACGCTGGCGGCCCCGCCGACGTGCTGACGGCTAAGGCCGCCCTCAGGGAAGAAGTCTGGGCGGCCATGACCGCGGCGCGGGTCGCCCGCTTCCCCGGCGCGGCGGGCCGCATCCCGAACTTCACTGGGGCCGAGGCCGCAGCCGACCGGCTCCGCGGACTGCCCGGGTGGCAGGCAGCCCGCACCCTCAAGGCAAATCCCGACTCGGCCCAACTGCCGGTGCGCCAGCGCGCGCTCGAAGACGGCAAGACGGTATACATGGCCGTGCCGCGGCTGGCCGCGAACGAGCCGTTCTTCGCGCTCGATCCAGATCACCTCAGCGAGCCGCCGCGCAAGGCCGCGTCGATCAGCGGAGCGGCTCGCTCGGCCCGGCAGGTAGCGCTGGCCGAGCTGCCCGAAGTGGACCTTGTCGTGATGGGCAGCGTGGCCGTCAGCGAAGACGGCGCGCGCATGGGCAAGGGCGGCGGGTTCGCCGACCTGGAATTCGCACTGGCGACCGCGGCTGGCCTGATCGGACCTCGCACGTTGAGCGTCACCACGGTCCACGAGATACAGGTGCAACCCACCGGGACGATCCCGCTGACCGCCCACGACGTGCTCGTCGACCTCATCGTCACGCCCGAGCGCGTCATCGACTGCCGCCCGTTGCACGGCCAGCGGGAGCCGGCCCGTGTCCGCTGGGAAGACCTGACCAACGAGAAGATCGCCGCGATACCGCTGTTGTCGGCCAGGCGGCCGGCACGAACTCAGACCTCATGTTCTTAACGCCCGGCCTGCCACTTCAGCGATGCTGCCGAATTATCCTGATCCCGTGTTAGCAGCGCCCGAGCCCATTGCCGACCGGCTGGCGACCGCGGCCGCCCGCACACTTGCAGCCGGAACGGCCAGGCTATTCGCGGCCTGGTCGACGGGCTCGCCCATCCCCGAGTCGCCCGACCGGCGCTGCGAGGGGGTGGCTGACCTCAAGGCGCGCCGCGCCGTCGTGTCGCAGGCGGTGATGTTCACCGACGGCCTTACCCAGCGCTTCGCGACAGAGCTCGAGCAGGCTGGCAAGGCGGAAGAGCCCGGGGGCATGGAGCCTCACGAGAACGTTTACGACGGTGCGACCGTGTACATCCGCGTCGGTAGGCATTGGACGTCCTTCGCGCTGACCGACCCCGCCGGGCCGCGCGAACCTAATGACCCGCTCTGGCCGCTGGATGCGCTCGCGGGAGCCAACCAGGACGTCACCGACCTCGGACCCGATACCATCCGCGGCGTGCCGACGACGCACTACCGGCTCACCGTCGACCTGGCGCGAGCAGATGCGGCGCTTCCCGCCGGCGTGAGCGTGCCGTCCGGGCCTTACCGCTCGCTCAGCCGGCTTCCGGCCGAGGTTTGGCTGGATGAGGCGGGCCGGGCCCGCCGCATCGCCGTGCTCTCCGAACCTATGGCGCCAGCCGCCAACCGCATCTGGTCGGTAACTGAGCTGTGGGACTTCGGCCTGGCCGTCGACATCACCCCGCCAGATCCCGCGGAAATCCTGGCCCCGGCGACGGCGTACCGCGCGGCCTATCCGGATCCAGCGAGCGAACAATGACCAAGCGGATAAACTCACGTCCGTGCGGGTCGTCATTGCGCGGTGCTCCGTCGATTACGCGGGACGACTTGCAGCGCATCTACCGCTAGCCACTCGGCTCATCATGATCAAGGCCGACGGCAGCGTCGCGATTCATAGCGACACGGGCTCCTACAAGCCCCTGAACTGGATGTCGCCGCCATGCCGGCTGGCCGAGTCCCCCGGCAGCTGGGTGGTCACCGGCAAGGCAGGCGAGACGCTGACCATCGAGATCGAGCAGATCGTCAGCGACTCCTCCTTCGACCTCGGGATCGATCCTGGCCTGGTCAAGGACGGAGTGGAGTCGCACCTGCAGGAGTTGCTCGCGGCGCAGCTGCACGTGCTCGGCGACGGATGGCGGCTGGTCCGGCGCGAGTACCCCACCGCGATCGGGCCTGTTGACCTCATGTGCCGCGACGATGCAGGCGTCAGCGTCGCGATCGAGGTCAAGCGGCGCGGCGAGATCGACGGAGTCGAGCAGCTCACCCGTTATCTGGAACTGCTGAACCGCGATCCCCTGCTCGCGCCGGTTCGGGGGCTGTTCGCCGCGCAGGAGATCAGGCCCCAGGCGCGAGTCCTCGCGCAAGACCGTGGCATCCGGTGCGTCACGCTGGACTACGAATCGATGCGCGGTACCGACGACGGCGCCCTGCGCCTGTTCTGAGCGCTGGACCCACACGACCGCCGCCCTAACGACACGCGGAGAGACAGACGATGGCGCCCCAGTACGACAGCCTCCGGACCGAACGCCTGATCATGCGGCGGTGGCAGGAATCAGACAAGGAGCCGTTCGCGGAGCTGAACGGCGATCCCGAGACCATGCAGTACTTCCCCGCGACCCTGGACCGGGCGGGCAGCGACGCTCTCGTGGCCAGACTCGAGGAGCTTTTCGACCAGCAGGGCTTCGGCCTCTGGGCGCTCGAGATCACAGATACTGGCGAGTTCATCGGATTCACCGGGCTGAACCCGATGCCGGCCGGCGTCCCCGGCGCGGGCGGGATGGAGGTCGGCTGGCGGCTCGCGCGGAAGGCCTGGCACCACGGCTACGCCACCGAGGCGGCGAGGGCGGCGCTGAATGTTGCGTTCGGCGGTCTCGGACTGCCCGAGATCTGGTCCATGGCTGCCGTGGCGAACGAGCCGTCGCAAGCGGTCATGCGGCGTATCGGGCTAACCCAGTACGCGTATTTTGAGCATCCGCGAATTCCCGAGGGAAATCCGCTCCGTCACAGCGTCGTATACCGGCTCGCCCGGCCCGCCGACTAGCCGCGCTCATGGAATGCTTCAGCGCAGCTACGCCTGCCAGGCAGTAGAAGCCGAAGAAAACAACTCGGCTCCGAGCCCGATGACGGCAACCCGCCTTGATAATCGTCGACACGAACCGCCGAGCGTGCTGGTTACACCTTCTCCTTGCGGGGTTTGACATGCTCTTGCAGGGCAGGCTCCGCCGCGGGCAACGTCATCACGCCGACGGTCAGCGGCGGCAACCCCAGTCGCCCCGTCACGTCGTAGATGTACTGGCGCGCGTAGGGGTGCAGGGCGAACTGTCCGGTAGTCACCGCGTACGCTGAAAGCTCCTCGGCGGTGGGCGGATGATCTCCCTCGGCCAGGCTGAAGACGAACAGCGCAGCATGCTCGAATTCGATCTTCGCGATGACTTCCGGGCTATCCCTGGGAGCTCTTGCCGCGTCTGTCGCGGGCATGATCGAGAGGCTGTAGCTGCTCCTGACAACGAATGCCTCGCTGCCGGGTTCGTATTCTACTTTCGCCCCGGAGTTGAGGTCATAGATGAGCGTCGAGTCAGCCGCGGGCAAGCCGGTGATCTCGGCGCAGCTCTTGAGGAGGCGGACATCGCGGATGTCGGTGCTGGCAGCCACTCTGGCTGCCCGCCGCTGGGCTTCAGTAATGTCTGCCGACGCGGTCATGCCGACGCCGCCCATCGGTCACGGCTCCGCTCTGCCTGTGCCTCTTCCCGCCATGCTTCGGCGAGGTTGCTCTCCCTGGCGCTCGCACTCCTGGTACCGGTCAGGCTGGCGCTCGAGTAAGTAAACGTGCTCGGCGAGACCCAGTCGCAGTGAGCGGGTACCGTCAGCACAAGACGCAACCTTGCCTCGACAGCGCGTGCATAGCGCTGGAGCGTTGAGAGCCGCGGGTCACTGTCCTCGGTCTCGAAACCTGAGACAGTTGGCTGGCGGACGCCCATTCTGGCGGCAATGGCTGCCTGGGACAGTTGCCGCGCGCGCCGGAGCCCTACGAGCCTGTCCAGGATGCTGTGCCGTTCCAGGGCATCTTCATATGCGGCGCGGAACGCAGGATCCTGCGACGCTTCGTTCAGGGTTGCTTCAAACTCGTCCTGAAATCCTCCGCCGGCTGACATCTCCACCTTGCTGCTCATTCCAGGCTCCCCATCTGCCCTGAGGACGCTAGGAGCTAATCCAGGCAGGATATAGGTTCTAACCGATAGTACCCACAGAATTGAGGTTCCTACCAACAGGGAATCCATAGCGCCGAGACCTCATGATCACTCCTCCGGCTCGTTGCCGTTCAGTCTCCGCCACCGCTTGGCTCGCTGCCGAGCTGTGTCGAGGTCAGGCTTCGGCGTTCTCGGCTCCTTCTTGCAGAACGCGGTCAGCCCGACGCAGCACCGGCCCCATGGGATAAACAGCACGCGGAATCGCACGGTGTCCACCCTGTGGCGGATCTCCAGGATGCCGTCGGACACTGGCTTGACGTCACCGGGACGCGTCTCGCCGCGACGGTAGCGCATGATCGCCGCAGCAAGGCCGGCCTGGCCGACCGATGGCAGGCTTAGGAACTCCTCTTCCGCTGGTGAACGCCCGCCCGGCTCGAGCCGGAACCAGAGCCACGGACGGATCACGGGTACCTGAGCCGACGATTGCTGCTGGCCGCGGCCACGCCCACCACGCTTTGCGCTCATTTGCTGCCAATCGCCGACTTGCTGCCGCGACTACCGCGCCTCAGCACGCGGCGCTGCGTGACTACTTGGCGTGGCTGGAACGGCCACACGGCTTCCGCCAGGAATGCGGAACGCCCCAAATCCTCAGGTCAGTGCGCGCCGCGTAGCGCCGGCCGCACGCCGCTGTCAAGCGTAGCGACACCTGATATAGGTCGCAACCGATAGAAGTACAGTCGTGTAATTCCCAAGTTGCGCTCCGGGTGTGCAGCGGTGCTGCAATGGTCCGAGGCGACCGGTACCGCGGTAAGAAGCGCGCATAGTGCAGGGCCGCTTGGCTCGCCCGGCCCGCCGACTAGCCGCGCAGCAGGTGCGCGTTTACTGCCTTTGCCGCCGCCGCGAGTTCCGGTATGACGTCGACCTGCACACCCGCCTTCCGCAGCACGACGGCGCCGCCGCCGGGCACGAAGATCGGCGGCTCGCGCCAGGCGATCACCACCCGCCTGACGCCGCTGGCGATAATCAGGCTGGCGCAGGGCAACGGCCGCGACGCCCTGGCCGCGCAGGGTTCGAGCGAGCTGTACAACGTGGCACCGGTCAGGAACTGGTCCAGGCCCGACTCCGCGATCCTGGCCAGGGCCACCTCCTCGGCATGATCGGCCGGGTCGCGTTCCCTGGAATATCCGGCCGCGAGCGGGCTGCCATCGGCCGCCACGACGACGGCTCCGACGGAGAACGCCGAGGGCGACGGCGGACAGAGGCGAGAAAGCTCGATCGCCTCACGCAGCCACCGACGGTCGTCGGGAGAGGCTGGATTTAGCACGTGAGGCTCCTGGTGCAGAAGTGAAGAACAAACGTACCTGACGGGCAACACCCAGGCCAGCCGGTGGTTTACTGACTCAGAGCTTCCGACCGGTCGGCGCCGTGCGGACGTTCGCTTCATGGAATTAACGTAAATTTAGGTAGAAATGGTGGTGCAGGGGTTATGACGGCCACTCTTGGGACTCCCGGACATTCTGGTACTCAAGGCCACCTGCGGTCTACCGAGACTTTCGACACTCTCAACCCGGCAACGTCCGAGGTGATCGCGACCTTCCCCAGCTATGGCGAGCAGGACGTTGACGACGCCGTCGAGCGAGCTCAGGAGGCGGCACAATGGTGGGCTGGCCTGGGCTGGAAGGGCCGCCAGCAGCGGCTGCAGGCCTGGAAGTCACACCTGACGCGGTACATTGGCCGACTGTCCGAGCTGGTCCACACCGAGACCGGCAAGCCACTGGGCGACGCGCAGCTGGAGATCCTGCTGGCCGTCATCCACATCGACTGGGCGGCCAGGAACGCTCGCAAGGTCCTCGGGCCGCGCCGGGTCCGCAGCGGCCTCGTGGCCCTGAACCAGGCAGCGACGCTCGAGTACCAGCCGCTCGGCGTCATCGGCGTGATCGGGCCGTGGAACTACCCGGTCTTCACCCCGATGGGCTCGATTGCTTACGCCCTGGCAGCCGGGAACGCGGTCGTCTTCAAGCCAAGCGAGCTGACCCCGGCGGTTGGCGGCTGGCTGGTCAGCTCATTTGCCGAAGTCGTGCCCGAGCAGCCGGTGCTGCAGCTGGTCACGGGCATGGGGCAGACCGGGGACTACCTCGCCCGCAGCGCGGTCAACAAGATCGCGTTCACGGGATCCGCGGCGACGGCCAAGAAAGTGATGGCGGCCTGCGCGACCAACCTCACGCCGCTCGTGGCCGAGTGCGGCGGCAAGGACGCGTTCAT
>JASHUG010000287.1 GCA_030040155.1 Streptosporangiaceae bacterium | reverse complement strand
TCCGACCGTTCCCGGCCAGATGGCCTGCATGGCCCTCTTGCCGAGTGGTCAACGCGGGGGCGTGCGCCCTGACCTGCCCAATCCGGAAATCTACGATCCGGCCGATCTGCAGAGTGCTTACCAGCTGACCGCCGACTCCGCCACGCGCGGCGGCGGCGAGACTGTCGCGGTAGTAGACGCTTACAACGACCCGGACGCCGTGGCCGATCTGGCGGTGTACAGGAAGCAGTGGGGCCTGACCGCCTGCGATCAGGCTACCGGGGCCGGCTGCGTGACCGTGGTGAACCAGAACGGCGCACCGCGTCCACTGCCAGGCGTCGACCCCTACGGCGAATGGGAGATCGAAGAGTCTGTCGACATGGAGATGGTGACGGCCATCTGCCCGCTCTGCCACATCCTGCTGGTGGAGGCGGACTCGCCTGCCATCTCTGCCCTGGCGGTTGCCGAGGACAGCGCAGTCAGGCTCGGCGCCAAGTTCGTCAACGACAGCTGGGGTGGCGCCGGCAACGTCTCCTACGACCGCTACTTCAACCATCCGGGCGTGGCAATCACCGTCGCCGCCGGGGACTACGGGTACAACGGCACGTACTACCCGGCCTCGAGCCAGCTGGTAACGGCTGTCGGCGGCACGACACTGGTGCCTGCGCCAGGCACCGCTAGGGGTTGGCGCGAGACGGCGTGGGGAACCCCCAGTGAGGAGGAAGGCACCGGTTCTGGCTGCGCATTCGACCCGGATGCCGGGGCCAAGCCGGCCTGGCAGACCATGGATGACAATGCGGCCACCGGTTGCCTGAACCGCACCGACAACGACGTGTCGGCGGTCGCTGACCCCAACACCCCGGTCTGGTTCTACGACAGCTACCCAGAAGCGGGCCAGAAGCTGGACTGGGATGCCGTGGGCGGCACGAGCGTGGCCTCGCCGATCATCGCGGCGGTGTACGCGCTGGCCGGTCCGCCTCAGCCGGGCACCTACCCGGCGTCCTACCTCTACCAGCCTGGGCATTCGGCGGACCTGTACCCGGTCACCAGCGGGCGTAATGGGTCCTGCCAGCCTGCCTACCTGTGCAACGCCGCGGACGACTACCCGGGCACGACCTATAACGGGCCCACCGGCTGGGGCACCCCGGACGGCACCGCCGCCTTCGCGAGCACCGCGACCGGGGACACCATCACGGTGGTCGACCCTGGCACGCAAAGCGCAGAGGCGGGGCAGGTGCTGCGGCTGCCGATCAGCGCCGTGGATTCAGCGTCGGGTCAGCAGCTGGAGTTCTCCGCCGTCGGCCTGCCGGTCGGGCTCGTCATCAACCCGGCCACGGGGCTCATCTCGGGCCGGCTCCCGGCCAAACCGGCCACGAGCAAGGTCACCGTGACCGCTACGGACGGAACGGGCGCGATCGATTCGGTGTCCTTCGACCTCGTTGCCATCGGCAGCCTGCGCGTCGCATACCACCGCGCGACCGGCCCGGTCACGCTGGACGTGAACGGGAACACCAAGGATGACATGTGCCTGTACGACGCCGGCGACAAGGCCGCGAACGGCACGAAGGTGGAGCTCTGGAAATGCGATCGCAGCGCTGCCGAGCAATGGACCTACCGGCCCGACGCTGTCCCTGACAGCAGCGGCACGCTGGTCATCCACGACAAGTGCGCGACGATTGTCGGGCCACGGGACGGGCAGCACCTCCGGCTCGAGCCGTGCTCGGGAGCCGGAAGCCAGAGCTGGTCGCTGCAGGAAGGCCAGTGGTGGCTGTACAACCCCGCCTCCGGGCTGTGCCTGAACGACCCGCGCAGCAGCACCCACGATGGCACTCAGGTGAACATGCTCGCCTGCGGCTACGAGCTGAACGAGGCCTTCACGCTGCCGGCCGGGCCGGTGCTGTCGGGCGTCGGCGGGCTGTGCCTGACCGATCCGCACAACAGCAGGAAGTCCGGGACGAAACTGGAAGCGCAACCCTGCGACGGCAGCGACGCGCAGCTCTGGTCGATCTTCTCGGACGCGGATTACGTGGCGATCGCCCCTGGGATCTTCTTCGTGGCCACGGGGACGCAGCACGACGGCATGTGCGTCGAGGTCACGGAGTCCTCTTACTTCAAGCCGGGAGCGCCGGTGGTGCTGGCCGACTGCGGGAACGGGGACGAGGAGTACTTCCCGCTGCCCGACGGCCAGATCGACTCCGGGTTCGTTGGCGGTTTCAACAGCGACATGTGCTTGGACGTTCTCGGCCGGGACCGGCCGGTCGTGATCGAGCCGTGCTACGGCAGCACGGCAGAGATGTGGGCCGAAGGCTGAGCTCGGAGCCAGCACAAGGTCTGCCGCCGGTGGTTACCGCTGCGGTAGACCTTGTGCTCAGGCGCAGCTCCCGCGATCAGGCCAGCGCGTCCCGGCTGAGCTGCGGGAACACTTTGGATACCTTGCCGAGCAGGTAATCGCCATAGGTGCCCGTGAACGCTCGGAGGTCCTGGCCATCCCACCGGCGACGACCGTCGGCTGCTGCGGCGGCGCGATCAGGCAACGGCGGGACTTCGGCGGCGAAACCCGGATCCAGGAAGAAAGGGAACGACAACCGGGAGTGGCCGCTCACGTTGCGGACCCGGTGCGGGGTGGACTTGTACCAGCCGCCGGTCAGGCGGTCGAGCATGTCGCCGATGTTGCAGACCAGTGTCCCCGCAATCGGCGGAGCGTCGACCCAGCCTTCGGGCGCCGCGACTTGCAGCCCGCCGCTGTCGTCCTGGGCGAGCAGCGTGATCAGTCCGTAGTCGGTGTGCTCGCCCACGCCCCAGCTCTCATCCTGCGGTCGCGACGGCGGATAGCAGAAGATCCGGAACAAGATCGTCGGGTCCGCGGTGTAACCGGCGGCGAAGTAACCGGCGTCCAGCCCGAGGCTCAGTGCCACACCAGCCAGCACGGCCTGGCCGGCGGTGGTCAGTGCGTCAAGGTAGGCCAGCACCAGCGGCCCCAGCCTGGGGACCTGCCGCGGAAACAAGTTGCGGCCGTGCAACGGGAGGCCGGCCAGCACTCGTGGATCATCGGCCGCCAGTTCGGTGCCGAAGTACAGGCCTTCCTTCTGGTCCGGTTGCCCCGAGGTGAGCTCGGCTCCAACCGGGAAGTAGCCTCGCCAGGCTCGGCCGCCGCGGTCCATGGCGATCTCCAGCTTGTCCGCCAGCGGCAGCGCGAAGAACTGCTGGCTCGCATCAGCCAGGTCGGCGAGCAAACCAGCCGGCACTCCATGACCGGTCACGTAGAAAAAGCCCCGGTCCCGGCAGGCCGTCTGGATCTGCGCCGCAACCGCAGCCGTTGCTGCAGCCTGATTGCCGTCGAGGAGCGGGGCCACGTCGATGACCGGCAGAGCTGCCGGGCTCCCAGCGCGAGCCATGGAGCCATCTTGCCCCATCGCGGTCTGCAAGCGCGGCTACTGCTCGCGGTAGACCTTGTGCTGGGCGGCCTGGGCGCGGGGCCGCAACACCATCAGGTCGACGTTGACGTGGGCTGGCCTGGTCACGGCCCAGGCGACCGCGTCGGCGACGTCGGCGTCGGTTAGCGGCTCCTTAACCCCGGCGTAGACCGCGGCCGCCCTGTCGGCGTCGCCGCGGTAGCGGTTCACCGCGAACTCCGCGGTCTTCACCATCCCTGGCGCGATCTCGATCACCCGGACCGGCTTGTCGTACAGCTCAAGCCGTAGCGTCGCGGCAATCGCATGCGTGCCGTGCTTGGCCGCGACGTAGCCGCCGCCGCCCTCGTAGGCCACAAATGCCGCGGTGGAGGACATCAGCACGATCGTGCCCGCGCCGCTGGCGATCAGCTTGGGCAACAACGCCTGGACCGAGTGCAGCGTGCCAAGCACGTTCACGTCGTACATGGCCTGCCAGTCGGCCGGGGAGCCTTCGGCGATGGAGTCGGCTCCGATCGCGCCGCCCGCGTTCGCGACAAGGACGTCGCAGCGGTCAAGCGACTCGGCCAGCGCGTCCACGGCGGGCCGGTCAGTGACGTCCAGCTGGCGCACATCGGCCGCGCCGCCGGCGGCCGCGATCTGTTTGGCCACTTCCTCGAGCCGGTCCACGCGCCGGGCGGTGAGCACGACCCGATAGCCGGCCTCGGCCAGCCTGGTCGCAGTCGCCGCTCCGATGCCGCTACTTGCCCCGGTCACCACTGCCACGCGTGTCATGCGGCGATTCTGCCAGCAGCGGGGGGTACGGGGGGTCGGCCCCCCGAGCCAACAGCAGACGTGCCGAGTCGGCGGGACCGGGTGTTGCACGGCGCCGTAACCACCCAAGGTGGGCAAATGATGTGGCTGGGACCTACCATCGGGGCTGTGCAATTGCGTGGAGTAATTACCGACTGGGGTGGCGTCATGACCAACCCCATCGTCGAGACCGTCAACGCCTGGCTCGTAGCGGACAGCATTGACCCGGCTAGCTACCGCGCCGTCATGCGCGAGTGGGTACTGGAGGCGTACGAGTCCGAGCAGGGCGTCAACCCGATACACGCGCTGGAACGAGGTGAGTCCTCGCACACCGAGTTCGAGGAGATGCTGGCGAGCCAGCTGGTTCTCTTGGACGGCGGCCCGGTGCCGGGCGAGGGCCTGCTAGCCCGGATGTTCGCCGGGACTGTCCTGGACGAGTCCATGCTCGACCTGTTCCGCCGACTGCACGCCGAAGGCGTCCCGACCGGGTTGCTGTCGAACTCGTGGGGCGGCGGCGACTACCCGCGCGAGATCTTCCCCGACATGTTCGACGTGGTCGTCATCTCGGGCGAGGTCGGCATGCGCAAACCCGAGGAGCGGATATTCCGGCACACAGCCGGCCTGCTCGGGCTCGACCCGGACGAGTGCGTGTTCATCGATGACATCGAGGGCAACATCGCAGCCGCCGAGCGGGCCGGCTTTACCGGCATCCTCCACACGGACGCGGCCACGACCCTTCGGCGAGTGACGGAATTGCTCGGGCTGGCTAGCAGCGGGCCGGCAGAGTAGCGGGCTAGCCGGCGGATCTGGTGTGGCCGGGAGCGACCCCGTTCCGTGGAATTGAAGGTTGTCCACGCCATAGCCTGACGGGTGTGCCCGATTATCCGCACCCGGCCAGTCCCGGCCGGTCCGCCAATATGCGCGCAAATCGGCGTACCGACACCAAGCCGGAGGTCGCGCTGCGCCGCGAGTTGCATCGGCAGGGCTTCCGGTATCGCAAGGACTACCGGCTGGATCTGACGGGCGCGCGCGTACGGCCGGATATCGCGTTCACGGCCCGGCGAGTGGCGGTCTTCGTGGACGGCTGCTTCTGGCACTGCTGCCCGCAGCACGGTAGCCAGCCGGCGAACAACACCTGGTACTGGCGACCGAAGCTAGAGCGCAACGTCGAGCGCGACCGCGCCGCCGATGCCGCGCTCACGGCCGCCGGGTGGAGCGTCGTGCGGGTCTGGGAGCACGAGTCGGTGGAGGCGGCCGTCAGTGCGGTTGTCTCGGCGCTGGCTGCCTCCCCGCAGCCGCGCCGGCTCAGCGGGCGGTCAGTGCAGCAGCCGGCCCGGCGAGACATCGTGCCCGAGCAGGCGCGGCGGGATGTAGTGCCTGAAGAGGACGTCATGGCGCGGGAGGCCGGCCGACGCGCCGAAGCCCGACAGAATGGCTGACTCAAGTGCGCGAAGGCTGGCACACTCAGGAGCACATTCGCTGCGCTGCGGGACATCACATTGCGCGTATACCTGCCCTCGACTCTCTCGGCATTAGCTGAGCTGCTGGACACCGGCGAAATCGGCCCGGCCCCGGTGGCGGGGTTTGCCGTCACGCCCGCACTTCGGGAGTGGTACTCCAGCGGCGACATGGAGGAACTCGAGTACGTGGCGATGATGTACGCCGCGCGCAAGTCGCTCCGCCTCCTTGCCGCCAATCCAGCTGCGCCCACGCGCCGGGTCGTGCTGGCCGCCGAGCTACCCGACGGGCCCTCGGGCACCGTCACGGCGACGGGCGGCGGGGGGTTCGACGAGCCCGCCCTGGTGCAGATCGCCCGGCCGGTGCAGTTGCGTGACATGGCGTCTGTTCACGTCGATGATGCGACCGCAGCGAGCGAGATCGCAGCGGCCGTAGCGGCGCTGCATGCGGCCGACGCCGGTGACGAGGACGCCAAGTTCGCGGTCGACGGGGCGGAGGGCTATGAGCTGCAGTGGTATGCCACGCAGGAGATCGCGGACCTGATCGCCTGAACTGGGCATTTGTCGGACTCCGGGGCCCGTTGCCCAGGATTCGGCTGGAGGGCCGCGGTCATGGCACGATGGGATTCCGCCGTCGATGTCGGGAGCAGCAGGGAGCGTTGCGAGATGGACTCAGTGACTAATGTCCCGTTTCCGGCTAATGAGCCGATCAAGGCATACGCTCCCGGCAGCGCCGAGCGTGCCGCGCTGGAGGAAAAGATTAAGGATCTGGCTGGCGAGCGAGTCGAACTCACGATCACAGTCGGCGGCCAGCGGCGCATGGCCGGCGGCACGGCGGTCGAGGTGGTCCAGCCCCACAACCGCCGGCACGTGCTCGGCCAGCTGAACGAGGCTACCGACGCCGATGTCGCGGCTGCGATCGAGGCGGCGCGGACGGCCGCGCCCGGCTGGCGGGCGTTGTCCTTCGACGACCGGGCGGCGATCTTCCTGAAGGCGGCTGACCTGCTGGCCGGGCCGTGGCGGCAGACTCTGAATGCCGCGACGGTCCTTGGCCAGTCGAAGTCGGCGTATCAGGCGGAGATCGACTCGGCGTGCGAGCTGATCGACTTTCTCAGGTTCAACGTCTACTACGCCCGGCGGCTGCTTTCCGAGCAGCCGTTCTCGTCGCCCGGCGTCTGGAACCGGATGGAGTACCGGCCGCTCGAGGGCTTCGTGGTGGCCATTACCCCGTTCAACTTCACCGCGATCGCCGGCAACCTGCCCACGTCGGTCGCCCTTATGGGCAACGTGGTTGTCTGGAAGCCTTCGCCCACCCAGCAACTCGCCGCGCACTACCTCATGCGGCTGCTGGAGGCGGCCGGGCTGCCCCCAGGCGTGATCAACATGGTGACCGGCTACGGCCAGGCGGTGTCAAACGTAGCCCTGACCCATCCCGACCTGGCCGGGATCCACTTCACCGGGTCGACTGCAACTTTCCAGCACCTGTGGCGCACGGTGGGAGCGAACATTTCCGGCTACCGCGGCTACCCGCGGGTAGTGGGCGAGACCGGCGGCAAGGACTTCGTGATCGCTCACCCGTCCGCCGACCCGGAGGTGCTCTCGACCGCGCTGATCAGGGGCGCGTTCGAGTACCAGGGCCAGAAGTGCTCGGCGGCGTCCCGCAGCTACATCCCGCGCAGCGTCTGGGACCGGCTGCGGGACCAGTTCGTCGGCACCGTGGAGTCGCTGACCGTGGGTGACGTTGCCGCCGACCTGTCGACGTTCATGGGCGCGGTAATCGATGACCGGGCCTACCGCAAGCAGGTGGACGCGCTCGACCGGGCCAGGAACCGGCCCGCCATCAGCGTCCTGACCGGCGGCAACACCTCCGACGAAGAGGGCTACTTCGTGCAGCCCACCGTGCTGGTGTCCTCGGACCCGACCGACGAGGTATTCACCACCGAATACTTCGGGCCGATCCTCGGCGTGTACGTGTACGAGGACTCCGACTACGAGGCGGTGCTCGCGCAGGCGGCCGACATCGCCCCCTACGCGCTGACCGGCTCGGTCATCGCGCAGGACCGGGCGGCGATCGCGCACGCGTCGGACGTGCTGCGGTTCTCGGCAGGCAACTTCTACATCAACGACAAGCCCACCGGGGCCGTAGTTGGCCAGCAGCCATTCGGCGGCGCCCGGGCCAGTGGTACCAACGACAAGGCCGGCTCGGTCTTCAACCTGATCCGCTGGGTGAGCGCCCGCACGATCAAGGAGACATTCGTTCCTCCGGTCGACTACCGCTACCCGCACATGGGCTGATCCTGATCTCATGATCATGTAGTGTTCGGGCGCTGTCGGAGCCCAAACACTCCATGATCATGAAATGCAGCTGGCACGGCGCGTGAATCTTCGGCCAAATTGGGCTAGTTGTCCGGTGTGGCGGGTACTCTCGCTGGAAGCGCTGGTTTTACCCGCGGCCAGCGGGCGCACGGGACGTACTTTGCGCGGCTGAACGCCCGTACGCATTGCCTGCCCGCGCCGGAGGTGTGCCCATGGGAGCCATCGACCGCCTTGTCCTGTGGAATATCGACCTGACCCTGGTGGACGTCGGCCGGGTCGCGCGCGATGCCTACGCCGACGCCTTCCGCCGGGTCACCGGTCGTCCTCTCGTGAGCCTGCCCCAGCTGGCAGGCCGGAGCGACTCGGAGATCTTCTTCGAGTCGCTCGCCCTCAATGATGTTCGGGTCGGGGACAACGAGGTCGCCGATGCCGAACTGCTGGCCAGGTACTGCTGGGAGCTGGAGACCGCCTTCGACGGGCGCCAGGAGCAGATGCGGCAGGCGGGAAGGCTGATGCCAGGCGCTCGGGCCGCAGTCACCGCGGCGGCCGCGCTGCCGGGCGTGGTCCAGTCGGTGCTGACCGGCTCGATCCGTCCGAATGCCGCGGCCAAACTCAAGGTCTTCGGCCTGGACCGGTTCTTCGATCTGGAGATCGGCGGTTACGGCTCGGATGCCTACCCGCGCGGCTCGCTGCTGATGATGTCCAGGAGCCGGGCGGCCGAGAAGTATGGCGCTGGATTCGGCCCGGACGCCAGCGTCTACATCGCCGACGCCTGCCGCGACGTGGAGGCCGCCAATATCGGCGGAGCACGCTGCATCGCGGTCGCCACCGGCCGCGACACGGCGGCCGAGCTGCGGGAGGCCGGGGCCGACGTGGTGCTGACCGACCTGTCGGAGACCGAGCACGTGATCTCGATCATCGACCGGCTGACCAGGGTGCCAGCCGGCCGATAACCGGCGATTGCGCGGCAGTCCAGCTCAGCCAGCCGCCTGACCGGAGCCGATCGGGCTCGTGGCCCAGCGGGCTAGATCGGGTCCGAGGAGGTGCAGATGACTCACCAGCGTCTGCATGTCCCCAACCTGTCCGCCCCCCGGAAGCGGGATGAATGGCCAGATCTGAGTGCTGAGGTCGAGCCCGATCTCGACCCACAAGCCGTCGACATGTGTGCACACGGTCTCTGCTTCGACGTGCGTGTCCACGTTCGCGCCGGTCCCCTGGACACTGACCAGCGCCCGGACGCCGTCGATCATGACGTGGCCATAGCGGTGGGAGGGGTATCCGATAGTGCTGCTGAGGACGGCGGCGCAGGCGTTGCGACTCAGGCCGGTTGGCTCCACGGTGATACTGAGCGGGGGCGGGTCCATTTTCGGGCCTGCTTCCCAGGCCACGTTCACCAGCACGCCGTCGATCCAGGCAACGTTGTTGATCGTCACGGACCGGGGGACGAGCCAGGACTCGGGCAGCCCCGTGATGGTGAAGCCGTAGCGGACCTGCGAGTTATCGCCGTACTGGATTCGCTGCGCGACGTGGTACATGATCGCCTGTGTCGCTGGCGACGGATAGATGGCAGGGCTCTTGCCTGAGGCCGACCTCCCGGTCCAGCTCACCGGCGCGGCTGCGCATGGGCGGTCGCCCGAGCGGGGGCAGCGCGGCTCCGGCGTCACAAAGGCCCACGCATCCTGCCCGTACTCCCAAAACAGCCATGTACGGTCCGTACCCCAGTAGGCGGGGCTCCCGTTTACATCGGCCGCCGGGCCCTTCACTGTGAAGAACCCGGACCATCCAGTGCTCGGGCCGTTACAGGACAGACCGGAACCCAGGAAACGCTCGCGTCGCAACTCGCATTGCCCGGCCGCGAAGAGCACCACGATGAGCGCGCGTTTGCCGTCTGATGCGTTCAGCGTCAGTTGGCCGGGATTCAGCGATTCCTGGTTCGACAGGCCGCTGGCCGAGAAACCGGCCGGCAACCAGCCGAAGCTAGCGTCGGACTCGAGCACGCTGAACTGGTCGGTCACGGTCGGCAGCGCCGCCCCCGGGCTGGAGGCATTATTGCGGTGCAGGTCGGCCCCGGTCGCGCTGAGCAGGCCGACGATGAGCGCAACGGCCGCCGCTGCGGCAAGGGGGGCCGCGCTCGGCAGGTACCGGTGGCGCCAGCGCACCTTGCGCCGCCCCTTGCGGGTGGCCAGTTCGATGTTGACCCGAACCGGCGGCAGTTCGTCATCTGAGACCTGGTCAAGCAGGGCTCGCAGGCCGTTCTCATCCATTGCTGCGCACCTCCGCTGGCGGCTGTACTGGTCGCTGGGCTGGCTCTGGTCGTGGCGGATCGGCCGGGTCGGCCGGGTCGGCGGGCTCGGCGGCGCCCGAGCCAAGACGTACGCGCAACGCCCGCAGGCCCTTGGCCGTCTGACTCTTGACCGTGCCGACCGAGCAGCCGAGTTGCGCCGCGGTCTGCTCGACATTCAGGTCGCAGTAGTAGCGGAGCACGAGCGTGGCCCGCTGCCGGGGTGGCAGCGCGGCCAGTGCCGCCCGCATGTCGAGCGCTTCGTCCCGATTGTCGGCCGCACCGGCCTTGTCCGGCAGGTCGCGGCTCAGGTCTACCTTCGTCGCCCAGGCCGACCGCCGTTCGCTCAGGTAGACGCGGACCAGGATGGTCCGCGCGTAGGCATCGATGTGCTCGACCGCGCGGGCCCGGCCCCAGTGCACGTACAAGCGGGTGATGGCCGCCTGGACTAGGTCGTCGGTTCGGTCGCGGTCTTGGCACAACAGGTAGGCGAGCCGCCGTAGCGTGCCCAGTCTGCCCGTGACGTAGTCGGCGAAATCCTGGTCGCGCGGTGTGCTCACCGCGGACCGTCGGCCCCTGCGTGAGTACTCATGACTAGCTAAATCTTCGGCAATGCCCAACCGGTTGCCTAGAGCGGACAAGAAAGGGCTCCCGGCCAGTCGAGCTGACCGGGAGCCGGCGGGTTAGCAGATCAGCGCAACGGCTGCGGCGTCCAGGCCCGCACGTCCGTTCCGAGCAAGTGCAGGTGGCTGAAGATCGTCAGTATGCTGCTGACCTCAGGCCCGCCCGGCAGTGGCGTGTCGTTGGTGCCAGGCGTATTGAGATCCAGCTCGATCAGCACTTGCAGGCCGTTCAGGTCCGGGATGCAGAGCTTCTGCCAGTGCTTGTAGGACTGGTCGATCGTGCGCAGCACGGCCTGGGCCCCGTCGATGGTGATGTACTGCGACTGGCCGAAGACGAGGTTGCAGCTCAGCGGTGTCTGGCCCGCATCAGGCCAGACCGAGATGCTGAGTGCGGAGTTGTCTACGGCGGGCCCGGCTTGCCAGCCACTACCGACCACGCGGCCGTCCAGCGCGGAGAGGCTGGTCGGGTAGCCCGCGCCCCAACTGACCGGCAGGCCAGTAAGTGCGAACCCATACACGGGGTGGACTGGTGCCAGGTCGAACCTGAGCCGGCCGGCGACCTTGCGCAGTACCTGGTAGCTGGCCGCGGACTGAGTCCAGGCGGAGCGGGACTGGTGAGCGGGCAGCGGCGGATCAGGCGGATAGTTAATCCAGCCGTGCACGTCCGTCGGCGCGTTCGCGTGGCTGAGCGACGGGCTGAAGGACGGCGTCAGCTCGGCCCAGGCGTCCCGGCCGTACTCCCAGATCAGCTGGCCCTGCGGGCCGCGATAGGCCGGGCTGGCGTTGATCGGCGCAACTGCCTGCAGTATCGGCCCGGCGCAGCTCAGTCCGTGCGGATACGTCCATTCCTGAGACGTTGGCGGCGCGACCGGTTGCCCGCCCCGGTGGCGTTCGCGGAGGAGCCCGGCCCAGCTCGTGACCCGATCAGGTCCGGTCACGGTGCACTGGCCCGCCGCATTTACTCGCAGCATCAGCGTCCGGCCGTCGGACAGCGGCGTGCTGGCCTGCAGGCTGACCCAGGTGGCAGTTGGCTGGCTGTCGTCGGATCCGGCGAGTCCGTCAGCAGTGAACCCAGGCGGCAGCCATCCGAACGACACGTAGGGTTGCAGCGCGCTGAACTCGCGCGGCACCGTCATCAGCGGGCGGACGCGGTGCGCCGGCCGCCCTGGGCTTGGGGACGCTGCCTGGCGGTGCCCGAGTCCGACGGCCAGCGACAGCGCGGCGATCAACGCAACCGCCGCGGCCGCGGCTATCGGGGCCACCCAGGACCGGCGGCGCCGAGCGGAGTGACGATACCGGTGGCCGTGCCGACGGCCGTTTCTTCGGGCCAGCGCTATATCGACGCTGCACGGCGGGGCGTCGTCGGCCGCTATCTCGTGCAGCAGTTCGCGCACTGCAGTCTCATCCATGCTGGTCACCTCGCAGCCGGGGACGAGGAGGGCCCACTGTGGCGGGGAAAGCCAGTGGGCGCCTCGCGGTTAAGGACGGCGGGTGGCCACGCGCGGCCGGTGAAGGCATCCGGCGGCTCGCGGCCGGGGCCAGAGGCGGGCCGGACGCCTTGCGGCGGAGTCGGGCCCAGCCGGTTCCTGAGCGCATCCAGGGCCTTGGCCGTCTGGCTCTTGACCGTGCCGGGCGAGCAGTCAAGCAGTTGCGCGGTCTGCTCGACGTTCAGGTCGCAGTAGAAGCGGAGCACGATCGTGGCTCGCTGCCTGGGTGGCAGGCTCGCCAGGGCAGCCCGCATGTCCAGCGCCGCGTCGCTGTCGTGAACCGGTCCCGCCGTGTCGGGGATGGCCGCGCCCACCAGTACCCGCCGCCCCCAGCCCGATCGTTGCTCGCCGAGGAACTCACGCACCAGGATCGTGCGCGCGTACGCGTCGGGATGGTCCATCGTCCGAGCCCGGTCCCAACGGACATACAGCCGGGTGATCGCTATCTGCACCAAGTCATCGGCCCGTTGCCAGTCCTGGCATAGCAGGTAGGCGACCCGGCGCAGCGGCCCGAGCCGCGCCGTCACAAAGCGGGTGAATTCCTCATCGAGGCGCGCGGTCACTGGGGCCAGCCCGATCTGCGTGGCATAGTCACACTGGGTGAATGGAGGCGGAGGCTAATTCGGTTGCCTAGACCGCCAAGCGGCCGAGGACGGGTCTAGGCTGCCAGAGATCGCATACTGGTATATAAGAGTCGAGTCAACGATGACCGTTGTAAAGAAGGGTTAGGGGGCGCAGGCGTGGGCGACGACCGGATGTCGGCGGTCGGGCGCGACTACGGTGCCACCCTCTGGGCTCCGTCGGCTGCGGTCACGGAGCGTGCCGAGATCACGCGATTCATCCGCTGGCTCGCAGATGGCGGACACGCCACCGCCGACTCCTATCACGATCTCTGGCAGTGGTCGGTTGATCAGCCTGCCGACTTCTGGAGCCGCATCTGGGAGTTCTTCGACGTTGTCGGCGAGCGCGGACCTGGCCCGGTGCTCACCGGTCAGATGCCCGCCGCGCGCTGGTTCGAGGGCGGCACGCTCAATTACGCCAGGAACGCGCTGCGCCGGGCGCAATCGGATCCGGACCGGGTAGCCGTACGCTACAGCGCCGAGACCGGCCGGGCGGGGCAGCTCACCTACGCAGAGCTCAGCCGGGAGGTCGCCAGGGTCACGGCCGGGCTGCGGTCGCTCGGCGTGGGGCTCGGCGACCGGGTCGCGGCCTACGTGCCGAACTCGCCGGAGGCTCTGATCGCCCTGCTCGCGACCGCGAGCCTGGGCGCGATCTGGACCTCGTGCTCGCCCGATTTCGGCGCGCATAGCGTCATTGACCGGTTCGCCCAGATCTCACCCAAGGTGCTGCTGGCCGTGGACGGCTACGTCTACGGCGGCAAGCAGTTCGACCGGCGACCCGAGGTTGCCGCGATCGCGGCGGAGCTGCCGAGCCTGCAGGCCGTGATCATGCTGGATTACCTTGGGAACGAGGTCGGGCCCGGCAACTCTCGCGCGCCGGAGCTGCGCTGGCTCGAGCTTGGCCAGCCCGAGGCCAGCGCCGGACACGATCCGCCGGGACAACTTGAGTTCGCGGAAGTACCTAGTTCCCATCCGTTGTGGGTTTTGTATTCATCGGGTACGACCGGGCTGCCCAAGCCGATCGTGCACAGCCATGGCGGAATCGTTCTTGAGCACCTCAAGGCGCTGAGCCTGCACCAGGACCTGACCGACGCCGACACGTTCTTCTGGTACACCACGACCGGCTGGATGATGTGGAACTACCTGGTTGGCGGCCTGCTGGTCGGTGCGACCGTGGTGCTCTACGACGGCAGTGCCGTGTATCCGGACGCGGGCGCCCTCTGGCGGCTGGTGGCGGACGCGGGCGTGACTTACGCCGGGACCGGAGCTCCGTATCTGCTGGCGTGCATGAAGGCCGGCCTGCGGCCCGCAGCCGAGCACGACCTGTCGCGGCTGCGCGGCGTCGGGTCGACCGGGTCACCGTTGCCGCCCGAGGGTTTCGTCTGGGTCTATGACGCCGTGGCGACGCCGGGGCGTGACCTCATCCTCGGCTCGTTCTCCGGCGGCACCGATCTATGTACCGGCTTTGTCGGCCCGTGCCCCCTGCTGCCGGTGCGAGCCGGCATCATCTCGGGAGCCTGCCTCGGAGCGAAGGTCGAGGCGTTCGATCCGGCGGGCCGGCCCGTGATCGGTGAGGTCGGCGAGCTGGTGCTGACCGCGCCGATGCCGTCGATGCCGGTCGGCTTCTGGAATGACCCGGACGGGACGCGCCTTCGGGCGAGCTACTTTGAGGACTACCAGGGAGTCTGGCGGCACGGCGATTGGATCATGATCCTGCCCGACGGCGGCTGCGTCATCTACGGCCGGTCCGACGCAACCCTCAATCGCGGCGGCATCCGGATGGGGACCAGCGAGTTCTACCGGGTCGTCGAGCGGCTGCCGGAGGTCGCCGACAGCCTGGTCGTCGATACCGGCCAGCTCGGCCAGGAAGGCCTGCTGATCTTGTACGTCGTGCCGGCCGAAGGGCATGAGGTGGGAGACGGCCTCATCACGAGGATCAAGTCGCTGCTGCGGTCCGAGCTGTCGCCGCGGCACGTGCCTGACGAGATCCACGAGGTCCCCGGCATTCCCCGGACGTTGTCGGGCAAGAAGCTTGAGGTGCCCGTCCGCAAGATCTTGCTGGGCATCCCGGTGGCTGACGCGGCCGATCCGGACGCGCTGGCCAATCCCGAGGTGCTCGGGTCCTTCGTGCCGTCCCGTCAGCCCGGGCCCGCGGCGGGAGATACCACGTGAGCGAGCCGACCGACCGCAGTTTCGGCGAGGAAGGCGGCCTGCTCACCTACGGCAGTTACCTGAGGCTGCCGGAGCTGCTGGCTCAGCAGGTGCCCCAGGTGGTGCCGCCCGTCCATGACGAGTTGCTGTTCATCACCGTCCACCAGGCTTATGAGCTGTGGTTCAAGCAACTGCTGCACGAGCTGACGGCGGTCAGGGACGCGATGCTGGTGCCGGCCGACGCTGGGCTTCTCCCTGAGCCGGCACAAACCTGGCGGGCCAGGCAATTCCTGCACCGGACGCACGTGATCGAGCGGCTGCTGGTGAGCCAGATCGACGTGCTGGAGACCATGACCCCGCAGGACTTCCTCGAGTTCCGCTCGGCGCTCGCGCCGGCCAGCGGGTTCCAGTCGGTCCAGTTCCGTGAGCTTGAGTTCCTGTCCGGCGCGAAGGACCCTGACTTCGTGCGCAGATTCCGGTCGCTAACCGACGTCGAGCGCGACCGGCTGGCCAGGCGGCTGGCCGAGCCCTCGCTCTGGGACGCGTACGTGGACCTGCTGGCATCGCGCGGCCTGCCCGTGGCCGACGACAAGCAGATCCTGGCCGCGCTGGTCAGCATCGCAAGGGACCGCCCGCACCATGATGATCTGTGGCAGCTGGCCGAGGATCTGCTGACCCATGACGAACTGGCCGGGCTGTGGCGGGCCCGGCACGTCCAGATGGTGGAACGCCAGATTGGCACCAAGTCGGGCACTGGTGGCTCGACCGGCGCGCCGTACTTGCATCGGCGCGTGCCCATGCGGTACTACCCGCTGCTCTGGGAGCTTCGGGACTCGCTGTAGTAGGCAACGCGGTAGCGGCGACGAGGCCGCCGTAAGGAAGTGGGTCGACATGTCGGAAATCACGTCCGACGCGAAACTGGAACTGCTCAACGAGGCCACACCGCTGGCCGGCCCCATCCCCGGCGTCGGTGACGTGGCTGCTTTCCTGCGGGCCTACTACCGTCATGTTGCCCCGGATGAGCTGGCCGCGGCCGGGCCAGAGCGGATGGCGGCCGTCGCCTCGGCCCACGCCGAATTCGCTGCGACCAGACCGCAGGGGCGAGCGCTCGTCGAGATTCGCGAGGGCGGCCTGGCAGCGCTCGACGCGAGCTCGAACGTCGTCGACGTCGTGACCGACGACATGCCGTTCCTCGTTGACTCGATCACCATGGAGCTGACCAGGCACGGCGTCGCCTCGCGGCTGGTCGTGCACCCGCAACTGCTGGTCCGCCGAGACGTGACCGGCGTGTTGCGGGAGATCGTCGGCGCAGTGGATGGCGGTCCGTCCAGCCACGAGCAGCTGGCCGAATCGTGGACCCACATCGAGGTCGGGGCGCTGGTCGGGGGCGAGGCCGAGAAGATCACGGCGGACCTGCAGCGGGTGCTCGGCGATGTCCGGGTGGCAGTCGAGGGCTACACCAGGATGCGCAGCAAGGCCCTGTCGCTTGCGGACGACGTGCTGGCTCCGGCGGGCCCGGACGACGGCAGCACCGGTTCCCCCGTCGAGATCGCCGACCTGCTGCGCTGGCTGGCTAACGGGCATTTCACCTTTCTCGGCTACCGCGAGTACGACCTGGTCACCGACGACGACGGGATGCTCATGCTCCGGGCCGTGCCCGGCACCGGGCTCGGCATCTTGCGGCATGACCGGACCGGTCCGGGCTCGTTCGCCACGTTGCCGCCCGAGGTGCGGGCCAGAGCGCTGGACCCGCGGCGACTGATCGTGACCAAAGCCAACTCCCGCTCCACCGTGCACCGGCCCAGTTACCTGGATTACGTCGCGGTCAAGCGGATCTCACCGACGGGCGAGGTCGTGGGCGAGTACCGCTTCCTCGGCCTCTACACGCACGCCGCGTTCGC
>JASHUG010000023.1 GCA_030040155.1 Streptosporangiaceae bacterium | reverse complement strand
CCGCCGCCGCCCGCCTCGCCCGCCGCGGCGACTGGCTGGCCGCCGCGACCCTCACCGGCATCACCGGCCTGCTGGTCTCCCCCATCTCCTGGACCCACCACTGGGTCTGGGCCCTGCCCGCCCTGCTCACCCTCCTGCTGCGCGCCACCACCCCCGCCGCCCGCATCACCACCGCCGCCGCCTACGCCCTGTTCATCGCCGCCCCCCTGTGGTTCACCCCCTGGGCCAACGACTCCGGCCAGTTCGGCTTCCACTACGCCACCACCCTGGCCGCCAACAGCTTCCTCATCGCCGGCCTGGCCTACCTCACCTGGATGACCATCCACGCCTGGCGCCCGCAACCCGCCAGCCACCACCGCGCCCCGCTTGTCCCGATAATGGACGAAGCCACCGCGTGAGCCCGCGCTGCGGCGCCCCCGGTCCTCTGCTGCAGGTCAGCTGCTCCGGGCCCCTGCCCCCGACCGAAGGCTGACCCCATGACCAGGCATCGCCTCGACCCGTCCCCGACGACAACGACGCAGGTGTTCAGCCGGGATCTGCCACCCGTTCTGACGGTCGAGCCCGGCGACGTGGTCCTCCTCCGCTCCCTGGACGCCGGGGGCCACCTCCAGCGGCAGCGGGTTCCCGGTGAGCAGGTGCCGACCATGTTCCCCGACTGGAAGGGGCATTGCCTGACCGGGCCCATCGCGGTGCACGGCGCGATGCCAGGCGACATGCTCGCGGTGCGCTTCGTATCGCTGCGCCCCGATGACTGGGGCTGGACGTCGGCCGCGATGCGCGATACGCCACTCACCCGGCGCCTCGGCCTCCACGACGGCCCGCCTGCCCGGCTCCTCTGGCAGATCGACTCCGGAGCGGGCGTGGCGACCAGCAACCACGGCCACAGGGTGAGCACCGCACCCTTCCACGGCGTCGCCGGGGTTGCCTGGGATGAGCCGGGCGAGCACTCGACCGTCCCGCCACGAACTGTCGGGGGCGGCAACATCGACTGCAGGGAACTCGTCGCCGGATCGGTGCTGTACCTGCCGGTCACCGTGCCGGGCGCACTGCTGAGCGTCGGGGACGGGCACGCTGCCCAAGGCGACGGCGAGGTGGCCGGCACGGCGATCGAGTGTGCCATGACGACCGAGCTCGAGCTCGACATCGCCGCCGAGAGGCCTGTTTGCCAGGTGCACGCGGAGACGCCGGCTGGCCGCATCACATTCGGGTTCAGCCCGGACCTCAACGCGGCCATGGGTGACGCACTCGAAGCCATGCTGGCCTGGATGCAATCCCTCTACGGGCTCGACCGCGCGACCACGCTGGCGCTTGCCAGCCCCGTCGTGAACCTGCGCGTGACTCAGGTGGCCAACCAGTCCTGGGGCGTTCACGCGCTGCTGCCGTGGGACGCGATCAGGTAGGCAGCCAGTCGGTCGTCGCGATGGCCGGCCTGGCGTGCCTGGCCGGCCCCGGACACACCTCGTTCCCGCAAAATACACGCTTGTCAAAAGGCGCCGAGGGGCGGAACGAGGCGTGGCCCAGGCGGCTCGCTAGCACGGTCGCGGGTAGTGCCGAGCCGACGGGCTAGCCGTCTAACGACCCGCAGGCACACCCTCTGGCGTGGCCTGAGCGGCTGCGATCTTGAGGAAGGACCCGGCCCGCGTGAACGTGTCGCCAATGGTCTGCCCGGCGAGACGGTGCTGGTAGGCGCGATAACGCTCGGCCTCCCACTCCTGCCCCCGTGGCGAGAGCCAGTCGAACGTCTGCTCGGGCAGGCGGCTCCAGCGCCAGTCGGTCACGCGGTTGATTCGGTCCGCGCGGCCCGGCCTGAGGTGGATGAAGTCGATGTGGTCCACGTCGTGGCCCATCCGGTTCCGGACGAAACGCAGGCCAGCCAGTGTCTCCTCGATCACGACGCGTTCGCCACGCGGGCGTACGGAAAGGACCCGGTCATAGGCATCCGGGTGATAGCGGACGAGCGTGCCATCGACGATCGTGACCCACCACACGGCCTCGCCGACCACCGCGAACGCGCGCGGCCGGTCCAGGCCCCTGATCCGCGGCAGCCGGTCGGTCGCGTCGATCATTGCCGTGATCGACCATTCCAGCGCGCTCGCATCCGAGGCCGGGCCCTGAACGTGGCTTCGGTTCCAGGCGACCCGGCAGCGGGCCGAGCAGAACCGGCCGTGCTCGCGGCGTGGAAAAAACTGCGTGCCACACTGCTCGCAGCTCCGGGCGTCCGCCATACGGACCATGTTACGCGTAACACGCCCGCGGTTGCAGCATCCCTCGCCGGCGCGCCGACACGGCCCTGACCAGGCACGGGGCCGTCGGGGATGGGCGCGGATCGCCGGACGCGCGCGGTTCACCTGCTGTTCACCTCGTGGTAGCGAGACTGAAAGCCCGCATGCCGGTCACGCGCGGCACGCATACGGGCGATCCCCGCGAGCCAGGCCCGCTGGGACCGCTGCTAGCGACCTAGTTGCGGCGGTTCCGTCCGCCTGGGCGCGCTGGCCTGGTAGACGACGAGTCCGAAGAGCAGGAACGTAATGACGTGCACGCTGGTGCAGTACTCGCAGATCTGCCCGAGGCTGACGACCTCGCGGTACACCAGGTACAGGACGAAGATCATGCCGACGACGACGGCCGCGAGCCGGGCCCACCAGATGATCTTGGAGTACCGGGGGTGCTCAAACCGCCAGGCCCATGGCGAGCAGATGACGACCATGAAGACGAAGAACGCGGCACCGTAGACCGCTACCGGGATGCCGAAGATCCACGCGTACACGCTGCTCTGCACTAGCACGCACGAGTCGGTCGCCGCGCCGCAGCCGAGCAGGCCCGTGTTGGTGAAATGGGTGTAAACCTGGTAGCCGGCGTCAATGAGGCCGAGCACGGACAGCACGAACGTAGTGAACGGCAGCCAGCCCATCGACTGCGGGGATGGCACGAAGCGCCGCCAGCCTTGCGGCGCGGCGACCTGAGCGCTCTTGGCCTGGGCAGCCGAGGCGATCGCGCCGCTCCTGACCGCCGCCCCGGTCCTCGACCCGGCGGCACCGCTCCCTGGTGAGCCCCCGTTCCTGGACTGGGTGCGACTCCTGGACTGT
>JASHUG010000286.1 GCA_030040155.1 Streptosporangiaceae bacterium | reverse complement strand
GCTTTCTACGCCCCGAAGATCGACGTGCACGTCAAGGACGCAATCGGACGCCGCTGGCAGCTCTCCACGCTGCAGGTCGACCTCCAGATGCCGGTCAGGTTCGGGCTCGAATACCAGGCCGCCGACGGCAGCAGGCAGCGCCCGTACATGATCCACCGCGCGCTCTTCGGCTCGATCGAGCGGTTCTTCGGGATCCTGATCGAGCACTTCGCCGGCGCGTTCCCGCCCTGGCTGGCACCGGTCCAGGTGGTGGGCATCCCGATCTCCGACGCGCACGTCGAGTACCTGGAGAACGTCGCGACGCGGCTGCGCGAGCATGGCATCCGGGTCGAGGTCGACTCGAGCGACGACCGGATGCAGAAGAAGATCCGCACCGCACAACGCCAGAAGGTGCCGTACATGCTGCTCGCGGGTGATGACGACGTCGCGGCGGGAGCCGTCTCGTTCCGCTACCGCAACGGCGAGCAGAAGAACGGCGTGCCCGTCGTCGACGCGATCGCCGAGATCACCGGCGCCGTGGCCAGCCGGGCCCAGGTCTGATGCCAGTGCCGGACGGCAGCAGCGGCGAGCATCGGCCCGAGCGGCGCGAGGGCGTCATGCAGATACCCGACGACATCGCGCCCGACGGTCTGCAGCGCCTCTGGATGCCGCACCGGATGGCCTACATCAAGGGCGAGGGCAAACCCGCCGATGGCTCGGATGAGTGCGTGTTCTGCGAGATCCCGAAACTGAGCGACGCCGATGGCCTGATCGTCGCGCGCGGCAACGACGTGTACGCCGTGCTGAACCTCTACCCGTACAACAGCGGCCACCTGATGGTCGTCCCGTACCGGCACCTAGCCGACTACACCGATCTCGACCCCGCCGAGACTGCCGAACTGGCCGACTTCACCAAGCGCTCGATGACGGCGCTCCGGACGGCCTCACAGTCCCAGGGCTTCAACATCGGCATGAACATGGGCAGCGTCGCCGGCGCCGGCATCGCTTCCCACCTCCACCAGCACGTGGTCCCGCGCTGGGGTGGTGACGCGAACTTCATGCCCGTCGTCGGCCGCACCAAGGTCCTGCCCCAACTGCTCGCCGACACCCGCGTAATCCTCGCCGACGCCTGGCCCCGTTAGCTGATTTTCAACCAGTTGCCGTCGGCGGCGTCTGAGAGAGTGCGACCACAAATTGCACAAGCGAAAGAGCACTTTCATGAAGCTGACCACGCTAACGAACCGGCGCTCTGCGGCCGCCATTACCGGCGTACTGATCGTCTTAATCAGCGCAGTCGTTGCCTTTTTGGCGTACACGCCCGCGATGGCAGGCACGGCGAGGAACTCGGCAGCCGACTCGGTTCCGGCCCAGCACAGCCTGGCGAGTGTCTCCTGCGTCAGCCCCACGACCTGCGTGGCTGTCGGACAGCGGGTTACCACATCAAACCGTGATCTCACGTTCGCCGAGAGCTGGAACGGCCGCCGGTGGCAGGTGCTGCCCCAGCCGCCGAGCCCAGGGTCGCTGGATAGCCTGGCGGCCGTGTCGTGTGCCGCCCGCTCTGCTTGCATGGCGGTCGGCAGCTACGAATCCGTCCAGCCCGCCAAGCCCAAGCCGCACGTGCAGATCCTCAACCTCGCCGCGCTGTGGAACGGGCACACCTGGAAGCTGCTGGCCACCCCCGATCACGGCACCGGCAACCAGCTGACCGGTGTCTCGTGCACCGCGGCGGACCGCTGCGTTGCCGTCGGCTGGTCCCTCGCCGGCACGATCGCAGAGAGCTGGAACGGCTCACATTGGCGGCTGATGACAACCCCCAACCCGGCTCCGGACATCGTGCTGAACAGCGTGTCCTGCGCAACACGCAGCGACTGCGTCACCGTGGGCGCCGCGGGCTCGGGTAATGGACCTCTGGTCGCCGAGGTGTGGAACGGCCGCAGCTGGCAAGTGCACAACCCGCCGAACCCGAACAGCATTGAGGACGCCCTGGCTAGCGTGTCCTGCACCGGGCCGGCCGACTGCATCGCCGTCGGTGGCTACCTGATCCCGCCCGGCGTGTCCAGCCCCAGCCAGCCTAAGACGCTCGCCGAGGGCTGGAACGGCAAGAACTGGCGCCTGCTGAACGCCATCACCCCCGCGGGCACAAAGGCTGGCGCAGGACTGCATGGCGTCGCCTGCAAGAAGGCCACGTGCCTGGCCATTGGCGGCGCCGACGAAAAGCTGCTCGGCGAACAGTGGACCGGACATGCCTGGCGACTGACCAGCGCGCCGCGCCAGCAGCCCATCAAGGACGTCGCAACAAACCTGCTTGGCGTCGCCTGCTGGCAGGCCAGCCGCTGCATGGCCGTCGGTGACTACTTCGGCAAGTCCCAGGTCATCTATCCGCTGGCCGAGGAGTGGAACGGCACGACCTGGAGGGTGTTGCTCGGGTAACCGAGGTCAATTCGCAGCGGCGCCTCGGCTAACCAGCCGAGGCTAGCCGTGTCATGTCGTCGGCTAGGCCGGGCAGATCCGCCCACATGGCCGCGGTGTTGGCGTCGTCGGCATGCGAGCTCCGAAACTCCGCCACGTTGAGCGCGAGGTCGTCCAGTTGCCAGCGCAGCTTGTACGCCGCCATGGCCACGTCGCTCACTGCCCGGCCGGTGAGCTCGGAGTACAAGGCGGTCTCCGGGCTGCCGGCGTCGGCCACGTGAACCAGATCGCGTTCAGGCAGCGCTAGACCCACGGTGTCCCAGTCGATCAGAAACAGCCTGCTGCCCGACCGGAAGACGTTGCCCGGATGCGGTTCTCCGTGCGTGATGACAGGCGGACCGCTGGCTGCCGCCTCCTTGACGAGGTCTGCGTAGCGCTCCAGCCCAGCCAGGATGTCGGCCGTGCGACCAGCGAGGAACTGGCGGGCGGGTTCGCTATACGGACCGCCAGCCCACGGCCGTTGCAGGTCATCGAGTGCCGCTCGCAGGCCCGGCAGCGACGCCGGCGTGAGATCGCGGTCTGCGGCGGTGTCGCGGACCACAGCAGTCGTGCCGTGCAGCCTCGCCAGCATCTCGATCAGCGCTCGTCGCTCGTGTTCTGGCAAGCGCTGGTTGAACGCACCGGCCGTCCCCTCCAGGTAGGAGAAGAGAATCACAGCGCGCTCACTATCGAGCCGGACCAGAGGCCGCCCGTCGCCCGTCGGCATTGGCGCCAACGCGAACTCCAGGCCGACGTCGCGCAAAGCGATGACCGTATGCATGGCGCCTTGCAGGTCCGCCCATCCTTGCTCAGGGGCGGCGCCACGCCAGCCACCGCTGAGCTCGGCGACCGTGACGAACCACCGGCGGCCACCGGCTTCGGTGGCGATCCAGTGATGATCTCCGAAGCCCACCGCCAGATAACTCAGCTCGGTGATCGCGAGTGCCCAATGACCCGCCAAGGCCGCCACGATGCCGGAATCCTTGATGTCCGCGGGAGCCGCCTTCACCGCCGCATGCTATGCGGGGTCCCGCGCTGCGGGGCAACGGATTATCGGCTCGCCCGATGCACCGATCCGTATATCCCGGTTGCGCCCGAAGCATTCTTCACGGTCCTGAGGCTGCCGCAGGGCCTCCTGGTTGACGACGTTGCCCAGGCGTTCCGTGTTGAGCGGCTTTGACAATTTGACATCGAGCAATCGACTTGAACGATCTAGATATGACATTGTAAGAGAGGGTGATGGATCGTGCCTGACGATGATCGAATTCCGACCGGCCTGTCGGAAGCGTTCCACGCCATGCTCTGGCAGGTCGCCCGGCTGCGTGTCTCAGCGGCCAGCTAGAACGAGGGGGGGAGGCGGCGTTATGACTGATCACGCACGCGAGCGCGACGGCCAAGCACTCGCCCTGAGGCTTCGCGCGGCCAGGGATTCACTCGGTCTAACGCAAGCGCAGGTGGCTGCCGAACTCGGCGTGAGCCGTCCGCTACTGATCGCGATTGAGAAGGGTACCCGCGAGCCGAGCCCTGCCGAGCTGGTCCGGCTCGCCGAGATTTACGGGAGACCCGTCAGCGAGCTGCTGCGACCTACTCCGCCGCCCGTAGCCATCGGAGCGAGGTTCCGGGCTGCTCTCGGTGCCGCGTCTCGCGTGGAAGACCTGTCCGAGGTAATAGTCCAGCTGGAGCAGCAGGCAGACAACTACCTGGATCTCCTCCGCCGTGCGGGCGCCGAAGCACCGGGCCGCTACCAACCAGCTCGGAGCATCAGCCATCTAGACCCGTGGCAAGCTGGTGAAGATCTAGCTACTGAAGAACGCAACCGGCTCGGAATAGGCGACGGGCCGATCCAGCCTCTACGCGATGTCCTTGAGATCGACGTAGGTTTGCGCATTTTTCTGCTGCCGCTTCCCCGCCCTGTCGCAGGGCTCTTCGTCTACGTGGAGGCACTAGGCGGCTGTGTAGGCGTCAACATCAATCACCCTTCAGAGCGGCGCCGCTGGACCATGGCACATGAATATGCGCACTACCTTGCGAATCGTGATCGTGCAGAGGTCACCCCGGTCACGAGAGCGCGCCAGCGATCTGAAAGTGAGCGGTTTGCTGACGCATTTGCTGCGAACTTTCTCATGCCGAGGAGCGGCCTCTCACGTCGCTTCCACGAGCTGAGGCGCAGTAAGGAAGGAAAGGTGACCCCAGCCACGCTAGTGCAGCTTGCACACGCGTACGGCGTCTCAGTCCAGGCACTCACCATCCGCCTCGAGGATCTCCGGCTCATACAGCCCGGAACGTGGGACAAGTTGCGCGACAACGACTTCCAGCCTCGCGCCGCCGCGCGAATGCTCGGATTGGAATCCGGTGATCACGCCTCTGACGCACTTCCACTGCACTACCGGCTTCTAGCAGTTCAGCTCTACGCCGACGGCGAGATCACCGAGACCCAGTTCGCCCGGTTCCTCAATACCGACGTCGTCGGTGCGCGGCGCACATACCAACAGCTCACCGAAACGGGCGACGTGTCCGAGGACGGCTCACCCCAGGTGGTCGACCTCACCGAGGCGTCGGGGTGAGAATTTGCCGCGCAATATCCTCCAGCTCGACGCCTGCATCGCGATTAATCTCGCTGCGACGAACCAGCTGACCGAGATAGCCGAGGTTCTCGATCTCACCTTCGGCATTACGCAGCAGGTGGCAACCGAGGTCGGGTACCTGCGAGACGTGGTCGACGGGCGTCAACGATCGCGGTGGCCATCGTGCGAGATCTGCAGCTCGCTACAGATGACCGCAAAGCCCGCAGTCTGTGCGCCGAGCGCCACCTGCCGGAGCCTCTGCGGACCCTAGACCTTCTGCACAACTACACCGATGCTGCTCGATTCAGCCGTGGCGACGTGCACAAGATGCTCATTAGCGTTCAAGAAAGAGCCAGCTTCCGACCGACCCGCTCCGACCCACATCACAAGTGGTGGGAAGACCACATTGGAACGCCGACCTAGCGGTCGCCTACGGCTCCGGGTCTGTGGCACCGGCCTCGGAGTTCACGGTACGACCGGCGGTGCGAGGTCGGGCACGGCAGGGCCGGAGCCGCGCCAGAGATCGGGAAAGCTCGATCCCGACACCGACGCGGGCCCGGTCAGCGCGGCTTGATCAGCCGTAATCACCCACAACCCCGATGCCGGGGGCAATGACCCTGATCCTGAGGAAGTTCTTCTGCCCTGCCGCGGTGCAGGCAGTCAGCGACCAGAAGGCCGTGTTGGCGACGAACTGGTCAGGCGCGTAGACCAGCAGGTAGGCCGCGGTGACCTTTTTCGTGCAGTTGCTGGTGACGACATCGCTGTAGGCGAGCAGCGCGTACCCGGTGGCTCCGGGGGCGAGGCGTACCGTCCGCGCCTTCACGGCGTCATCTCGGGCCGCTGGGTTGCCCAGCAGCTTGCCGTTGCTCGCGCGCGCGGACACGCCAGGGAAGCCATACAGAGTGCAGGCGTGATGACTCAGGTTAGTGAACTCCAGCCGGAAGAAGGCGGTTCCCGCCGCCACATCCGACTGGTCACGCGCCACCCACACACCGAGATCGGCTGGACCGCACTTGGGAGTGGCCGCCGTCGCTGCTGACGGTCGGGACGCCGAGAAAGCGGACGGCGCGACGGAGACGAGCACTAATGCCGCAGCGGCCGCCATGCCGGCCGCGAGCGCCAGGTACCGGCGGGTTCGGAAGAGCTTGATCATCGCAATCCCCCTCATGGATCAATGGGCTCTCTGCCCACGACACGATGGTGCTCCCGAGAAGGCGTGATCGTCACGCCTGAGATTTGAGATTGCCCTGGCTATCCGAGATCGGGCGAAGGCCAGCGAGGACGACGGTCGATCC
>JASHUG010000285.1 GCA_030040155.1 Streptosporangiaceae bacterium | reverse complement strand
CGGACCGACTGGGCCAGCCGCTGCTCGGCTGCGTCTGCGGTGGGCACCGCCGCGGGGGGCAGCCGGTGCGGTTCCGGTCCTGCTGGTGCGGCGCTCATCTTCTGACCGTATGCCGCCAGCGGCGCCCGCGCATGGCCGGATTGGTTGCTGGCGGATGAAACCGGAGTGACGCCTGTCACCAAGGCGAGCCAGGCGCGGAGCGACCCGACCGGCCGGCCGCGGTCAACCCGGCCAGGAGCTAGCCAGGCTGCCGGTGGTGAGATGGAGTCCTCTGATGGCGCCGATGTCCGGGAGGTACCGTGCTGCCCTGGTCCGCCGAGCTTGCCGGCACACTTCACGAGCACGTGTTCGACAGCCAGTTGCTACGCGGGAACCCGCTCGGCGATCCGCACGAGCGACCGCTGTGGGTATACACGCCGCCCGGATATGAGGAAGAGGCGGGTCGCCGGTACCCGTCGGTTTACGTGATCCAGGGCTACACCGGACAGCTGCCCATGTGGCGGAACCGGATGCCATTCCGCCAGCCGTTTACCGAGACCGCCGACGCGGTCTTCGCAGGCGGCCGGACTCCGCCTGCGATTGTCGTCTTCGTCGATGCCTGGACCCGTTATGGCGGCAGCCAGTTCGTCGACTCGCCAGGAACCGGGCGCTACCACTCCTATCTCTGTGACGAGGTCGTGGCGTGGGTGGACCGGACCTACCGGACGGTCCCCGACCGAGACCACCGGGCAATCATGGGGAAGTCAAGCGGCGGGTTCGGCGCGATGATCACGCCGATGCTGCGGCCCGACCTGTTCAGCGGGCTCGCCACGCACGCCGGCGACACCCTCTACGAGCACTGCTACGTGCGCGACTTCGGTCCGGCCGTGCGGGCGCTGCGCGGCTATGACGGCGACATCTGGCGCTGGTGGGCCGATTTCACCTCAAGGGTCGCCTTCACCAAGGAAGAAGACGGGACGCTCGTCGGGCTGCTGGGCGTCGCGGCATGTTTCTCGGCTCGCGACGACGGAACCGTTGAGCTCCCGTTCGATCAGCGCACCGGGGTGCTGCTGCCCCAGGTCTGGCAGCGGTGGCTGGACTGGGACCCAGTCCGGATGGCACCCGGCTACGCCGATGCGCTGCGGTCCCTACGCTCGATCTGGATCGACGCGGGGACCAGGGACGACTACTTCCTGGATCTGGGGGCGGAGGCGTTCCGGGCGGAACTCGGCCGGCTCGGCGTTGCTGACGAAGTGGTCCGGTTTGAGCTTTTTGATGCGACTCATGCGGCGATTGACTACCGCTACCCGCTGTCGCTGGCGTGGCTCTGCAGCCGCATGCCCGGTTAAATCCGCGTGAACGATCCAGGCCGCCGATCCGTGATCAGTCGTGAGGAAGGTGTCAGGCCAAGAAACGGAGATTCGATCATGCGCAGTAAGAGATACTGGGCGGCCGCCCCCTTGCTGGCCGGCGCGGCCGCGGCGATGCTGGCAGCTTGCGGCAGTAGCTCGCCGAGCTCGAGCAGCACGACGAGCCCGCCGCCTTCATCGCCAGCCGCGTCCTCGGCTGGCTCGGTCACCATCGGCACCCGCAGCACCAGCATCGGCACGGTGCTGGTCAACTCGGAGGGACACACCCTGTACTGGTTTGCCAGGGACACGCCGACGACCTCGAACTGCACAGGCACCTGCACGAGCTACTGGCCGCCGGTGCTTGGCACGCCGAAGGCGGCCTCGGGTGCCTCGCTGCCGATGACGTTCGGCACGATCAAGCGAGCCGGGGGCCAGGTGCAGGCCACCTACGACGGGCACCCGCTCTACACGTACGCCTCGGATACGTCGGCCGGGATGACCAGCGGGAACGGCCTTAACCTCTCGGGCGGCCTGTGGTGGGCCATGACGCCGTCGGGGTCAAAGCCAGCCGCGACCCCGAGCTCGAGTTCGTCAAGCTCGAGCGGCTACAGCGGCGGCTACTGACGGCACGGCCAGCGCGGGCGTGCTGGCCTGACCCATCCAACGTGGCCGCGGCCCGGCACCTGCCCGGGCCGCGGCCACGTGCTTCCGCCGAGCAAGACCCGGCCGCCCCGGCTGGCCTGCGCGGCGAATCACGGCACGGCCGGGGCGAGCACGGTCAGCGCGGCGGGCAGCACCCGGATCCGCAGCGGCGTGCGCGCCGGCAGGGGCGCGGCGAACGGCAGGGTCTCGCCGTCGGCCGCGACCGGCATCGGACGGTCAAGCGTGAGCGTCACGTCGGTGTCGCGCTGCACGCTGACCTCCCTGAGCGTGACATGCGAGCCATCGTTGATCTTGGTGAGGCAGCGGAGGAACGTAAGCTTCGGGGCGTGCCGCATCAGGATCAGGTCAAGCTGTCCGTCGTCGATGCGGGCAGACGGAGCGACCTTCATCCCCGCGCCGAAATATGCGGAGTTCGCGACGACCACCGCATAGCCGGCGAATTCGTGCGAGTTGTCGCTGCCCCGGACGGCGAATGTGGGTGGCTTCCAGGCCGCGACCGCGCGGAGCGCCGCGAGAGTGTAGACGGCAGATCCGCGGACCAGCCTCGTTCCGTTAGCAATCTCGCCAGCGACGGAGGGCACACCGGCGTATACGCTGCCGGCGACGACAGCCTCCGCCTGCCCTGGCACGCTGACGCCGATGAGGTCCACCTGGCGCGAGGACCCGCTGGTCAGCAACACAGCCGCCTGGGCCGGGTCGGCCGGGATGGCGAGCATCCTGGCCAGGTCGTTGCCGCGGCCGGCCGGGACGATGCCATACGCGGCGCCGTGGCGGGACACGGCGCCGGCCAGGGCACCCGCCAGCCCGTCGCCGCCAACGGCCACGACGACGTTCCCGGCGACGGCCGCATCCCCCGCGAGCTGCGCGGCGTGCTGAAGGCTGGCGGACTCGCAGACCTGCCAGCGTGCGCCCGCGGCCGACAGAGCCGCGGTGACCTGGGCTGCGACCGCGCGCGCCCGGCCATGGCCGGCCGCCGGGTTCACGATAAGGGTGATGCCGGGCATGGCCGACTCCGTGGTCCGTGGGCGAGGGCCCGGCTGGGGGACTGAGCAAGGCTACCGGTACACCAGGTCAGCGGCGGTCGTCGCGCGTCGGTGCCGCCGGCAGAGGCGTACCATCGGGGCCATGCCAGCGCAGTCGCGTGCCGCGCAGTACCTGCAGGTGCAGACCACTACGGACTCTCGCGCCGAGGCGGTCGAGCTGGCGCACGCTGCCGTCGAGGCCAGGCTCGCCGCGTGCGCACAGGTGGCGGGCCCGATGGCAAGCACATACTGGTGGGAAGATGGCATTGAGCGAGCCGAGGAATGGCTGATCATGCTAAAGCTGCCCGCCGATCGCTTCGATGACCTCGCCGAGTTCCTGACCGAGCGGCACAGTTACGACGAGCCGGAGATCATCGCCACGCCCATCGTCGCGGGCACGTCCGGGTATCTGGAGTGGCTGAAGGACGAGACCCGGCCGCAGTAGCCAGCCGTCTGCGGCGGGCAGGCTGAGCGGAGGCTGCCATGTCCGGAGGCGCCATGACCGGGGGAAGCGGCGACACGGGGCCCGCGGACCACGGGTTGTTCGGGCCGGCCTCGGTCACGTGGCGGCTCATGACTGAGCCGGTCATGTGGGTAGCTGGGGCACGGGCGCTGTACCTGCAGGCCCTGCACCCGAAGGTGATGAAGGGAACGTGGCAGAACAGCGCGTTCGCCCGGTCCGGTGAGGCCTGGGGCCGGTTCGTCCGGACGATCGAGTTCGTGGAAATCCGGACGTACGGGACACTGCCGCAGGTCGAGCGGGCCGGCCGCAGGCTGCGGCGCATTCACGCCTCGCTAACCGGCATCGATGATGACGGCCGCACCTTCCGGCTGGATGAGCCCGAGCTGCTGCTCTGGGTGCACTGCGCGGAGGTGTCCTCGCTGGCCGATATTGCCCGGCGCTGCGGCATGGGCGTGCGCCGGGACGAACTGGACGCGTTTGTCGAGGAGCAGCGGCGCAGCGCGGCGGTAGTCGGGCTGGACCCGGCAGCCGCGCCCGGCAGCATGGCTGAGCTTGAGGCTTACTACCAGCGGATGAAACCGGAGCTACGCGCCTGCACGGAAGCGCGGCGAGCCCTGCGGCTGTCGTTCACGCCCCGGCTGCCCTTGCCCCTGACACCGCTGCGCCTGCTCGTCCCGCCGGTTAACGCGCTGGCCTACGCCAGCCTGCCGGGCTGGGCCAGGCAGCTGTACGGGACGCCGGGCAGCTCGCTGACCGACGGGGCGGTGACGCTGGCGCTGCGCGCTGCCTACGAGGCGAGCAGTAGGATCCCGCCGCGGCTGCTCTATGTGCCTGGCGCGCAGAGCGCCCGGATCCAGATGCGGGACGCTGCTTAGCCCGGCCATCCGGTGGTCTAGGGCACGTTCCAGGACGTGATCACCGTCTGCCCGTGCTCGAAACCGAGCGTGCTGAGCGTGCCGGTGTCGAGCTGGAAGTATCGGCCGCCGGCCGCCTCCAGGCCGAGCCAGCGGGCAGCCAGCACCCTCAGGAAGTGACCGTGCGAGACCAGCACGACGTCGCCGTCCGCGCAGAGGGGGCGCACCTTGGCGATGACGGCGTTGGCGCGCAATGCCACCTGCTCAACGGTCTCGCCTGGGTGGGCGGCATCTCCCGGCACGACGCCATCGCGCCAGAGGTACCAGCCGGGCAGGTCCGACCTGATCTCCTCGGTGGTGCGTCCCTCATAACCGCCGTAGTCCCACTCCCATAGGTCCGAGTCGGGCTGCACCTCGGGCAGCCCGATCAGTTCGGCCGTGCGCAGGGCGCGGCTGGCGGGGCTGGAAAACGCGGCGACGATGGGACGCATCGCGATCGCGGGTGCCAGCGCCTTGGCGGCGGCGACGCCCGAGTCGGTCAGCGGGATGTCCGTGCGGCCAGTGTGCTGGCCGGCCTGGCTCCACTCGGTTTCTCCGTGCCTGATCAGCAGCAGTTCGCCCACCCAGGGACCTTAGCAAGACCAGGGCCGGGAACCACGCGCCGTTGCACCTGAAGGCCTGTGTATTCAGTTGACAGCCACCTGAGTCATATGTAAGTTCTGACTTACAGGTGAAACGCCGAGCTTAGGAGCGGTGCTGACCAGCGAGACGGGGCTCGTAGCCGTGCTGACGGCCGTGGCCAATCCGCAGCGGATGCGGATCGTGGCCGAGCTGTCTGACGGCCGGGTGCACGTCAGCGAACTAGCCCGCAGGCTCGGAATGTCACGACCACTGCTGTACATGCACCTGGATCGGCTCGAGAAGGCCGGACTGGTGACCGGGCACCTAGAACTGTCTGAGGATGGGAAGGCCATGAAGTACTTCGAGCTGGCGCCCTTTGACCTGACGCTGAACGCCGAAACGATTACCGACGCGGTCCGCGCTCAGGAGCCTGACGAGCACGGCCATGAGATGGCCGACACGAAGGAGGGCGGCGCGAAGTGAACGCGGCTCATCTGCTGGCCGCGGCCAGCACCAACTCCAACGCCAACCTCACCGTGATATGGACGGTGATCCC
>JASHUG010000284.1 GCA_030040155.1 Streptosporangiaceae bacterium | reverse complement strand
CGAGCGGTACGACGCCGTCTGCGAGCACCTTTCCGTAACCTTCTTCGTCCTCGCCGAAGAGGGCGGGAGCGATGTCATAGCAGCGCCCGTGCCCCTGGCAGAGATCGGCCTCAATCTGCAGTTTCACCGGGGCATTCCTCTCCGTTAGTCCTAACTGCGGCCCGCGCCACTGACCTCGGGCTAGGCCCGGCTGACAGGCCAGAACACGGCACCGCGTGAAACCCGGGCGCGTGCTGTAGAACACTGCGAGTTAGACCGCCCATTACTCGCATTTTCTTAAGTCATTAATAGTCCGATCTGTTTACCGGTATCACCGGCGGGAATGGCCATGAGCCGAAACATTACTAGCACGAACAGCATTCCGGGACTGAGAGGAGTTCCCATCCATGGGACTGGCAATCCCTTCCGTCGGGGTCCTCGGTGCTGAGGGCTACTCTACTGTTCCCTCGCCGTTCTCGATGGATCACGACACCTTCCGCGACCTGGGTTATCACCTGGTCGATACGCTCGCCACGTACCTGGACAAGCTTCCTCAGGAGCCGGTTTACCGACCTTTGCCGGAAACGGTACGACGAGAGCTGGAGATAATGAATGTCCCAGCCAATGGGGTGGCGGCCCAGGAAGTAATAGACGACTTTATGCGACTGGTGCTGCCCTATGGCCGCGGCCAGAATCATCCGTGCTTCGCCGCATTCGTGGACCCAGCGGCATCCAAATTGAGCATGCTCGCGGCCTTTGCTTCAGCCGTTACCAACACCAGCGGCGCTGGCGGGAACTACGCCGCGATCTACGTCGAACGAGCCGCCGTTCGCTGGCTCATGGAGCTCATAGGGTTTCCGCAAGACGGAAGTGACGGGGTCCTGCTGGGCGGCGGCTCGGATGCGAACCGGCACTGCCTGGAGGTGGCCAGGCAGTGGGCCGCGAAGGTTAACGGCTTCGACATCAGGACCGACGGCCTGCACGGCCAGCCACGCCTCACCATGTACATGTCGGACGAGGGCCATTCGTGCCTCGAGAAGGCAGCCTTCACCCTGGGGCTCGGAGCTCCGCGCAAGGTGAGCGCCGACGCGGACTTCAGGATGGACCTTGCCAGCTTGCGGGCCGCGGTCGCGGCGGACCGGCGGGCCGGTCACCGCCCGTTCCTGGTCGCGGCGAACGCGGGCAGCGTCAAGACCGGCGCCATCGACCCGCTTGCCGAGCTTGCCGACTTCTGCCAGCAGGATGGGCTCTGGCTGCACGTGGACGGCGCCTACGGCGGCTTCGGGGTGCTGGACTCCCGGCTGACGGGCCTCTACTCAGGGCTGGAACGCGCCGACTCGGTCGCGCTCGACCCGCACAAGTGGCTGGCGGTCGCGATCGGCGCCAGCTGCGCGATGGTGCGCGACGGCGCCTTGCTCCAGGACACCTACAAGCTCATCCCCTCCTACCTCCGGCTCCCGGCCGGACAGGGATTCGCCGGAGAGGTCTGGTACTCCCATCGCAGCGCCGAGCAGACCAGGGACTCCGGGCGAGCGCTGAAGACCTTCTGGAACATCCAGCTGGCCGGCCGGTCCGGCCTCGAGGCTCACGTCCGCCGGCACATCGACCTGGCACGCTACCTCGAGCAGGTGGTCGAGGCGAGCCCGGACATGGAGCTGGTGGCCAGTGGACCGCTGACCGCGGTGTGCTTCAGGTACGCGCCCGCCGGCCTGCGCGACGAGGACGGCCTGGCCCTGCTGAATCAGGGGATCGTGGCGGACGTCCAGATTGGCGGGCAGGCGTTCCTGGCCGGGGCCGACATCCGCGGCCGGTACGCCATTCGGTCCTGCGCACTCCACTATGCGCTCGATGAGAGCCACGTGCACGCGATCGTTTCGGCGGTCAGGGAAGCCGGACAGCGTCGGCTGGCGGCCGTGCCCATACAGGCGGCCAGCGCGCCAGCAACTGCTGGCTTGCCGGCGGCAGGAGCAGACGCCAGGTGCACGTCATGAGCGGCACGCTCGCCGCTGGTGCGCGGCACCGAAGGACACCGCCCCCGGCCCCCGCCCAAGCGCGCTTCACCCTCGCGGTCGCCGCCGGCAAGGCGGCTGGGGTCGCTTCGAGAGCCCTCGGACGCGGCGGCGGGACGAGCTTTCCCGGCGCGCTTGCCTGTCGGATCGACCCGCACGTGCTGCGCAAGGTCGCGGCCGTCAGCAACGCCAGCACCGTTGTGGTCACCGGCAGCAACGGCAAGACGACGACCTGCCGCATGCTCGCGGCACTGGCGCAGGCCGGCGGCTTGAAGATCACCCAGAACCGGACTGGCTCGAACCTCCTGCAGGGAGTGATCTCGGCCGCGGTGCACGGGGCGGACCTGCTTGGCCGGATGGACGCGGAGCTTCTGCTGCTAGAGGTGGACGAGGGAACGGTGCGGCGCGTGGTCCGCGACATGCAGCCGGACGTCTTCATGGTGACCAATATCTTCCGGGATCAGCTCGACCGCTTTGGCGAGCTGTACTCGATGGCGCGGATGCTCCAGGTCGTCGTGCAGTCGCTGCCCTCGTCGGCCACCGTGGTACTCAACGCCGATGATCCGCTCGTGGCGAGCCTGCCCGACGGGTCCGGCAGCTCCGCCGCCTCGACCCGGACGGCCGCGCGCGTCGTGCGCTACGGCATCCGGGACCTCGGGACGGGGCGAAAGATTCCCGAGCATTCCGCCGACACCATCCGGTGCGTTCGCTGTCAGCACGCGCTCACCTACCGGGCCGTTCACCTGTCCCACCTCGGCGACTACAGCTGCCCAGGGTGCGGCACCTCCCGTCCGGCGCTGGATGTCGCGGTGTCGGCGATGCGGCAGTCACCCGACGGCGGTTCCGATGTCACTTTCGACACGCCGGCTGGCCCGCTGGTGCTGCGGGTGCCGCTGGCCGGGGTCCACAACGTCTACAACGCCGCCGCTGCCGTGGCGTGCGTGAGCGCGTTGACCCTGCCCAGGCCGCTCGAGGTAGCGCAGGCACGGCTGGCAATGGCGGGCGTGCGCCCCGCATTTGGCCGCCTCGAGGAGATCCAGGCGGGCAGCCGGCTGGTGACGCTCGCTTTCGTCAAGAATCCGACCTCGTACAACACCACGCTCGGCGAGGTGCTGTGCCGGCCCGGCCGCAAGCATGTGCTGGCCGCGCACAGCAATACCGTCGTCGACGGCGAGGACTTCGCCTGGCTCTGGGACGTCGACATCGAGGCGCTTGTCCCGCAACTCGCGAGCCTGACCGTCAGCGGGACCAGGGCCGAGGAGGTGGCCCTGCGATTCAAGTACGCCGGAGCCGACCCATCGCTCGTCACGGTCATCCCCGATCGCACTGCCGCCCTGCAAGTGGCGCTGACCCAGCCGCAGCCGGGCGAGGCACTGCACATATTCGCCGGTTACACCCCCATGCGCGAGCTTCGCAGCGTGATGCAGCGCCGGGGCTGGGTGTCGCCGTCCTGGGAGGAGTGATTAGATGACGCAGACTCCGGTAGCGGTCCGCATCTGCTACCTCTACCCGCGCCTGCTCAGCGTGGCCGGGGACAGGGGGAACCTGTTCGCGCTCGTGCAACGCTGCGACTGGCGGGGCATCCGCTACAGCGTGACCGAGGCAGACGTGGGGGAGGTCCCAGACCTCGCGCAAGCCGACCTGATCCTGCTCCATGGCGGCCAAGACCGCGAGATGGTCGCGGCAGCCAGCGACCTTGCCCTGAAGGGCGGCCCGCTGCGCGAGGCGATCGAAACTGACGCCGTCGTCCTCGCCGTGTGCGCCGGCTACCAGCTCCTTGGCCGGTATTACCAGCCGCCTGCAGGGCCGGCGATCGAGGGTGTTGGCGTGCTGGACGTAGTGACCGAGGGTGGCCCGACTCGCTTCATCGGCCATGTCGCGGCGCAGTGCGATCTGGGTTCGGGCCGGGGCGGCCAGCTGACCGGCTTCGAGAACCACAGCGGCCGCAGCTATCTGGGCAGTGGCGTCGAGCCGCTTGCACAAGTGCTCGCCGGAGCGGGCAACAACGGCGAGGACGGCACGGAGGGTGCCCGCTACCGGCAGGTGTATGCCACCTACCTGCACGGACCGGTGCTGCCGAAGAACCCGTGGCTGGCCGATCACCTCCTTGCCACCGCGATAGCCCGCCGGCACCCTGACTTCGGCCCGCTGACCCCGCTGCCGGACCGGACCGAGGAGCAGGCGCACGCGGCCGCGCTCCGGCTCGCCAAGAGCAGGGTCGCCCGGCTGCGCGGCGCCGCGGCCGTGCGGTCCAGGATCGGCCTGCCGGCTCGGCCGGCCCGCAGCGAGGCGACACCGACAAGGCCGCCGGCCACCGCGAACCAGCGGGCTGCCACGGCTCAGAAGGACACGGCCCACATGGTCCAGAAGGACATGGCCCATACGGACACAGCCCACACGGACACAGGCCACACGGACACAGGCCACACGGACACAGGCCACACGGACACAGCGGAGAAGGAGACGGCGGAGAAGAGCAAGGACCCGGCATGGACTTCTCACTGAGTGCGGAGCAGCGCGAGCTGGTGGACGCGGCGACCGCGTTCGCCCGGCAGGAACTCGGTCATGACCTGGCCAAGCTCGAGGACGCGGCCGAGTTCCCGCGGGATGCGTGGCGGGCCTGTGCCAGGTTCGGGATCCAGGGCCTGCCGGTCCCCCCGAGCCTTGGCGGCGCCGGCGCGGACGTCCTGACGACCACGTTCGTGATGGAGGCGCTCGGATACGGCTGCCCCGACAACGGGCTGCTGTTCTCGCTCAACGCCCAGCTGTGGAGCGTCGAGCACCCGCTGGTGACCTTCGGCACGCTGGCGCAGCAGCAGGCCTACCTGCCAGGGATGGTTTCGGGGGACATCATCGGCGGGCACGCGATGACCGAGCCCGGCTCGGGCTCTGACGCGCTGCACATGCGCACCCGGGCCGAGCGGAGCGGGGATGACTACATCCTCAACGGGGAGAAGCAGTTCATCACCAACGCTCCGGTCGCGGATGTGCTGCTGGTCTATGCGGCGGTGGCAGGACGGCCGGGGATGGCCGGGCTGTCGGCGTTCCTGGTCGACGCCGGGACACCAGGCCTGCGGGTGACCAGCGCCTTCGAGAAGATGGGACTGCGGACCTCGCCCATGGGCGAGGTCGCGCTGACCGACTGCCGGGTCTCCGCCACGGCCAGGCTCGGGCCCGAAGGCGCCGGGATGGCGATCTTCAACTCTTCGATGGAGTGGGAGCGAAGCTGCCTGTTCGCGAGCGCGGTCGGCGGGATGCGGCGCCAGCTCGATGCCTGCGTTGCCTATGCCAGGTCGCGCGAGCAGTTCGGCCAGCCCATCGGGAAGTTCCAGGCCGTGGCCGGCAAGCTCGCCGACATGTACGTGCGGCTGGAGGCAGCAAAACTGCTGCTCTACCGGGTCGCCTGGCTCAAGCAGCAGGGCAAGTCCGCCCCGGCCGAGGCCGCCGCAGCGAAGCTGTTCACCAGCGAGGCCTGGGTGCAGTCCAGCCGGGACGCGATCCAGGCCCACGGTGCCTGGGGCTATCTGAAGGAAGCCGGCATCGAGCGCGACCTGCGCGACGCAATCGCCAGCACCATCTACTCGGGAACGTCGGAAATCCAGCGGGTGATCGTCGCCCGCATGCTGGGCCTGTAAGAACCGCACGGGGGAATGAAGCTTCATGGCGTATCTGCTGCAGCATCTGCTGACCGAGACGGCGGCCCGTACACCGCAGCGGCTGGCGATAGCGTCGGGCGACTGCCGGCTGTCTTACGAGGAACTGGACCGGCTGAGCACGAAGGTGGCGCGTTCACTGCGGCGCCTCGGCGTGGGGCGCGGCGACCGGGTGGCGATCCTCGCGCCCAAGTCCGCGGCTGCGGTGGCCGGACTATACGGAGTGCTTAAGGCTGGGGCCTGCTACGTCCCGCTCGACCCGAAAGCGCCGGCCCAGCGACTCAGTTACGTAGTCCGTGACAGCGGCGCGACCGTGATCATCGCCGACGAGGCGCGGCTGGAGCTGGCGGCCACCCTGGTCACCAGCTCTGGCGATCTGGCCGAGCCAGGAACCGTGCTGGCGATGGGCCTTTCTGGTCAGCGGGGCGCCAGCACGGCCGCCTGCGCTCAGGCGTACTACGCCGCGATCCGGCCATGGGCCGAGGTCGCCGCCGAGTCAGCCGAGCCCTTGGGCCAGGACCTGGCGATCGAGACGGACCTCGCCTACATCCTGTACACGTCCGGGTCGACCGGGACGCCGAAGGGAGTCATGATCTCGCATCGCAACTCGCTGACGTTCGTGGAGTGGGCCGCCGCGGCCGCCGGGCTCACAGCGCAGGACCGCGTCTGCAGCCCGGCACCGCTGCACTTCGATCTGTCGGTCTTCGACATTTTCGCCACATGCCTGGCGGGCGCCTGCATGAGCGTGATCCCGGACGGCACCACCACGTTCCCGATATCGATCGCTAAGTGGCTGGAATCCGAGCACCTGTCGGTCTGGTATTCCGTGCCGTCGGTGCTGACCCTGCTGGCGTGCTTTGGCAGCCTGTCGAACTTTGACCTTTCCCGGTTGCGGACTGTGATCTTCGCCGGGGAGGTCTTCCCGCCGAAGTACCTGGCCCGGTTGATGGCCGAGCTGCCGCACTGCCGCTACCTCAACTGGTACGGGCCGACCGAGACTAACGTGTGCACCGCCTTTGAGGTGGCCGTCGGCGACGGCGACGGCGGGCCCGTTCCGATCGGCCGCGCCTGCGCCAACACCGAGGTCTTCGCCGTCACCTGCGACGGCCGAAGGGTGTCCTCGCCCAGCGAGGAGGGCGAGCTCTACGTGCGCGGCCCGGCGCTGATGCGCGGGTACTGGGGCCAGCCAGCCAAGACCCAGGAGGTCCTGGTCCCGCACCCGCTGGGGGACGGGCACGGCGAGCTCGTCTACCGGACCGGTGACCTGGTAACCCTGGGGCCGGAGGGGAATTACATCTACCTCGGCCGTCGCGACTCCATGGTGAAGATCCGCGGCTACCGGGTGGAACTGGGGGAAGTGGAAGCCGCTATTTACCGGCATCCGGCCGTCCGGGAGGCGGCGGTCGTGCCGGTGACAGACGAGCTGCTCGGCAGCCGCCTCCGAGCGGTCGTCGCGGTCGACGACGCTGCCAGCCTGACGCGCGAAGCGCTGCTTGACCACTGCCGCCGCTGGCTGCCGACGTACATGGTCCCGGACATCGCGGAGTTCCGCGAGACGCTGCCGAGAACCTCGACCGGCAAGGTCGACCGGACCCTGCTTGCGCGCGAGTAGCGCAGCAGGAACGACGGCAGCTGAGCAACACGCCAGCTGAGCAACACGGCAGCTGAGCGACACAGCAGAAGGCAGGAGAAAGGTAGTCACATGGAAACGGTCATCAATGGCTATATCAGCCAGGAATTCGTCCGGGACACGGCGTTGCTGCCCCTGGCGGACGAGACGCCCCTCCTCGAGAGCGGCATCCTCGACTCGCTGAGCCTGCTCCAGCTGGTGGTCTTCCTGGAGGAGAAGTTCGGGATAACGGTAGGCGATACGGACCTCCTCCCCCAGAACTTCGAGACCGTGAACTCCATCTGCGCGTACCTGCGCGCCCGCGAGCCCGAGATGCAGAATGCGCAAGGCTAGCCGCCTGCTGCACGCCGCCGAGGGAGCCGCCTACTGGGCCGCGGCCGCGCCCATGCTGGCGCGGCTGCCGGCCGCCGTCAGCTATCGCGTCGCCTGCTGGCGTGGTGACTGGCTGTGGCGCAGCCAGCCGGCCAAGCGCGCCGAGTTGGCGCGCAACCTGCGACGCGTGCTGGGCGAAGAACTGACCTCGGCCGCTGAGCACGACTTCACCAGGGAGTGGTTCAGGAACTCCTCGTGCGAGGCGCTCGACATCAACCGGCTGCACGGCACCGGCCGGGCGCTGCGCAACCTCGTCGAGATCCGGGGGCAGGAACACCTTGACGCGGCGCTGGCGCAGGGCAGAGGCGCGATCGTCTGCTCGGCTCACTTCGGGTCGTTCGACAGTGCCTTTTCGCTGCTCGGCGCCTGCGGGTTCCCCGTCACCACCATCGGGCGCTGGCAGCACAACTACACCGCCGGCCTCTCGTCGGCCGAGCGCCGGTTCTGGGACCGCGTCTACGCCGAGCCGCTGCGCCGGCACCGGAACCGGCCGAACATCGAACCGTGGACGGGCCGATTCGACGTCGCGGCGCGGGCCGCGAGCGCGCTACGGGCGGGCGAGGTGCTGACGATCGCCATCGACGCGCCGCCGCTCGACAGCGACCTGGACCGCGCCGTTGAGGTTCGGTTCCTCGGCCGCCACGCCAGGTTCCTGCCGGGGGCAGTTGCAATCGCCCAGGCGACCAGGGCGCCGCTGCTGATGTGCTTCGCGTACCGGCGCCCGGACTACAGCCACCAGGTGCTCGAGATCTCGGCACCGATCCCGATGGACGCCGATACCGCCACGGCCTTCGGGCGTTGTGCCGCAGCGGTGAGCGCGGCCATCGCCAGGAGTCCCGCGCACTGGCGCTACTGGGCGAGCCCAGCCGATCTCGTCACGCTCGGCCTGCTCCCGGCTGAGCCGGAAGAGTCCTCGGTGCTGGAGGCCGTGCCGCTGGTCGAGATCGCGCCACTCCAGTCCACGGAGGCGGGCGGCACTTCGCTTCCGGCGGCCAGCGAGACCTCGTTACGTCTTCCGAGCGGGAACGAGGCGTGTACCAGGCCAGTGCCGACCCAGACGGCCGGTGCCGTATGGCCTGGTCAGCCGAGGAACTCGTGCAGGCAGGGAAGAAGCGCCCCAGCCTGCCGTAGGACACCGTGGTCCTGGCCCTTCAGTGACACGAAGTGCGCGCCAGGGACAGCATCGGCGACCTGCCGGGTCGCGTCGGCCAGCCACGGGAAGGTGTCCGACCCGGCTATGGCCAGCGTCGGCACCGCGATGAGCGCCAGCCGCCTGGTCGGCACTTCCCAGCTTGGCTCGAAGAGCGCAGTGTCGTAAGGGAGCGAGTGGGCAAGGCCGGTGAGGTAGCCCCACATGTCGCT
>JASHUG010000283.1 GCA_030040155.1 Streptosporangiaceae bacterium | reverse complement strand
GCCGAGCTGACCCACCCGGTGGCGGCGCGCGCGTCCAGCCAGGCTCGCAGTGCCGGTGTCTCAGGCTCGGCGTGGACGAGCTTGACGACGGCCGCCGAGTCGAGATAGATCACTACCGTTCGCTCTGGCGGTCGCGGGCGAGTTCCGCTGCCACGTCAACGCCATCTGGCTGCCCGAGGTCCATTCGCAGCACTTCCCGGCGCATCTGGGTTGCTCGCTGGCGGCGTCGGGCCGCCTCTAGGACCGCTTGCCGGATTGCGGCGGACCGGGTTATGCCGCCGTCGGTTAGCACGTCGAGGGCCCGCTCGGTCTCCTCGTCGGTGCGGATGGTGATGGTCTCTGCCATCCGTCTACTGTAAGACGACTTGTCTTACGGTCGCAAGGTGGCCGCGTGGCACATCCTGAGATCCGAAGATCGCGGCAAACGGCCCGTCCGGTGCCGCCGCGGCCGATGAATGTGATTTAGGCCACATTCTGGTGTGGCGTGCGGGCACGGGAGGACAGCAGCTTTGTAGTGGCCGGTTCCACCGGCAGCGTTCAGAAGGGCGTCCTTTAAACAGCCGACAGGGCTGGCTCGCGACGGCCCTGGGTGACCCGTTAGCGCTGGAAGGCCAGCGAGATCTGCGGGCACCTTCGTTTGAGTCTACGGCCGGGCAGCTAGCAGCTGCGAGGGCTTCGCGGCGCTGATGACGGGATTACCACAGGTGCAGGGCCGTGGCTGTGGAATACGGGCATGCCTCCGGCCGGTGCAGCTGCGCAGGACCAGCCTGGACACCGGCGACGTGGAGCAGGTCATGGTGCCGTGCGGAGCGACCCTGGCGAGCATCTGCCCGTCGTGCGCGGAACGCAACAAGGCCCTGCGAACCGCGCAGTGCCGGGAAGGCTGGCACCTCGAGGACGAGCCGATCGCCGACCCAGAGCCACCTGATGAGTGCCAGAGGCAGCTCGCCGCGAAGCTCGCTGACCTGCCCGCCGAGGGGGACAATCCCCTGGCCGCAACGCTGTGATCTGGGTGGGCCTGAGAGGACTTGAACCTCTGGCCTCTTCCTTATCAGGGAAGCGCTCTAACCGTCTGAGCTACAGGCCCGGAGCGCGCGGCGACGAACCTAACAGGCGCGCCGGCCTAGGTTACTACAAGCCGGGACTAGCTGCTCAGTCGGATTCCTTCAGCGTGACCTCGACGCCCCCGGTCACCATCGTGACCAAGTTGAAGAGCACTGCGCCGATGGTGGCCAAAGCGGTGATAAGGACAATGTTGATCGCTCCGATCAACATTGTGTAGCCGATGACTCGCGAGGCGCGGAACCAGCTAGCTGCGTTCGAGCCGGTCGGGTTGCTCTTAGTAGACGTGACCAACCCGACAGTGTGTTCGATGCTCGAGAAAACGCCAAACTTCGATAGCGCGAAATAGAGAATAGAAACTGCAACAACCAGGACAACCCAGCCAACGATGGAGATCAGGAAGCTGAACTTCATGACTGACCACGGTTCCACGCGGTCGACGCGAAGCTGGGCCCGCCGCGCCTGCGGGCTGGCACCCGGACCGTAGCTGACCCCAGCCTGCCGCTGACTACCGGGCACCTGGGGCCGCTTGGGCGGAAGGCCAGTGTCGACTGGTCTCTTTCCCTTGGCCTTCGGCTTGGGTCTCGCAAGCGTCGAAAACGGTGACGACACCCGGGACGCCAGACCTCGGGCAGCATCGGCCGCGGCACCGACCGCCGCCGGGAGCGGGCTCGTCTGGGAAGGTCCAGGCTGCCTGGCCGAAGCGGTGTACACGGGGCCGCGCTGGAATGACTCGCTCGGCAGCGGCGGGGCATCGGCCGGGTTCAGCCCGCCGGGGTGGGGGCGCCATACCGGACCATTGCCTGGCGTGCTCGACACCGGACCATTGCCTGGCGTGCTCGACACCGGAGCGCTGCCTGGCGTGCTCGCATCCCCGGATTTGCCAGGCTTTGGCTGGTTCGCGGGCGAGCCGCTGGCTTCGGTGGATGCGCCGTCTGTGGAGTCTGCGGATGCGGACTGGGTGTCATCTGGCTTCTGGTCTTGGGTCTTGTTATCGGACCCTACGTCGGCTTGCCACGTCGGCGCCTCGACCCGGTTGTCCACCCCGTCCTCCTCCGCACCGATTACTGACACGAGGTTATCCCCAAGTCAGTCCGGTCTGATTCGCTCGAACCAGATCATCTTTCACGGCATATCTAAAGACGCCCGAGATCGGCCGAACGTTGCCTGGCTCGGTCTGCCCCCGGACCATATGTGCATTGCGCTAGTACTGTCCCGCACGATACACGGTTCAGAGGGCCTGCTACCAGGCAAGATCCGAACGCGCAGTTCCACGGCAACCGCCGGTCGCGGGCACCATCGGCTCACTCGGTGGTCCCGCTGCCGTCCGGTTCGATGACCGAATCGGGTTCGGCCTCGCTCGCTCCGGCGTCGGGCACTCCCGGCTCCGAGGCCTCGCTCCCATCGGTGTCGTCGTCGATGACCGCCGCGCTCCCGGTCGCCTCCGCGTTTCGCGCAATTGCGACAAGGCTCTGACCCTCGCCCAGGTTCACCAGCCGAACGCCCATCGTCTGCCGCCCGGAGATCTTGATCTCGGCGGCGGCGGTCCTGATCACGCCTCCGGCCGAGGTGATCGCGAACACCTCATCGTCCGGGTGAACCATGAGCGCCCCGATCAGCTCGCCCCTGGCCTCGACGATCCGGGCAGTCACCACGCCCAGCCCGCCACGGCCCTGGACCGGGTACTGGTCCGCGGGCGTCCGCTTGGCGTAGCCGCCGCCGGTCGCGACGAGCACGTCCGCGCCCTCGGTGACCACGTACATGCCGAGCAGCCGGTCACCCTCGGTGAACCGCATGCCGATCACGCCGGACGTAGCCCGGCCCATCGGCCGCAGTGCCTCGTCGGTAGCCCGGAACCTGATCGCCTGGGCGTTCTTGCTGACCAGGAGCAAGTCCTGGTCCGGCGACACCAGCCGCGCGGCGATTACCTCGTCGTCATCGCGCAGGTTGATCGCGATGATGCCGCCTGAGCGGGGTGAGTCGAAGTCGGTCAGCCGAGACTTTTTGACCAGCCCGGATGCAGTGGCCAGCACGAGGTAGGGCGCGACGTTGTAGTCGCGCAGCGCCAGTACCTCGGCGATGTTCTCGTCCGGCTGGAACGCGAGCAGGTTCGCCACATGCTGACCGCGAGCGTCACGGGCGGCATCAGGCAGCTCGTAGCCCTTCGCGCGGTACACCCTGCCCTTGTTCGTGAAGAACAAGATCCAGTCATGCGTACTGGTGACGAAGAAGTGGTCGACGATGTCATCGGTGCGCAGTTGCGCGCCCCTGACGCCCTTCCCGCCGCGCCGCTGCGCCCGGTACAGGTCGATCTTGGTGCGCTTGGCGTAGCCGCCGCGCGTGATCGTGACGACGACATCCTCTTCGGCGATCAGGTCCTCGATCGACATATCTCCGTCGTAGGAGACGATCTCGGTCCGGCGGTCGTCGCCGAACTTCTCGGTGATCTCGGCCAGCTCGGTGCTGACCACCTCGCGCTGGCGTTCCGGCGAGGCCAGGATCGCCTCAAGCTCGGCGATCTCCGCCATCAGTTCGTCGTACTGCCGCTGCAGCTCCTCGCGCTCAAGTGCGGCCAGCTTGCGCAGTTGCATGTCGAGGATCGCCGTCGCCTGGACTTCATCGATCTCGAGCAGTTCCATCAGGCCCTGCCGGGCGACATTCGCCGACTCGCTCGCGCGGATCAGCGCGATGACCGCATCGATCTGGTCGATCGCCTTCAGCAGCGCGCGCAGGATGTGAACGCGCTCTTGGGCCTTCCTGAGCAGGTACGTTGTCCGCCGGACGATGACCTCGATCTGATGCTCGACCCAGTACCTGATCATCTGGTCAAGTCGCAGCGTGCGCGGAACGCCGTCGACCAGGGCCACCATGTTGGCCCCGAACGTGTCCTGGAGCTGGGTGTGCTTGTAGAGGTTGTTGAGCACGACCTTGGCAACGGCGTCGCGCTTGAGCAGGATGACGATCCGCCGGCCGGCGCGGGCGCTGCTTTCGTCCTGGACGTGGGCGATACCGGGAACGCGGCCGTCGTTGGCCAGCTCGGCTATCTTCGTGACGAGGCTGTCCGGGTTGACCTGGAAGGGAAGCTGCGTGACGACGAGGTTGGTCCGGCCCTTGCTGTCCTCCTCGACCTCCACGACAGCGCGCATCGTGATCGAGCCGCGTCCAGTCCGGTAGGCGTCCTGGATACCCCGCCGCCCGACAATCTGGGCCGCGGTCGGGAAGTCGGGCCCCTTGATCCGCTCCAGCAACGCCGCGAGCAGTTCCTCGTCGCTCGCGTCGTAGTGCTCAAGGCACCACTGCGCCCCGGCGGCAACCTCACGCAGGTTGTGAGGCGGGATCTTGGTCGCCATCGCGACCGCGATGCCCTCAGAGCCGTTGACGAGGAGGTTCGGGAACCGGGCCGGCAGCACAACCGGCTCGGCCGAGCGGCCGTCGTAGTTTGGGCGGAAGTCGACGGTCTCCTTGTCGATGTCCCGCAGCATCTCCATGGCCAGCGGCGTGAGCCGGCATTCGGTGTACCGCATGGCCGCGGCCGGGTCGTCTCCCGGAGAACCGAAGTTGCCGTTGCCGTCCACCAGTGGCATCCGCATGGCCCAGTCCTGGGCCATGCGGACGAGCGTGTCGTAGATGGCCGAGTCACCATGCGGGTGGTAGTTGCCCATCACGTCGCCGACGACCCGGGCGCACTTGTTATAGCCGCGGTCGGGGCGGTAACCGCCGTCGTACATCGCATAGAGGATGCGGATGTGCACGGGCTTGAGCCCGTCCCGCACATCGGGCAGCGCGCGGCCGACGATGACCGACATCGCGTAGTCGAGGTAGCTGCGCTGCATCTCGACCTGGATGTCGACCGGTTCTGTGCGGCCCTGTCCCTCAGTTGGCGTTTCCACGTCAGGCACTTGCCTACGTCCTCCTTCATGCGCTGGCGGCTGCCACTGCCGGGTCAGTCACCGCCGGGCGCCGCCCCTGCGGCTCCCTTGGGGAAGACCCGCCCGGCAAAGTGCACCGACCGAGGTCACCCCTCGTTCCGGTCTAAATGTCCAGGAACTTGACGTCCTTGGCGTTGCGCTGAATGAACGAGCGCCGCGCCTCCACGTCCTC
>JASHUG010000282.1 GCA_030040155.1 Streptosporangiaceae bacterium | reverse complement strand
CGCGGGCAGGACCGCATCATGGCGTCGGCCAGCTTGGCCGCCGCTCCGAGCACGTGCTCGGCGTTGTCCAGGATCACCAGCAGGGAACGGTCGCCGACCGCGTCGGCCATTGTGTCGAGCACGGGCCGTCCCGGCTCTTCGCGGACCTGGAGTACGGCCGCCACCGTGCGCGCCACCAGCTCGGGGTCGGCCACCGGCGCCAGCTCCACCAGCCACACACCCGGGCCGGTGCCATCCAGCGCCTCGGCCGCGACCTGCAGCGCCAGGCGAGACTTGCCGATCCCGCCCGGTCCTGAGATCGTGACCAGCCGCGACCGGCCCGACATCAGCGATCGCAGCTCAGCCAGCTCGGCTGTCCGGCCTATGAAGCTGGTTGCCTGCGATGGCAGGTTGTGGCGTAGCGCCGGGTCGTCCAGCGAGCGCAACGGGCCGAACCCATCGGCCAGGCCAGTACCGGTTACCTGGAACACCCGCTCGGCGCGACCCAGGTCCTTCAGATGGTGCTCGCCCAGATCCTCGAACCGGATCCCGGCGTGCGGGTGGTCCGCCAGCATCTCGTGCGCTGACCCTGACACGAGGACCTGGCCGCCGTGGCCGGCCGCGAGCAGCCGGGCGACGCGGCTCACCACCGGACCGAAATAGTCGCCGTCGCGCTCCACGCACTCACCGGAATGCAGCGCCATGCGCACCCCGACGGGATAGCCGGATGGCCACAATTCGGCAGTCATTGCCCGCTGGACGGCCACCGCCGCCGCCAGCGCAGCGGATGCGTCAGCGAATACCGCGCGGAACGCCTCGCCTTCCGTCTTGAAGACTTGACCGCCTGCAACCTCGATCTGGCCGCTGACAATACGACGATGGCGGGCCAGCACGTCCGCCACGGTCTCGCAGTCGGACTCCTGCAACCGGACGTCGTCTTCAATATCGGTGAACAGTAATGTCACCATGCCCGACGGGAGTCCCATCTGCTCATTGTGCCCCGTCCTGCCTGGGCGCATCGAGACTCGGCGTGACTTGTCCGCGGCCGTGAATGGGCCGTTCGGCCCACGCTAAGCGCGGCTGTTGGGGCCGCCTGGCCTCTGCCCGTCAGCTCCGGCCCGGCTCACGCTGAAGTCAACGTCCCGCTACCGGGCGGGAGCCGGCGAGAGGCGATCGCAATGAAGCTCAGATTCACCAAAGCGCCCACCGTCACAAAGGCGGCTATCGCCGCGGTGGTATTCACAATCGGGTTTCTCGTTACGAATTCCAGTCTGCCGCCGTGCAGCGATGCCGTCGCGGCGCTTAATTCTGGCGGGTGCGTGGTCCGCCAGAGCTATCTGCATAGTGCATGCGGCTGGCTGGCACTGGCCAGTCTCATAACCGGCGTCGTGCTGTTCATCCTCAAGCAGCACAAGGCTTCCGCAAAGGACCCGCAGGTTTCTCCGCCCCGCCCGGTGCGGGCCGCTCAGCCTGGCCGAGACGACAGCGTCTGAGTTGCGTCAGCCTGACTGCCCGTAAGCCCCGACCCGTAACTATCACTAGACCCAGTAAGGGAACGACAATGATCAAGCGAGCTCTGGCCGCGCTGGCCATTCCGGCCGCCCTGGGCGGCCTCCTCGGGATCGCGGCATGTAGCAGTGGTACCCAAACCGCCTCGGGCATCGTGACGTCGGACGGTTACAGTGTCCTGCCCGCTTCTGTCGCGGGAACTCTGCCGTCCAGCGTCCAGTCCATCGTCTCCAGCTTTGCCGCAGGCAAGAAGGGCAACCAGGAAGAAGTCGTCCTGGTCTTCAAGCCATCGGTGCAAAACACCGAGATCTCCGAGATCAGTCAGGAACTTCTCAGCGAATCTCCCGGGGTGAGCGCCACCACGAGCGGGAACGTGCTGCGGGTTCGCGGTACTGCGTCAGCGCTGTCGGGCGTCTAGGCCCGGTGACGTGTAACAGCTGCGAAGTTTGGTCGCGGCCAATTCATGACGAGAACCGAGATGGGCCGACTAACCGGCCTCGGCCGGCGGCAGCACGAGAGCCTCAGCAGCGGCGCTCGCCTGCTGCAGGCTCTCCTTGAGCACCTGCACGGTGGCCGCGGCCTGGCCGGTCAGCTCGCCGAGTTCCACGACGGCGAGCTCGTCGGCCGCGGTTCGCGCGACCAGGTCGAGGTACCGGTCATTGAGCCCGGCGAGCTTCAGCGCCTCATGCCAGTCGTTGTGCGCGACATCGGCCGTGGCAACCTGCTCGGCGTACCGTTCGAGGGCGCGCGCCCGGTCCGCGGCTGACTGCTCGGCCAGGCCGAGCGCCCGGCGCTGGGCATCCGCCACGGCCGCGGTCATTTCCCCAAGCTGGCCGTCGGCGGTGGGCAGCGCCCGCACCTCGGTCAGGTTCCTGGCCGCGCAGGCGATGTCCCACTCGTGGCGGCGCAGGGCCGGCTCGTCGGCCTCCAGCAGGCCGGCAGCGCGAACATCCGCGGTGAGGATCGTGTCAATGGCGTTCTGGGCCCGCGCCAGCAGCCGTCGGCCGTCCTGGTCGAGCAGATGCGGGTAGACCACCCGGTCGGGGTGGCTCGCGAGCTCGCGCTCAAGCCGCCAGCGCTGCCGGCGGCTCAGCCGCTGCGGCTCGAGCACCAGCATTCGCAGGCTCTCGGGCAGCCCAGGATCGCACGCGGGCCTGGCCCACAAGGGCTTGCTGGCGCCCATCGCTGAATTCCGGATTCCCCTGACCGAGCTATGACGTGCCTGGCAGCTGCGATCGTAACCGGGTCGCTGCTGACCTGTCACCCGGCCCTGGCCCTGGCCGTCCTCGCGGCGGCCGATGTGGTGTTCGTCACGCTCCGGCCACGCTCGGGAATCTCGCCGGTCCCGGCTCATGTTGACAAGTTTGTAGCCCGGGTCGCGACGACCGGTCCGAAGTCCCGGATCATGCGATGTCCGGATCATGCGATGTCCGGATCATCCGGTGTGCGAACGGGCGGCTGAGTACGACCATCGATTGACCAGCGACCATCGTCCCGCCATCCGCCTGGCCGCGGCAGGCCACATCGAAGCCGCCCGCATCGACCCGAAGGGTGTACGCCAAGTGACCGAGACCGCAACTCGTGGCAAGACCGCGGTTATCGAAGCCGATGTCCGCGAGGGCACGTACGGCGCCAAGCTAGCGACGATCGAGCCGGGCGGTGCCGAGTACATCCCGCTCTCCGAGCGCCACGGCAAGCCGCTCCAGCAGTTCTGGACCTGGGTCTCGCCGAACATGGAGTTCGCGACGATCTTCGTCGGCGTCATCGGCGTGTGGTTCTTCGGCCAGTCATTCTGGATGGCCGCGCTGGCGATCGTGCTCGGGACCGCGCTCGGGTCCCTGACGATGGGCGCGCTGGCGGCCCGGGGCCCGCTGTTCGGCGTCCCCCAGATGGTGCTGTCCAGGATCGGCTTCGGCCGGCTCGGCAACGTCCTGCCCGCTGGCATCAATGCGGTTGTCGCCGGCGTCGGCTGGTTCGCGGTCAACAGCGTCAGCGGAGCCTTTGCGTTGAATGCACTGTTTGGCTGGAATACGAAGATCTGTCTGCTGATCATCGTGGGTGTTCAGCTCGCGGTGGCGTTCTTCGGCCACAACCTGGTCCACGCGTTCGAGCGATGGGCCTTCCCGTTCCTGGTCGTCGTCTTCCTTATCGCGGCGTTCGTGATCGTGGGCAAGTCCCACCCCGGCGCGCACATCGCGCCGTTCTCCGGCGGCTGGCTGATCACGTTCGGCGCTGCCTTCGGCTACGCGGCCGGCTGGAACCCCTACGCCAGCGACTACACCCGCTACCTGCCTAAGGACACGAACCGGACGGCCACGGGCCTGTGGGCAGGCCTGGGCATCTTCATCTCCTGCGTCGTGCTCGAGGTCGTGGGCGCGGCCGCCGCGACGATCACCAGCAGCGCGAAGTACGGCGGCAACCCGACCGCCGGCTTCGTCAGCCACCTGCCGACCTGGGCCAGCGACGTCACGCTTCTGGCGATCGCGCTCGGAGCGGTCTGCGCCAATGCTCTCAACGTGTACTCGGGCTCGATGTCGTTCCTGGCGCTCGGGATCAGGCTGCCGCTGACCCTGCGGCGGGCAATCGTCGCCATCGTGTTCGGCATCGCGGGGTTCTTCCTGGCGCTGTCCGGGCTCAGCGA
>JASHUG010000281.1 GCA_030040155.1 Streptosporangiaceae bacterium | reverse complement strand
TGGCTCTGGCTGACGCCAACCTTCGCGGCGACGAGCAGCGTCTCAGGCCCGATGTGCAGCGTGCGCAGATGAATCACGCGGTTGACGTCCTGGCCGGCTTCGATGGCCGCGACGATCGCGGCCTGGACGTCGAGGCTGGCCGACTCGCCGATCAGCAGGCTCTTCATCTCGACGGCCAGCACTACCGCTACGCAGGCGAGCAGCACGCCGATGGCCAGCGACCCGGCGCCATCCCAGCGGTCGTCGCCGGTGATCCAGGCCAGGACAACGCCGATCAGGGCCAGGGCGAGGCCGGTGAGGGCAGCGACATCTTCGAGCAGCACGGCGGGCAGTTCTGGCGCCTTGGCGTGCCGGATGAAGCTGTACCAGTGCGCCCGGCCACGGCTGCGGTTGGACTCCCTGACACCGGTCCGGAGCGAGAACCCCTCAAGCCCGATCGCGATGAAGAGCACCACGAGCGCGACTACCGGCGAGTCCAGCTTCCCCGGATACGCGATCCGCTTGATGCCCTCGTAACCAGAGAACAGGGCACCGACGGTGAACAGCACCAGGGCCACGATGAAGGCATAGAAGTATCGCTCTGCGCCGTAGCCGAACTGATGCTCCTCGGTCTCGTCCCGTGCGGCTCGATGCCGGCCGAGCAACAGCAGCAGCTGATTGCCGGAATCTGCCACCGAGTGCACGGCCTCGGCCAGCAAGGAGGCCGAACCCGTGATCACGAACGCGACGAACTTCGTGAGCGCTATGGCCAGGTTCGCGCAGAGCGCGGCCAGCACGGCTGGTGTGCCGCCGTGGCCAGGCGCCTGCGCCCCGCCCCGCGCGCCGGGGCTGGCGGCGGCGTCACCCTCCCGGCTGATCGCCCTTCACTCCTGTTTGCCGGCGCCCGGCTGGCGGGCCTCGTCGATCAGCAGCACCGGGATGTCGTCACGCACCGGATAGGCCAGGCCGCAGTCCGCGCCGGTGCACACGAGTTCGCTCGCGGCGTCGTCGGCACGCAGCGGCGCATGGCACTTCGGGCAGGCGAGGATGTCAAGCAGCCACTCGTCGATCTTCATAGCGTCTCCCGTCGCCCGGCAGTGCCCGCAAGCCGCCAGGAAGCCTTAATGTCTTTCGCTGCACCTTACGCACTGCCACCGACCCGGTTGGCACGGGCACCCGACAACCGCCGCAGCCTAGCGGAGCCCTCCGCCGTCGGACGGCGCGGAGCGCAGCACCCGCAGATGCCCACGCCGGCCAACCTCGATGCCCTGGCCGGTAGGCTCATCCGGCGTGCGCGGGATCGTGGCCTCGCGCACGGCGTTGGCCAGGGCCTCCAGATCGTCAGACTCCTCCTCGGCCGCGACCGCCGGCAGCCGCACGACATCCCAGCCCCGCGGGGCCGTCATCCGGTCGGCGTGCCTGGCGCACAGGTCGTAGCAGTGCGGCTCGACGAAGGCAGCCAAAGGCCCGAGTACCGCCGTTGAATCGCGGTACACGTATGTCAGCGTGAACAGGGCAACCTGCTGGCACGCTGGCCGGGAGCACTGCCGAGCACTCAACTGGCCACCTCGGCCCCGCCCCGGCGGCCGACGGCGCTCAGTCTGTCGCCGGGGGCACGGGCAGGCTCTCGATGGACCCTCACAACGGCTGACGGTATCGATCGGCGGCCGGTAACGCCACCACCCGGGGCACACTGCGCGATCGTGTCTCCGGCTGCCAGAACGCGGCGGCCGGAAAGCCTGGCTGTGGCTGGGATACGCTCGGTAACTGTGCATGAGGGCAGCGGTCAGCGCCGGCCATCCGGCGCCCGCATTCACCGTCGCGACCGCCACGGCCGGGGAATGCGAGGCTCGCTCGTGCCGCCGAATGTCCCGCTGTACCGAACGAGGGTCGAGAGGTTCGACGACCTGGTGCTGCTCGCCGTCGCCCAGCTTGAGCCCCGTTGGGAAACCGAGCTTTCCGGGATCGAGTTCGCGGTGGAGGAAATCCCGCCCGTCGAACCGGATCCCGACGAGGTGGAGCCGGTGCCGCTGGCCCGGCTGGAGCCAGGGTCAGCCGTCCTCGGCCAGCCAGAGCGTCCGGCCAGGATCGTGCTGTACCGCCGGCCGCTGATGGCACGCGCGGACGGGCAGGACGAGCTCGCCGAGCTCGTGCTGGACGTCATCGTCGAGCAATTCGCGCGCTGGCTGGGTGTCGACCCGCAGACGGTCGACCCGAGCTATCCGGGCGATGACTAGCCTGCCCGGCACTGCTCACCGCTCGCCCGTCAGGGCACGAGGGCATCGAGCGAGCTGTGCACGGCGGCTTCCGGTACCCAGGTGAGCGAGCTGGGAACCGGCATGATCGACTGAATGACTCCGCGCGAGGTGATCACGCGGGCCGCGTAGAGCGGACCAGAGCCGGGTAGCGGGCTGACCACGATCACGACCTGGGTGATCCGGCGCCCGTGCGGTGCCTTGATCGGGACCACGATGGTGTTCCCGGCGCGGACCTGGACCACGGTCCCCGACGCATCGTTGATCGCCACGCCGGCGGCCGATACTACGACGCGGGCCGCAGCAGCCTGAGCCGGCGCCGAAAGCACCAGGTCGGTCGATCCGGCCGCACCGACCGGGCTACCAACGAGCACGCCCTGCTCCTGGACCGGCTCGGCGCTCGTCGCCAGCGCGGCCGGCATCCCAACCGGACCCCCAGGCACCAGCATGCCGGCCACGACCGGGACGGACGAGGAGACCTTGACCGCGCTCGCCACGCCGCCAAGCGAGGGCAGCGAGATCTCGTTAGCCGTGCCGCCGAGGAGCTCGATGCCGGTTCCGCCGGTGGGCTGGTAGGAGCCCCTGGACGTCACGGCCGTGACCTTGACCGAGGCCGCGGCCTCACCCGGCACGGCCACGTATAGCTCGCGCGAGCCGCTGGTTGACGGCAGGCCGGGGATTATCTGGGTCGTGGCGGGCGCGGCGGCCTGCGGAAGCCAGCCGCCCTGGTCGGAGCCGCTCTTACTCTCCCGCACGGCGGCCACGACCCTGCCGAAGCTGGTCGTGACGTTCAGCGCGACGATCTTCGAGGACTGCAGCAAGCCGCCAAGCGACTGGGTCACCATGCTGTGCGGAGGAACCGTGATGCCGTTGTCGGCAGTCCCGAAGACCGGCCCGCCCTTGGTGACGTCGGTCACGGCCGTGACCTGCGCGTCGGCCGTCTGGCCGTCGGTGTTCATGAGGTACAACTCGATGTGGGAGGCCGACGACTGGCCGGGCCCGATGAACCAGAAGCTCGTTCCGGGGCTGCCGCACTGGGCCGTCGAGATGCCACCGGAACCGGCTTGCTCCACGGCCAGGCCCTGGGCCATCGCTCCGGTGGCATTGACCTCGACCCCGCCTCGCCCCGTCTGCGTGGTGACCCGCGGACTGGAGCCCGGCTGGTTCGCCTGCAGGCTCTTCGGGAGTGTCGCGGCGGTCTTCACGGCCGTGACCTGTGAGATGTCCGGGCTGCTGATGGTGGCCGCGACCGGCCCGAGCGTTGCGCTGCCGCCAGCCACGAGCCGGGTGACGACCGCCGTCCCGGCTGACGCCGAAGTGGGTACTGCGGCCGTTGCCAGCGAGCCCGCCGTGACGCCGGCCGAGCCAGGGGCCGGGCAGGCCCGGATGGCTGAGGTCACGGGCGCATGCCCCGCCTTGCCCGCGGCATAACCGGCAGCCGGAACCGGATGACGCAGTCCCGCGATCCCGTAGATGGCGGCCAGCGCCAGCACGACGAAGGCCGCGAACAGCAGCCTTCGGCCAGGGATGCGGCCTACCACGAGTCCCCGTCCGTCTCATCGTCGGGCGCCAGCCAGCCCCGGCGCGTTTGCTCCTGCGACCCGCTCCAGTCGTCATGCACCCCGGCTACCGGAGGCAGTTCCTCAAGCGAGTCACCTTGCTCGGGCCAGCCGGCCTGGTCGGGTACGTACTGGTCCGGTGCCTGCCGGGGAACCGGAGCGGCCGGGTAATCCGCGTGGCGGCCTGGCGATTCGCCCTGCGGCCAGCCGCGCTGGCGACCGGACTCGGGCCAGCCTGATGCGCGGTTCTGCCACGATGCCGGCTGGTCGGGTTCTGTCCAGCCGGAGGCGGGCTGCGCCTGCTCGCGTTCCCGCCTGGGTCGCTCGCGGCGCGGGCTGTAGGGCTGCTCACGGCCGCCGCTGGACGGCTGCTCGCGGCGCGAGCTGTACGGCTGCTCGGGGCCCCCGCCCGACGGCTGCTCGCGGCCCCCACCCGAAGACCGCTCGCGGCCGGCGCCCGAAGACCGCTCGCGGCCGGCGCTGTCGCGCCAGTCCCGGTCGATGTAGGGGTCACCGGACGGCGAGCGCGGCCCGGCGGAGCGCGGGCCTGGGTAAGGCCGCCTCGGCTCGGACGCGCCGCCCGGCAGGAGATCATCGTAAGCGGAACCCGATGGCGAGGGGCCGCTGCGTCCGCGCCGGTCATCACGGGGCCTCGCGGGCGGAGCTTCGGCCCCGTAATCGCCGGAGGGCGGACCGCTCAGGAACCGGCTGGCCGGCTGGCCGGCCGGCCAGGCGGCGCGCGGCGCCCCGCCCGCCCCAACTGCGGTGCCAGCCCCGCG
>JASHUG010000280.1 GCA_030040155.1 Streptosporangiaceae bacterium | reverse complement strand
GCCGCGTTCCGGGCCGCAGCATCCCCGAATGCCGCAGCGGCGAGCCCGGATCCGGCCCGCTGACAGCTCGTGGTTCAGCGGCCTTCGAGCGCGCAGGGCCTCGGCGGCCAGCAGCAAGCAGCGGTCGGCAGGAAACGCCTCGGTCGCGCAGGCTGTTAGCATGCCGTCTGGCATGGCTGCAGAAAACGGACTTCCTGACGCGTCCTGTTGGGCGATTGATCCGGCCGTCGCTTACCTCAACCACGGGTCCTTCGGCGCGACGCCCGTCCCGGTGCTGGCGCAGCAGCAGCGGCTGCGAGCGGCCATGGAGCGCAACCCCGTGAGCTTCCTGGTCCGCACGCTCCCCGAACTGCTGGCGGCGGTGCGAGCCGACGTCGCCGCCTTCCTCGGCGCCGACCAGGACGGGCTGGTCTTCGTTGACAACGCGACGACCGGGACGCAGACCGTCATAGCTGCGGCCACGCTCGGACCGGGCGACGAGGTCCTGGCCACCGACCACTGTTATCCCGCGGTGCTGGCTCAGCTCGTCCGGTCGACTCAGGCGGCGGGCGCGCGGCTAGAGATCGCTCCGGTGCCGTTGCCCGCGGCCAGCCGGACCGCGGTGGCCGAGGCGGTGCTATCCCGGCTGACCGAGCACACCAAGCTGGCGGTCATCGACCACGTGGCCTCCTGCAGCGGGCTGGTGTTCCCGATAGCGGAGATCGTGGCCGAGTGCCGCCGCCAGGGCGTGCCGGTGCTGGTCGACGGCGCGCATGCGCCCGGCATGCTGCCGGTCGATCTGGGCCGGCTCGGCCCGGACTTCTGGACCGGGAACATGCACAAGTGGGTCTGCGCGCCCAAGGCCTCCGCCGCCCTCTGGGTGGCGCCTGCGTGGCGGGAGACGCTGCGCCCGCTGGTCGCATCCCATGGCATGGCCGACGGGTTCCGGCCGGCCTTCGACTGGACTGGCACCCGTGATCCCACGGCGCTGCTCGCGGTTCCGGCGGCTCTGGACTTCTTCCGCCGCGCCGGCTGGGCGGCCGTGCGCGAGCACAATAACGAGCTTGCCCGGCAGGGGGCCGAGGTGGTGGCCGACCGGCTCGGCACGAGCCCGCCGTCGGCCGACGGGCTCGCCGCGGCCATGCGGCTGGTCCCGCTTCCCGTGGCGTTGTCCGAGGACGACGCCAGGGCACTGGAGCGCCGGCTCCTTGACCTCGGCGTCGTGGTGCCGGTCACCTATCACGGTGGCTGGCGCTGGCTGCGGCTGTCGGCCCAGCTCTACAACAGCCTGAGTGACTACGAACGGCTGGCGGACTCGCTTGCCGCGGGTGCCGGGGGAGCGGCCTGGAGCCTGTCGACAGCCTGATCGCCACGCGGGCGCGGCCGCATCGGCGGTCAGGCCTGGCGGGGCAGCCCGGTAGGTTCGGCCAGCGCGTCGGCCGCGCGCTGCGGCCGCAGCTCGGTGACCTGCCTGGTCAGCGGCCCCCAGCGCATGAGCGTCCCGCCGACGATCGCGCCGCCGGCGAAGATCGCGGCGGACCACCAGAAGCCGGTGGTGTAGCCGTGTATCGCGGCGAGCCCGATGAGCTGCGGGCTCGGCCGGCCGTGCACGAGGGTAGCCGGGCCGATGTGGGCGGCGACATAGGCCGCCGTGGCGGTGGCGAAGATGCTGTTGAGCAACGAGGTGCCAATGGAACCGCCGAGCTGCTGGCCGGTGTTGACAGTGGCCGAGGCGACCCCCGCGTCCTGCGGCGGGACGCCGAACGTGGCCGTGTTGATCACCGGTGCGAACACGCTGCCGAGCCCGACTCCGAGCAGCACCAGCGACGGCAGGACCGCGCTTGCGTAATTGGAGTGCAGGCCGATCCTGGTGAGCAGCGCCAGGGCGGTCGCTGACATGAGCATGCCGAAGATGATCAGCGGCCGCGGCCCGGTCCTGGGCATCAGCACGATGTTGGAGATGTTCGTGCAGAGCACCATGCAGGCAATCATGGGCAGGAACGCCACGCCGGTAATCACCGGCGAGAAGCGCAGGGTTTGCTGCAGGTAGTACGTGAGGAACAGGAAGACGCCGAACATTCCCGAGGCGGCGATCAGCATTGTCAGGTACGCGCCGCCCCGGTTTCGGTTCAGCACGATCCGAAGCGGCAGGAGCGGCTGCGCCGCCTGGGCTTGCCGCCAGGCGAACCCGGCTAGCAGCGCGACGCCGGCGATGAGGAACCCCCAGGTCCCCGCCGCGCCCCAGCTGTGCAGGGCGGCATTGGAGAACCCGTACACGACGCAGAACATGCCGCCGCAGACCAGCGCTGCGCCGGGCAGGTCTAGCCTCGGGCGGCCGGGCGCTGGCTGGCGCCGCAGCAGCAGCACGGCACCGGTGGCGGCGATACCGGCGAAGAAGAGGTTGATGTACAGGCACCAGCGCCAGGACAGGTACTCGGTCAGCAACCCGCCCAGCAGCAGGCCGACGGCGCCGCCGGTGCCCGCGACCGCTCCGTACACGGCGAAGGCCTTGCCGCGCTCCTTCGCGTCGCTGAACGTCACCGTCAGCAGCGACAGTGCCGACGGCGCGAGGAAAGCGCCGAAGGCCCCCTGACAGGCACGCGCGGCTACCAGCATCGCGAAATTGACGGAGGCCCCGCCGACGGCGGACGCAATCGCGAACCCGAGCAGGCCGATGAGGAACGTGACCTTGCGACCGAGCAGGTCGGCGAGCTTGCCGCCGAGCAGCAGCAGGCTGCCGAACGACAGCGCGTACGCGGTGACCACCCACTGCCGGTCTGCGGTGCTGAAGTGCAGTGCCTTCTGCGCCGTCGGCAGGGCGATGTTGACGACGGTCGCGTCCAGGACCACCATCAGCTGCGCCAATGCGATGACGGCCAGGATCAGCCAGCGGCTCCGGTCATCGCGTGCGCTGATTGCCATCAGTCCCCCTGGGTCGGATCTGGAGTTCGGATCTCCGCTTTGTGAATTGACCCTAGCATCATCCGGAGCTGGCACCTCCACTTGGGTACCCTGGAAGGCATGAGCATCGATGAGCCAGGCGAGGACTGCGGCGCGGTCACGCCGCGGCCGCTGCGCCGCGATGCGGAGCGGAACAGGCAGCGGATCCTGTGCGCGGCCAGCGAGGTGCTCGCCGAGCGCGGTCTCGACGCGACCCTGGACGACGTCGCGCACAAGGCGGGCGTGGGGGTAGGCACTGTGTACCGGCGGTTCCCTGGCAAGGAGGCCCTGATCGGGGCGCTGTTTGACGACCGGCTCAGTTCGCTGGTCGCCATCGGCGAACGGGCCCTCGCCGAGCCCGACCCGTGGACCGGGCTGGTCAGCTACCTGGAGGCCGCGGCCGAATTGCTGACTGCCGACCGGGCGCTGCGGCAGATCCTAATGTTCACCGCCTTCGGCCGCGACCAGGCCGCGCGCGCCCGCGCTCAGCTGCAGCCGGTTGTGACCAGGCTCGTCAGCCGTGCGCAGGACGCGGGCTGCGTCCGCGCCGATCTGCGCGCCACGGACGTGCCGTTCGCCGTGTTCATGCTCGCTGCTGCGGCGGACTACGCCCGGCCCGTGCGCCCGGCGACCTGGCGCCGGTACCTCGCGCTGCTGCTGGACAGCCTGCCGCCGGCGAGGTCTGCGACGACGCCCCTGCCCGAGCCGCCGCTGAGCCCGGCCGAGATGCAGAGCGCGATGCAATGCGGTCCGGTATACCTTCGGTAATGGCCGGAACGCGAGCGTAGGGCTGATCCGATGTCCGCAGGAACCCCGGAGTCCGGATTGCAGCTCCGGTCGCTGGTCAGGGCCGACCGGACGCTCGAGCTGTTCCTTGAACCAGCCGCCGTGCCCGACCCCGGCCCGGACGAGGTCGTAGTGCGAGTCGAGGCAGCCCCGCTGAATCCGTCCGATCTCGGCCTGCTCTTTGCCGGTGCCGACATGGCCGCCGCTACCGCGGGCGGCTCGCCCGACCGGCCCGTCGTGACCGCGCCGATCCCGGAGGCCGCCATGCGGGCCGCCGCCGGACGGATCGGAACGCCGATGCCCGTCGGCAACGAGGGGGCTGGAACCGTCGTGGCGGCCGGCGAGTCGGCGGCCGCCCGCGCGCTGCTCGGCAAGGTGGTGGCGGTGGCCGGCGGCGCCATGTACGCGCAGTACCGGCCGGTCCCGGCGGCCGCCTGTCTCGAACTGCCGGAAGGGACCAGCGCGGCTCAGGGCGCATCCAGCTTCGTGAACCCGCTGACCGTCCTCGGCATGGTCGAGACCATGCGGATGGAGAACCACTCCGCCCTCGTCCATACCGCGGCGGCCTCGAACCTGGGCCAGATGCTCAACCGCGTGTGCATCGAGGAGCACATTCCGCTCGTGAACATCGTCCGCAAGCCCGAGCAGGAGGAACTGCTGCTGGCGGCAGGCGCGGCCTATGTCTGCAACTTCGCCTCAGGCGAGTTCATGACGGACCTGACCGACGCCCTCAAGACCACCGGCGCGACGCTCGCCTTCGATGCCATCGGCGGAGGTCGGCTGGCGAGCCAGATCCTGACCTGCATGGAGGCGGCGTGCAGTGCCGCGGCGACGGGCTACAGCCGGTACGGGTCGACCATCCATAAGCAGGTCTACATCTACGGATCACTGGACCCCAGGCCGACCGAACTGGTCAGGAACTACGGAACAGCCTGGGGCGTCGGCGGCTGGCTGCTGTCGCCGTTCCTGCAGAAGATCGGACCCGAGGCGGTGGCCCGCCTGAGCCGCCGGGTCGCGGCCGGGCTGACGACGACGTTCGCGAGCAGCTACACCGCTGAGGTGTCGCTGCCGGGGGCCCTGCAGCTATCGGCGATCGCCGAGTACGGCCGGCGGGCGACCGGCTCGAAGTACCTCATCGTCCCGAACGCCGCAGGCCGGCCGGACAGCTCAGCGCTGCCCGGCCGGCCCTGAGGCTAGCGGTGCTAGAAGCCCGGGTTCGCGGTCGAGATGTCGTAGCTCGAACCCCAGTACCACTGAGTGGCGTTGGCGCCCGGCACGACGTGCGGGTACCCGGTCGGGTCGGCGATCCACCAGCGGACGTGCGACTGCATCCACTGCGGAAGCGTCCCGACCGCCGACTGCGTGGCCGGCCACTCTGACTGCATGGTGTAGATGATCGCCAGCGAGTGCGGGTTGGCGCTCAGCTTCTGCTGGGTCCAGACCGCGGCCTGCGACGGCGTGGCGTCGCCCGGCTCGACGTCGAGCGCGTTGGCGCTCGGGTCGGATCCGTTGGTGTCGATCCACAGCACCTTTTGCCCGGCAACCTGCGACGGCGAGACGGCGAACGGGCCGTCCGCGTAAGTCGCGATCATGTGGCCGGGCGGGATGGCCGACGGCGTCACCGAGTCGTAGAACTCGAACGGCTGGGCCGGCTGGGCCGGCACGGCCCTGTGCTGTGCGGCCGTCGTGTGCACGCGCACGGCGTGGCGCTCGGCCCGGCGCGGCCGCGCCTGGTCGTGATCGGCCGCCTGATGCCCGGTCGCGGCCGTGCGTGCGGCCCGTGCCGGGCGATTCGTCACGGCATCGTCGTCCCGCACCACGGTGTGGTGCGGGGCCAGCGCGGTGCCGCCCGTTCCGCCGGAATTCATCAGGGGCTTGGCGGAGACGTCCAGCGCGTTCACGCCGGCCGTGCTTGCGGCCGTGCCGAGGGCCGCCGGGTGGCTGGTCGCGGCGTTCGCGGGGGCAGCGCTCAGCGCTACGCCGGCGACCACGCCAGCGACCGCAGCCGACGCAGCGGCGACGCCAAGAGTCTTGCGCGGCGTGCTGCGGAGACGACGGTTGATGTTATGGATGATTTCCTTGGATGAGGGCATGCGGGGGTGCAAGATGAACCTTCGGTCGGGCGCGGGGGGTGCGCTCGTGGTCACCCATGACACTGCAGGCGGAGGCCACTGGCCTAACCTGGCAGGGGTGCGCAAATGTGACGCGGGTCAGGGCGATGTTGCTCGGGGGCAACCATCACGCACCTGGGTGCTGTCAGTTACTCAGTGTGAAACGCGAGCTGCAGCGGGCGCTATGCCTGGAATGTCCAGATCGTCGTTATGATCTGGATCACAGCAGACCCGACGCGGTCATCAGCTGCAAGAATGCCGGGATGACCTCGACTCAGGCCTTCCGGCCTGACCCTGCGCGCGGCCGTGTCTACACGGCACGGGGGATCGTCCGCAGCACGGACGTGACTCCGGCCGGCCGGCTGCGGCTGGATTCGCTAGCCAGGTACCTGCAGGCGGCAGCCGTGGATGACCTGGCCGACTCCGGACTTGTCGCAGCGGCGGTCTGGCTCGTCCGGCGCTGCGAGGTAATCGTGCGCGGATTCCCGCAGATGCGGGAGCGCATAACGTTGCGCACGTTCTGCTCGGGCACCGGCCCGCGCTGGGCTGAGCGGACCACAACCGTGGCCGGGGCGGCGGGAGACCTGCTGCAGGCCAGCGCTGTCTGGGCCGCCGTCGACCCGGCCAGCGGCAGGCCGATAGCGCCGGGGGAGGAGTTCCTGCGTGTCTACGAGGAATCCGCGCAGGGCAGCACCGTATCGGTCCGGCTGTCACACCCGAGGCCGGGCGGGACCGAGCCGGGGCGGCCATGGCCGCTGCGGGCGACCGACTTCGACACGGCCCGCCATGTGAACAACGCGGTTCACTGGGCCGTGGTCGAGGATCTGCTGGCCGACGGAGGCTGGCTGCCGGCGCGGGCGGAGATGGAGTATCACCGGCCGATAAATCCAGGCTGCACGCCGCGGCTGGCAACCGGAACCGACGGCGACGACCACATGGTGTGGCTGCTTGACGGACGACACCTGCTCGCCTCCGCGCGCCTGACGCCGGGTTTCAGGCACCATGGCCCCGGCTGACGCCGTGGCCGGCGCCTGGTGCTTCCCGACTTCAGGCGCGCGGGGCTGAGCTAGTCGCGGCGGCGGTCTACTGCATCGGCAGCGGCTCGTTGACCGCGGGCGGCACAGGGAAGGGGTTGTCGTTCACCTGGGCCTGGGCCCGCAGCAGGCGGCTTTCGGTCACGGCGAGCCCCAGTTCGCCGGTGCCCGAGTAACCCGCCGGAGCGTTGCCGAAGCGGAACGCCGAGGTCAGGTCGCCGCAGGTCTGACGTCGCCATGCGCTGATGTTCGGCTCCGACACGCCGAAGCGGGCCTCGATGAACCGGATCAGCGAGGTGTGATCGAAGACCTCCGAACACACGAACCCGCCGGCGGTCCACGGCGAGACGATCGTGGTTGGGACGCGGAAGCCAAGCCCGATGTTCAGGCCGTCGACGAACTCGTCGGCCGTGCCGGCCGGCGCGACCGGCGGCGGCACGTGGTCGAACATCCCGTCGTTCTCGTCGTAGCAGAGGATGAACGCGGTCTTGAACCACAGGTCGGGATTCGACGCGATCGCGTCCAGCTTCTGCGCGATGTACTCCGCGCCGGCCGCCGGGAAGTAGTCCGGGTGCTCGGTCTGCGCGGTAGGTGCCACCAGCCAGGACACCTGCGGCAGCCGGCCGCGCCTGGCATCGGACTCGAACGCGCCGGCCGGCCCCTTGTACATGCCCTTCTGCCAGAGCGGAGAGGACGTGGACGCGTAGCCGAACTGCTTGAACCAGGCCAGCGCGTTGTCGTCGTAGTTGTCCTCCTCCTGGTAGATCTTCCAGCTGATGCCGGCCGCCTCGAGCCGCTCCGGGTAGGTCATCCACGACAGGATGATGTTGTTAAACGCGGGCGAGTTGTCGATGATCGGCCCGCCGCCCGTCCCGTTCGGGTCGATCATCCCGGTCCACATGTACAGGCGGTTCGGATTAGTCGGGCCGAACACCGAGCAGTGGTAGTTGTCACAGAGGGTGAACGCCTCGGCCAGGGCCCAGTGGAACGGGATGTCCCGCTGCTTCATGTAGCCCATCGTGTACGGGCCCTTCGCGGCGACCCACTGGTCCATCTTGCCGTTGTCGAAGGCCTGGTGCTGGGTCGGCCAGGTGTGGTCGGTACCCGGCGTGGCCTGGGCGCTGGTGGCGAACGTGTCGTAGTAGAACGGCAGCAGGTAACCCTGCGCGTGTGACGGGTCGGGCTGGTAGAACACCGGGTCGCCGTTCGGCAGCGTGATCGCGGTCGGGTCACGGAAACCGCGGACCCCTGGCATCGTGCCGAAGTAGTGGTCGAAGCTCCGGTTCTCCTGCATCAGGATCACGATGTGCTCGATGTCATTGATGCTGGCGGCGCCGCGGTCGGCCGCGAGCGACGCCTTCACCGCCTTGCGCAGGCTGAGCGGCAGCACCGCCGCGCCGGCCGCGACACCGGTGAGAGCCGTCGCGCCGGTAAGCAGCGACCGCCGGCTGACACCGTCGAGCGCAAGGCTGGCCGGGGCGGCCGCCGTCAGGGCCGGGACCGGAAGCGGTGCGTTTGCGCGGCGCGGGTTGCGGCGCCGGCGCACGAGCATGATCCCGGCCAGTGCCGCCAGCGCGAGCGCGCCCAGCGCGCCCAGGCCGGCCGGCAGCCAGGGCATGCCGCCGGTGGCGGCCGGGATGACGGCGGCGGTACCCGAGCCCGAGGCCGGGGAGTACTCAACGACCCGGCCGTTGCCGCTGTCGGCGACGTACACGGTGCCGTTCGACGTGACCGCGATGCCCTGCGGGAAGGCCAAGTCCTCGCTACCGCTGGCCGGATCGCCCTGCAGGCCGAACTCGGTGTAGAAACTGCCGTCGGGGTTGAGCACGGTGACGAGGCTGTAGTCCGCGTTCACCACGTAGATCTTGCCGGCCGGGCCGATCGCGATCCCGGCAGTGTTGGAGAGCGCGCCGTAAGAAGCCTGCGTGATTCCGTAGTACTCGAGGTTGTTGCCGTCGGGCTGGAACTCGTAGACGGCATTGCCGTCCGCGTAGCTCGGGCTCGACACCCACAGGTTGCCGGCCGAGTCGATCGCGATGCCGTCCGGGGTGGCGACGGAGATCTGCGAGAGGTAGCTGCCGGTGGCCGAGAACTCCTCCAGCCGGTTGTTGTCCTGGTCGGCGACCCAGACGTCGCCGGACGCGTCAAAAGCCAGGTCCTGCGGATGATCGAGCTGGCCGTTGCCTGAGCCGTCCGACCCGAACGACTGGAGCACGTGGCCGGACGCCGAGAACTCCACGATCTGGTCGTGGCCGGTGTCGGCCACCCAGACATTGCCCGCGCCGTCAACCGCCACGCCGTCCGGGTGGCTCAGGACGCCGGAGCCGATGGTACCGAGGAACTGACCGGACCGGCTGAAGTGCGTGACCACGCTGGTGGCGCGGTCCGCGACCCAGATGCTCTGATCAGCCGCCACGGCGACGCCAAACGGGTCGGTCAGGTGGCCAGGGCCGGACTGGCCGATCGAGGCCGCGTACTGCGGCGCCGGTGCCGGGGCGGATGGGGTGACCGTGAAGTCGACCGGGCCGGCCAGTTCGGTGTAGCCGTTGTCGTAGAAAAGCCACGCGACGTACGGTCCGACGCCGTCCAGGCACGTGCTGGGGAACGTCAACGTCCCGCTCGCGCCTGGCGACCAGTTCCAGCAGGTGGAGTCCTCGACTCCCGGCGTCTGTCCGGGCTCGTACATTCCGATCCAGTTCTCCGAGTTCACCTCGGATGACGGGACCGTGTAAGTGAAGGTCAGGTTGGCGCCGTTGGGCACGCTGGCTGGAGTCTCGGTCAGGGTCGCGGTCGTTGCTGAGTCGGTCGCGGCTGTGGCCGACACGCGAGCCGGGCCGGCGTCGGGTGACGGCCGGCCGGCCGGGTGGGCGTGGCCGGCAACGAGATGTGGCTTGCCGGCGGCAAGAGCGGGGCTTGCTTGCGCTAGCGACAGCGCGACCGCGGAAACGCAGACAACGGCTGCGCAGAGCACGGGCGCGGCGATGGCTGTCACGGCGCGGCGAAGGGGCTGGCGACGAGGCCAACGGTGAAGGTTCACGCCTTGCCACGCTCGGCGTTCAGTTCGACGATTACCGCCAGGAAAGGTGACGCCGCAGCGAAATCTGCGTGAAACGCAGAATGGCCGCTCGCTGGGCGGCCAGGGTCAGGGTCGGCGCGCGACGCCGCAGTAGATGGCCCGCGATCCATCGGTGTCGGCGGCGGACGGGTCCTCGGCGCCCCACAGGCCGGCGTAGCTGACTTCGCGCTTCGCTCCGGGGAGCGGCGCCTGAAGCTCGAGCCCGGCAAAGAAACGCCCGACCTGTTCCCTGGACCTGAAGTAGACGTTCGATGTCGACCGTGAGTACAGGTCCTCGCCAGTTTTGATGGCACTCGGGTCCATCTTGTCGGCGGTCCCGTGCGACAGCGCGAGATAGCTGCCCGGCGCGACTGCGGCCATGTAGCGGGAGACCAGGCCCCACGGGTCGGCGGAGTCGGCTACGAAGTGCAAGACGGCGGTCATCATGACTGCGACGGGCTTGCTGAGATCGAGCATCTCGCGCAGTTGCGGGCTGGCCAGCACGGCATCCGGATCCCGCAGGTCGGCATGGACCAGTGTCGTCGTGCCGTCCCCGGCCAGCAGCATCGTGGCGTAGGCGCCGACCATCGGGTCATTGTCGACGTACACGACGCGCGTCGCGGGGTCGACCGCCTGCACGGTCTCGTGGGTATTGTTCTGCGTCGGCAGGCCCGAGCCGAGGTCGAGGAACTGGCGGATGCCCTGGCGAGCCATCCAGGACGCTGCCCTGATGTGGAAGCCGCGGTTGGCGAGCACGGCGTCCTTGAGGTCGCCCTGCGTCGCGGTCTGGAGCCTGTCGGCCATGTCCCGGTCGACCTGGAAGTTGTGCGTGCCACCCAGGTAGTAGTCGTACAGGCGGGCCGGGCTCGGGATCGTCGGGTCCACACCCGGTGGCGCGACTTCGGTCTCGCTCATCAATAGGACAATATAGCCCAGTTAATGGCTCGCCATTCGCCGCCGATGATGGGCACGATGTCCGGTCCTCCGCCCGCGGGGCGCGGGTTCCGCCAGCCAGCAGGACAGGCCGCCTCAGCTCTTGTTGAGCTTGAAAACCTTGCCGACGTTAACCACGATGACCATGCCCTCCGCTCCGGCCGGGCCGACCAGGGCCAGGTTCTCGTCGTAGGAAGTGGCGGTCACCCGCAGGCCAGCCCGGGCCGCAGTGATGCCGAGCCTGGACAGGAACTCGGCTGGCGGCGCATCGAGCGAGGAACTCGTCGAAGAGGGGATGACCGCCGAGGCCGAGGTAGCCGTCCAGCTGGCGGTGTCCTTGGTATAGAAGAGCACGATCGCGCCATCGCCGGCGGGCAGCGCAAGCCCGTATGCAGGCAAGCCCGATGCCGATTGCCGGTCGGCGTAGCGCCAGCCCTCGGCGGCTGCGCCCGAGGCGAACTGCCGGTCGGATTTCACGTATCCGGTCGTGTAGGCGCCGGGGAGGAAGCTCTTGCCGCGGCCGCCGTCGTTCAGGTACCGCGCATACGCCGCCGACAGCGCCGATGGCTCGTTGGTCAGCGAGGTATCGTCGGCCGCCACCGGGCTTGCAACGCTGCTGCCGGTGAAGCCGGCCGCGCCGAGATCCGGCACGATCTGCACCGGCGAGCTCAGGTCATACAGCTCGGCTGCCTCGTGCCATGGCGCGCCGCCCGACTGCTGGACCATGACGAACAGAAATCCCTGCTGAGTGGTGGCCGAGCCGACCGCCAGGAACCAGCGTGGGTAGCCCGTCAGCGCCGGCACGAGGAACCGCTCGCCGGTCAGCGTCCCCGGCGCGGGCCCCGCCCGGCCCGCCAGGAACGTCTCGATGGCCGTTTCCGGCCCGGTGGTCAGCTGGCTCGCTGCCGACGGATTGCTGGCTAGCTGCTCGAACTTCGGCAGGAAGGCCGTGAAGATGCTGCTCGCCTGCGCGATCGTGAGCTGGGCCGCGGCGGAGATCGGAGCAGCCTTGGGGTGCTTGGACCCAGCGGGCGGATGAGATGCTCCGCCACAGGCGGCGGCCAGCGCGACGACGAGCGCTCCTGCGGCGGCGCACTTAACAGAATGGGTCGCTGTCATCGCGAGGGTCCGATCTGAGTGCCTGGCGGTCACAGTTTTTGCTGGTATATACCGCAGCCACATCCGCCCGCAACTGCGTCCTCAGTCGGCGCCGATAATGGGCGGAACCGATCAGGCAGGGTGATCAATGATGAGTGACGTGCTCGAGGAGCTGCGGGGCAGCCTGGCCGACGGGCAGATCATCACCGACCCTGACGTGGTCGATGGCTTCCGGCGGGATCAGACGCCAGCGCTCGAACCCGGAGAGCCGCTGTGCGTGGTAGTCGCCCGTGGCACCGCGGATGTGGCCGCCACACTGGCCTGGGCGCAGCGGCACGGGGTGCCGGTGGTGCCGCGCGGCGGCGGCACCGGCCTGGCCGGCGGAGCGGCCTCGACCGACGGCTGCGTGGTGCTGTCGACCGCCCGGATGTCGGAGATCTGCGAGATCGATGCGGACAACGAGATCGCGGTCGCCCAGGCCGGCGTGCTGAACGCCGACCTGGACCGGGCCGCGGCGGCGCACGGCCTCATGTACGCGCCCGATCCGTCCAGCTACGAGATCTCGACGATCGGCGGCAACCTCGCGACCAACGCTGGCGGGTTGCGGTGCGTCAAGTACGGCGTGACCCGCGACTCCGTGCTGGGCCTGGAGGTCGTCCTGGCCGGCGGGCGGATCCTGCGAACCGGGCGCCGCACCATGAAGGGAGTCGCCGGGTACGACCTGACCAGCCTGTTCGTGGGCTCGGAGGGCACTCTCGGCGTCATTACCTCGGCGACGCTGCGACTGCGCCCGCGCCCGCCGGCCTACCCGCGCACGGTGGCCGCTGCCTTCGCGAGCTTTGCGGCAGCGGCCCGCGCGGTGACGGCAATCATCGCCGCGCGGGTCAAGCCGAGCCTGCTGGAGCTGATGGACCGCGCGACGTTGCGGGCGATCGACGACTGGAAGCACACCGGATTCGGCGACGACACGCAGGCCCTGCTGATCGCGCAGGATGACAGTGACACGGCGCACGCCGGGGCGGAGCGGATGCGGCAGCTCTGCGTCGAGCACGGCGCGACCATGGCAGAGGTGTCGGCCAGCGAGGACGAGTCGCGTCAGCTGCTCGACCTGCGCCGGCTGTCCTACCCCGCGATCGAGCGGCTCGGCCTGGCGCTGGTCGAAGACGTGTGCGTGCCGCGCACGCTGCTGCCGGACATGGTGGCGCGGATCGAGCAGGCCGCGCAGCGGCACGGCGTGTTCATCGCGACGGTCGCGCACGCGGGCGATGGCAACCTGCATCCGGTCTTCGTGTTCGAGCGCGGCCTGCGGGAAGTGCCCGGGCCGGTGTGGTCGGCCGCCGACGAGGTCTTCAGGGCGGCGCTCGAGATGGGCGGGACGCTGACCGGGGAGCACGGCGTCGGCGTCATCAAGCGCCGCTGGCTGGCCGACGAGCTTGGCCCCGAGTCGATGGCGGTGCACCAGGCGATCAAGAAGGCGCTCGACCCGGCCGGGATCCTCAATCCGGGGAAGGCAATCTGACCCGCCCGGCGGGAATCAAAGGCAGCGAGCGCAGCCGGGCACCGCACGCGCGGAAGATGGCGTTGGCGATCGCTGGCGCGACGGCGATGATCGGCGCTTCGCCGCCGCCGACCGGCGCCTGGTCGGGCTGGTCGAGCAGGATGACGCCGGTCTGCTCCGGCAGGTCGGCCAGCCGCGGCACCCGGTAGGCCGACATCGAGCCGTTCAGTATGCGGCCGCCGTCGAACTCGATCTGCTCGAACAGCGCGGGCCCGAGGCCCATCATGACCGCGCCCTCAACCTGGTTGGCCAGGCCGTCCGGGTAAACGACGGCACCGCAGTCGACGACCGTGATCAGCGAAAGGACCTCGGCAGCGCCGTCGGCGCCGACGCGGACCCTGGCGGCAGTCGCGACCCGCCCGTCTTTCTCCATGCCGAGCGCGATCCCGGTGCCGACCCCGTCGGGACCGGACCCGCCGGTCCAGCCGATCTCGGCGGCCGCGGCGCGCAGCACGGCGGCGAGCCGGTCATCGTCGAGGTGGCGGAGCCGGAACTGGACTGGATCAGCGCCCACCGCGGCGGCCAGCTCGTCCATGAGCGACTCGCGGGCGAAGTTGTTGGCGGTCGCCGCCAGCGCCCGGTACGAGCCCTGCGCGAGTGGCGCGTCGGCGGGCTGGTAGCTGATGCGCTGGCTGGCGACCCGGTACGGGGTCGTGATCCCGGCGGATCCGGAGTTGATGTTCGTAAACGACCAGGCCGTCAGCCCGCCGTCGGCATCGGCGCTCGCGGCCGCGTCGATGAACGCGGCGGGCCGCAGGTAGCCAGAGCTGAACTCATCGGCGCGGCTCCAGGTCACCTTGACCGGCCGGCGCGCGGCACGGGCGAGCCGTGCGGCCTCCAGGGCGACGGCGGAGCCGTGCTTGCCGCCGAACCCGCCGCCGAAGTCCGGGACCACGACGTGCACCGCGGAGTCGTCCAGGCCGAGCGCCTCCGCCAGCTCGCGCCGCGCCCGGAACGGCGTGGACGTGGCCGCCCACACCATGAGCTCGCCGCCGCGCCACTGCGCGAGCGCCGCCCGCGGCTCGAGCGGCACGTGCGCGATGTAGGCCGCGCTGTATTTCGCCTCGACCCGGACCGGCCCGGCGCTGATCGCGGCCTCCGGATTGCCTTCTTCCCGGCGGAACGGGCCCCGTCTGCTGTCACTCCCGGCCGGATGCTCGCGGAGATACGACTCGAGGTCGTCGGCCGTCGGCCCCGGTCGCTCCCGCCAGTCGGCCTTGATCGCCGCGAGCGCCGCGCGGGCGGTGGCGTGGCTGGCGGCGAGCACGCCGATCAGGCCGTCGTCCCTGACCACGGTCACGCCGGGCAGAGCTTCCGCCGCCGTCGTGTCAGCTCCGTTCAGCTCAGCTCCGGCTGCGGGCGGGCGCAGCACGCAGCCGTGCAGCATGCCGTCCAGGCGCAGGTCGGAGGGGAACTTCTTGGCGCCGGTCACCACGTCGGCGGACCCGGCCGCGCGGGCCGGCCGGCCCGCCGCACGCCACTGCGCCGCCGGCTTGACCTGGCCATCGCCCGGCACTCGCTCGACTCGGCGCTCGCCAGCTACCAGCTCCCCGTAGCTGGCGCTCGGCGCTCCGTCCGGTCCGGCGAAGACTCCGTTCGCGGCGGTCAGCGATTCTGGCGCCAGGCCGAACCTGGCCGCGGCGGCCGCGCGCAGCAGCCGGAACGATGCGGCCGCGGCGGCCCGCAGCGGCGGCGCCGCGTGCGGCATCGACCGGCTGCCGAACGTGCCCAGGTCGAACGGGGAGACGTCGGTGCGGGCCATCGTCACCGCCACCGAGCCGGCGGGCAGCGCGAGTTCCTCGGCGACCAGCAGCCCGAGCGCCGTGCGGGTGCCCTGGCCGGCCTCGACCTTGCCGGTGAACGCCGTCACCGAGCCGTCCCCGGCCACATGCACCCAGGCCTCGTCCGGCGCACCCCAGGTGGTCGCGTCGCCGTCCCCGGCCACAACCGTCATCAGGCCCTCGGGCATCGCCGCGGCGAAAGACTCCGGCCGGCGCCCGGCCAGGTCCCACGGCACCGCAGGCGTGATCGCCGCAGCGCCAGCCAGCACAGGCGCATCCGGCGCGGGACCGGCGGCCGGGACCGGCTCGAGCAGCTCGGGTGAGTCCATGAGCTCGGCCGCCCGGTGCACGGCCGCGCGGATCCGCGGGTAAGAGCAGCATCGGCAGACGTGCCCGGCCAGCTCGGCCGCGATCCTGGCGTCGTCCGGGTGCGCGACCCTGGCCAGCAGCCCAGCGGTCGCGGTCAGCCATCCCGGCGTGCAGAACCCGCACTGCATCGCGCCGGTCTCCAGCCAGGCCTGCTGGACCGGGTGCAAGATCCCGTCTTCGGCCAGGCCCTCCACCGTGGTAATCCGCTGCCCGGCCGCCTCCACGACGGTCAGCTGACAGGCCTGCACGGGACGGCTGCCAATCAGCACCGTGCAGGCGCCGCACGCGCCCTCGCCGCAGCCGAGCTTCGGCCCGGTCACGTCGAGCTCATCGCGCAGGAACTCAAGCAGGCTGATGGTGTCCCGCCCGTCCCACTCGTGCCTGTCTCCGTTGACGATGATCGGTACGGTCATGGCTCCATCCTGGCAGCGACCGGGGCATAACGGTCGGGCCAGGCATTAGGTTGTGCTGAAACCGCTGCACGTCGCGGTATGCAATAACGGAGGCATTCATGACCGCGGAGATCCAGGCGCAGCCGACGCCGGGCGTCGGCACGCACGTCGACGGCCAGCACTACCACCGCCCGCGCACGGATGCGGCGGCGATCAGGGACATCTGCAGGGAGTTCCTGCACATGCACGACCGGGCCGCAGAGATCAAGGCCGACCCGGCCGCCTTCCACCCGAAGCTGGTGCTGTCCGACCACGTCCGCGGCACGAGCTATCTGGACAAGGTCGCCGACTGGGTTAACCGGTTCTGCGGATCGATGTATGTGTTCCTGTTCATCACGTTCGGCATTGTGGCCTGGATGATCCTCGGCGAGGAGATCGGCTTCGACAAGGTGCCGTGGCCGTTGCTGCTCACCATCCTGAACTTGCCGCAGTTGTCGATCATGATCTCGCTGCAGGTCAGCGCGAACCGGGCGCAGGCAGCCAGCGACAAGCGGGCGATCGCCGACCACGAGACACTGATCGCGCTGCACGAGATGGGCAAGCAGCAGCTGGACATCCTGGAGGGCCAGGACAGGGTGCTGGCGATCCTGAACAACTTCGCCAGCAAGGACATGCCAGGCCGCCAGGAGCACATCCAGCAGTGCGTGGACCAGATCCTGGCCACGGTTGGCCCCAAGCCCGCCGCGGGCGCGGAGCCCGGGTGAGCAAGCTGCTCGTGCTCTCCGCGCGGGACGTGCACGCGCTGCTGGGTTACCGGGAGTGCGCGAACGCCATCCGCGAGGCCCTGATCGCGCTGCAGGCCGGCCAGGCCCAGATGCCGCTGCGCACCGTGATCCGGCCGGATGGCGCGGCCGGGCTGGTCGCGCTCATGCCGTCATACCTGGCGGCAGCGGGCGCGTGGGAAGCGGCGGCGGCGTACGGGCTCAAGGCGATCTGCATTACCCCGGCCAACCCGGCGATCGGCCTGGATACGCACCAGGGCGTCGTCCTGCTGTCCAGCGGCGCTACCGGCGAGCCGCTGGCGTTGCTGAACGCGTCCGCGGTCACCGAGATACGGACCGCAGCCGTCTCGGTAGTCGCGACCGACCTGCTGGCCAGGCCGGAGGCCGACGTGCTGGCCGTGATCGGCACCGGCGTGCAGGCGCAGTCCCATGTGCTGGCCCTTCAGGAGGCCAGGGACCTGCGCGAGGTCCGGCTCGCGGGCCGCACGCAGGAGCGCGCCGAGCAGCTCGCCGTCAGCCTGCGCGACAAGGTAAGCGCTGCGGTTGTTCCGTGCCGCTCGGTCGAGGAAGCCGCCGCCGGGGCCGGGATCGTGGTCACGGCCACCAGCTCGGCCACCCCGGTGCTGAGGTCAGAGTGGCTGGAGCCGGGCACGCACGTCAACGCCGTTGGCGCCTGCCTGCCGACCGACCGCGAGCTGGACACCGCCACGATGGCCGCCGGCGTGCTGTTTGCCGACCGCAGGGACTCGCTGCTAACCGAGTCGGGCGACTACGTGCTCGCCGCGGCGGAGGGCGCGGTCAGCCCGGATCAGATCCGGGCAGAACTCGGCCAGATCCTGACGGGCGAGGCGCCTGGCCGGCAGGCAGCCGACGAGCTCACCATCTTCGAGTCCCTGGGCCTGGCGATCGAGGATCTGGCCGCGGCCCGGTCCGCTTACGACACGGCCAGTGCCACCGGCGGGGGAGCGTGGGTCGAGTTCTGAGCCGTGCCCGCGCCTTGGCAGTCGTTTCGCCCCGAAGCGGTCAGCTCTCGTCGTCGCCGCAGTGCGCGCTGTGGATGCAGGCGGTCGAGATAAAGCTCGTAGGCTCGCGAAGCGCCACGTCCGCGGGCTCGGCCGCTTCGCGCTCGACCTCGTCCGTGCTGACATAGGCCAGGTAACCAGCGGCGAGCTGCTCCGACAGCATAATGTCCTCCGTGTGATCGATTAGATCCATTTCGTAGGCCTTTATCGGCATCCTATGGTGGCCTTTCTGGTCGGCGGCGCTTGTTCGCAGAAGCGGCGGCGGGCAGTCAGCGGAACCGGCGCGACCACCAGCGACGTCCGAGAGAAGGTAGCAGCACCCCGCGAAGCAGGAGTCCGGCCATGGCCATCAGCACATCACCCACCTACCGCTCGGCGGCCGTCGGCGTCGTCGCCGCGGCGGTCGTCGTCGGTGCGTTCATCCTCGGGACCACCAGGAGCGGGAACACCCGGGCGGGCTTGCCGGCCGCGGACGCGGCCACGCTCACCGCCTCGCAGTTGTCCGGCCGCATCACGGTGACCGGCACCGGCACCGTGACCGGCGTCCCGAACCAGCTGATCCTCTCGATGGGAGTGCAGGTGAGCGGGTCCTCGGTCACCTCGGCGCTGAACCAGGCCA
>JASHUG010000279.1 GCA_030040155.1 Streptosporangiaceae bacterium | reverse complement strand
CTTGGCCTCGTCGATCTGGGTTATGGCAGGCCCGGTGTTTCCGATCGGGAAGAACAGCTCCGGGTCTACGTCACGGCAGGCGGCGTGGTGACGCCAGTCCATGAGGTCCACTCCTCTGTGAGGTCCAGGTCCTGACAGGGCCTGCGGCGCTCGGTCGTGCTTGTGAACGATTTCACGAGCTTTGTGTTATGTCAGGTATATCACTTCTGGGGCTGATCTTGGCTTGCTGGCTGCCCCGGCTAAGAAGTACTACCCGGGCTTCCTCTGGCGATGCTCCGGGCGTCCCGCCGGGCCGCGTTCACCGGGGCTTCGCCTGCCAGGCATGGCACACGATGCACCGTTCACCAGGAGCGTTACAACCCTCTCAAGGTCGGCCATGAACCGCAAGAGCCTCTGGCAAAGGTTCCGCCGGATTTCCGTGTCAGATCAGTCACATTAGGGGCATGAGACCGCCGCCTGACCTTGGCAGAGGACTTAGAGGCGGGCAGTTTCGAAACGTGTGATCGGCTATATCAGTATTTTTACTACATCAAGAATAGACGCCGATTGAGGGTACTGCATCAACCGGCGAAAGGGCCAATCCGGAGCCATTGCCAATCCGGTAACGGGCGGTGCCAGGACTACCCGGCTAACCCGATGACCCGCAATGCATGCGGAACCGATCGGAACTCCACGTCCTCGGCCTCGCCCATGTACTCGCCGTCGAGCTGGAACGCCACCGGGCGCTTGGCCTGCAGCACGATGGACTTAAGGTCGTGCCTCGTGATCACGCCGCGGCCGCGGGGCGGCTGCGTCCGGTTTGACAGCATCTGCCGCAGTGTCAGGAGGGTGCTCGGGGTGCCGAGGCTGCGCAGGGCGAACAGGTCAAGCCCGGAGTCGAACCCGGCATCGGGGTTGGTGTTGACGGGCCGGTCGCCGAGGTAGGTCCAGGGCGCGGAGTTGGAGACGATGCACTCGTAGACGGCCTCCGCGCTCAGGTCCTCAGGATCGGTGATGGTCACCGCCGGGTGCCTGCGGTCCGTCACGCGGTAGTACTGGCGCAGGGCCGTCCGCGCGTACATTGCCGGGGTCAGAGCCTGCCCGTGCGCCCGTCTGCCCTCAACGGCGCGCACTACCTCCGCGTCCAGGCCGAAGCCAGCGTTGAAGGTGAAGTACCGGCCGTTGGCCGTGCTGAGCCCGATCGTGCGCTCCCGGCCGCCCGCGAGGTCCTCGATCAGCCGCGCGGCCGCATCCACGGGGTCGGGCGGCAACCGCAGCGACCGGATGAATACGTTGGCGTTGCCGCCGGGCAGTGGCGCCAGCGCCGGAAGGTCGGCCGCGGCTGGGGTGGTCCCGTCAGCGCCAGGGGTCAGCAGCCCGTTGACTGCCTCGTTGACCGTCCCGTCGCCGCCCAGCGTCATTACCAGGCCGAATTTGTCAGCTGCGGCGCTGGCGGCGAGCCCAGTTGCCTCACCCCGGTAACGTGTCTCCACGACGTCGAGTTCGACGGCTGAGGCGAGGGCTCGAACGATGACATCGCGGCGTGGCCCGGTTGTGGAGGTGGCGTGTGGGTTCACGATCAAAAGCGCGCGCACGGGCCCAGGCTAACCAGACGGGGGGCGAGAGTTCGGCCGCACCCCGGCAGCAAGCACAATCCCGCCGTCCGCAGCCGGAGGCCGGTTCGCGCCAGCCGCTAACCCGGTCAAGCTCGCCACGCACGGTCCAGATTCTGGCCGTCATCGAGGCCGTGGAGGCGACCGGCGTGCTGCTGGCTTCGATCCTGGCCGGGATCGCCACCGGCTCGGGCAAGTCGTACCACCTGGCCAGCGGGATCGCGATCACACTTATCGGCATTGGGACGGCCATCGCGCTCGGGCTCGTGGCCCGCGGGCTGCTCGCAGGCCGCCGCTGGACGCGCACCCCGACCATGCTCACTCAGCTGTTCACCGGAATCGTGGGCATCTACCTCGTCCAGAGCGCTCGGTACGACTGGGGCATTCCCGCACTTTTGCTGACGATCAGCGGAGTTGCCATGCTGCTCGCGCCTGCAAGCGTCAAGCTGCTGACGCCGGGCCGGGCCGACAAGCCCGGCGAGAGCTAGCAGCAAGACCGGGCCGGCGCCCGAGCGCCTCGTTCCCGCCCTAGTCCTCGCTGGTGAGACCCTCGCGCAGCTGCGCAAGCGTCCTGGCCAGCAGGCGCGACACATGCATCTGCGAGATGCCGAGCTCGGTGGCGATCTGGGACTGGGTCATGTTGCCAAAGAACCTGAGCAGCAGGATCCGCTTCTCCCGCGGCGGGAGCTGCTCAAGCAGCGGCTTGAGGGACTCCCGGTACTCCACGCCCTCGAGTGCCTCGTCGACCATGCCGAGCGACTCGGCAACCGCGGGCGCGTCCTCGTCGCCGGAGTCCGGGGCGTCCAGGGACACGGTGGAGTAAGCGTTCGCCGACTCCAGGCCCTCCAGGACCTCTTCCTCGCTCATCTGGAGGTGCTCGGCCAGCTCGCCTACCGTCGGGGCCCGGCCGAGCCGCTGGGCAAGCTCGCCGATCGCCTTGGCCAGCGCCAGCTTCAGCTCCTGCAGCCGCCGCGGGACGCGGACGGCCCAGCCCTTGTCCCTGAAGTGGCGCTTGATCTCGCCCACGATGGTCGGCGTCGCGTAGGTCGAGAACTCGACCCCGCGGTCCAGGTCGAACCGGTCGATCGACTTGATCAGGCCAATGGTCGCGACCTGCGTCAAGTCATCGAGCCACTCGCCGCGGTTGCGAAACCTCCGGGCCAGGTACTCCACCAGCGGCAAGTGCAGCTCCACCAGCTCAGCCCGAATCCGCAGCCGCTCCTCATCGCCTGGAGGCAGCTGGGCCAGGCGCTCGAAGAGCTCCCGCGCGTGGCCGCGCTCCCTGGCGCCGTGCTGCGCTCGCATCGGCGCTTGCGCGAGATCCTCTGGCAGGTCACCGGCTTCGCTGAGCTCCAGCACGGCAGGTCCCAGCCCGTCAGCGTCGTCGGTGCCAGGCCCCACCCTGGCCGACGCCGACAGCATCTCGAACTCCTCGGTCAAGGCGACCTCTGTTTCCCCCGTCACGCTGACCCCGACATAGGGCGGAACTTGCGCATCACGATCGCGAGCCTGTCTCCAGGTCCCGCCTGAGCCTCGACGTTTCCCGCGAGCGCCGAGAGCACGGTCCACGCGAATGTCTCGGCGGACGGCGGTCGCGGATTCAGGGACGGAACGGACACGGAGATGGCCATGCACTCCGGCTCGAGCGCGAAGCTACACTCCAGGCTGCTGCCCGGAATAGCCTGGCTCAGCAGCATTGCGCAGGCTTCGTCCACCGCGATCCGCAGGTCCTCGATGTCGTCAAGCGTGAAGTCGAGACGGGCGGCCAGTCCGGCCGTCGCGGTGCGCAGGACCGACAGGTACGCGCCGTCGGCGGGCATCCGCACGGTCACCCGGTCGGCTGGCGCGGCGCCGGGTGGCTGCTCAGCAGCCAACGCTCTGTCCGCCGTGCCGACCGCCGCCGGCGGCGCTGCCGCCACCGCAGACGTGGTCTCGTCCGTCACCACAGCCCTCCCCCAAATGCCGGATAAGCCCCCAGCTTGCAGCCACCGGTCTCTCCCCGCAACTTACAGTGACCACCTGGATGCATCGACACCGGATCTGCCTTTGCGTCCCTCAAGTAACACCGAGGCTGGCCAACGCCCCGATCAGAGCGGTCGGCCAGCCCCCGGCGAACGCGGCACTCAGGCTTGCTTGGTCTCCCAGAAGATCTTGCCAATCTCGTCGATCTTGGACAACAGCTCGTCCGCCTTGGCGACATCGGTGCTGCCCTTCGTGCCAGCCGCGCCAGCTAGCTTTGTGGCGTCGTTGAACAGCTGGTTGAGCTGGGGGTATTTCTCAAAGTGCGGCGGCTTGAAATAGTCGGTCCACAGCACCCAGAGGTGGTGCTTCACCAGCTCGGACCGCTGCTCCTTGATGATCAGGCAACGGGTACGGAACTCAGGGTCGGAGTTGTCGAGGTACTTCTGGATGATGGCCTTCACCGACTCTGCCTCAATGCGCGCCTGCGCCGGATCATAGACACCACATGGCAGGTCACAGTGCGCGTGAGCGGTAACCTTCGGCGCGAGGAGACGCGTGAGCAGCCTCATTGATCGCCTTCTCTCATCTCAGATCGTTGGCTTGGACTCTGACAGTACATCTTCGGCCGAGACTGCCCATGCGGGAGGGATGCATGCGCTGGCCGCTGTTCCGGGTCGCCGTTGCGGAGCGCTCAATGGAGCCCGGGCTGCACCCTGGTGACTGGCTGCTGGTGCGGCGCGGGGGCAAGATCCGGCCGGGCCAGGTCGTGGTGGCGCGGCACCCGGCGCGGCCGGGGATGCTGCTGGTGAAGCGGGCCGACCGGCGCGAGCCCGAGGGCTGGTGGCTGTTGTCGGACAACGCCGAGGCGGCCGCCGTTGACAGCCGCCAGTTCGGTCCGGTCCCGCCGGAACTGATCGAGGGCCGCGTGCTCGGCCGGTACTGGCACGCCCGCGCATGAATCGGGACGGACCGGATCGCTCCGGCCCGCCCCGATACAGCGCTAGCTATAGCTAGGCGAGAACGTGCGACTCGAGCTCGATCGAGGCCTCCTGCTCGACCTCTTCCACTGCCGCGAGGACCTTCTCAGTCGACATGGCGGAGCGGACGGCCCAGTAGTAGATCACCAGGCTGAAGGCCGCGATGATGATCAGGTCGTACCACTCGCTGACTGGCGTCGTGTGCTTCCCGCCGATGTTCAGCGTCGGGTTCAGCGTGATACCGAACACCTTGTTGAACTCGGTGGTGTACTGACCCTGCCAGGAGATGATCCCGAGGCCGATCAACCACGGGAACACCCACCAGGACGCCTTCCAGTCGATGACTGTCCGGCGCTCGGCCGGGAGCGAGGCCTGGTAGAGACCGAAGATGATGAAGCCGACAATGATCAGCACGTACAGCCAGAAGACGTTGCTCCAGCCCGCGAAGTAGATAATGCAGTTCGCGAAGATGAACGACAGCGGACAGAGCACCTTCGCGGCCGGTAGCTTGTAGGCGCGCGGCCGGTTGGGATCGGCCCTGCGCAAGCCCGCCAGCGCTAGCGGCGCGAACGCATACATCAGCACCGTGGCCGCCGTAACGAGCGAGACCAGGGCGCCCCAGCTCGGGAACGGCAAGAACGTGAGCATGCCGATCACGAAGCAGATCAGGATCGACCAGATCGGGACGCCGCGGCGGTCAATCCAGGCGATGATCTTCGGGAAGTAACCATTGCGCCCGAGCCCGTAGGACAGCCGGGACGAGGTGCCCAGGTAGACCAGGCCGGTGCCGGCCGGCGAGACGACCGAGTCGATCAGCAGCAGCGTGGCCAACCAGCCGAGCCCTGCCGACGTGGCCAGGGCATAGTACGGGCCGGCTGACGCCGATGTCGAGATCGGGCTGGTCCAGCCGTGCGCGACATTCGCCGGAC
>JASHUG010000278.1 GCA_030040155.1 Streptosporangiaceae bacterium | reverse complement strand
GCTCGCGTCCACCCCGCTCGGCAGGTCGACCGCGACGACGATCGTGCCCTCCTCACGCGCCACCTCGGTCACGCCGGCCAGGGCCGCGGCAGGCTCGCGCAGCCCGCCGCTACCCCCGATGCCCGTCAGCCCGTCGAGGATGAGATCCGCCGACGCGATCGCGGCCTCAGCCGCGGCTGACACCCCTTGGTCGCCGGTCTGGGCGTTGCTGGCGTGGCTCTTCGTCGTCCGCTTGCCGTCGTCCCCGATCGCGGTGACCACCAGCCCACCTGCTGCCCTCAGGGCCGAGAGTCCGCCCTCATGCAGCCGAGAGCCGGCCGCGACCGCGGTCACGGTGGCCCCGCGGCGTGCCAGCCGGGCGCCCGCGAACAGCGCGTCGCCGCCATTGTCGCCGCTGCCCGCCAGGACCACGACCCGAGCGCCGTAGACCGGGTCGAGCAGGCTCGTGCAGGCCGCGGCGAGCCCCGCGGCGGCCCGCTGCATCAGTGTCCCTTCCGGAAGCGTGGCCATCAGCGCCTGCTCGGCCGCGCGGACTTCGGGCACCGCATGCGCGTGCCTCATCGCTCTGCCACCACCATGGCCACTGCTAGTCCCCCGTCATGACTGATCGACACATGCCACGCGGACACGCCAAGCTCCGCGGCGGCCTTGGCCACGGTGCCCAGAGTCTCCAGGACGGGCCGACCGCTGGCGTCATGGTCGATTATCGCGTCGGTCCAGCGCAGGCCCACAGGCGCACCCAGGGCCTTGGCTACGGCCTCTTTCGCGGCGAAGCAGCCCGCGAGAGAGGAGAGCGGCCGGTCGCGTTCGCTGTCAGCGAACAGGCGGTCGGCCAGCCCAGGCGTGCGGGCGAGGGCCCGCTCCAGCCTCGACACGTCGGCCACGTCCACGCCGATGCCCACGATCATGAGTACAGCCTGTCACGCAGACCAGGCTGTGGCTCGCTGCTGGCCCTGCGCCGGGGTGGCCGGGCAGATCCCGCCGCCGCTGTGGCCGACTCCGGATCCCTGACTCCCTGCAAGTTGTCGCACTCCCTGTCAGTTGTCCGCCGCATATCAGATCAAACCGACTGCAGAAAAGCCGAGAACCTACAGGGGGTGTGACAAGTTGCAGGGAGTGGGTGGCGCAGGCAGTGCCGTAGTGCAGAACGTGACGAGTGACGCCGCCTTGGCGCGGCGGCAGATCGAGTCAGCCGGCGTCGCGGATGACGGCTGCGAGCTCTCCGGCGAGCCGCTCGGCCTGACCGGAATCCGCCGCCTCAACCATCACGCGCACCGCCGGCTCGGTGCCACTGGGCCGGACGATGACCCGGCCGGTATCGCCGAGCTCCGCGGCCGTGGCGGTCACCGCGTCGGTGACCGCGGCCGAGCCAGCGACCCTGGCCTTGTCCACTCCCGGCACCGAGATCAGGACTTGCGGGTACCTGGTCATCACCCGCGCGAGGTCGGCCAGCGGCCGGCCCTGCCTGACTACCTCTGCGAGCAACTGCAGCCCGGTCAGCAGTCCGTCGCCCGTCGTGGCGTGATCGAGCATGATGATGTGGCCCGACTGCTCGCCGCCCAGCACCAGCTTGCCGTCCAGCATCGCCGCGATCAGGTAGCGGTCCCCGACCGGCGTCTCGACGATCTCGATGCCGGCCTCCCGCATCGCGTGCCGGAAGCCGAGATTGGACATCACAGTTGCGACCACGGTGTTGCTGGCGAGCCGGCCTGACTCCTTCAGCGCGAGCGCGAGCACGGCCAGGATCTGGTCTCCGTCGATCACCTGGCCGGACGCGTCGACCGCCAGGCAGCGATCGGCGTCACCGTCATGCGCTATCCCGACGTCGGCCCCGTGCTCCACAACGGCCCCTGACAGCGCGGACAGGCTCGTCGAGCCGCAGCCAAGGTTGATGTTGAGCCCGTCAGGGTCGGCCCCGATCGCGATGACGTCCGCGCCAGCGCGGCGCAGCAGCTCGGGGGCGTAAGCGGATGCCGCACCGTTGGCACAGTCCACTACCACGCGCAGTCCCGCCAGCGGCTCGCGCGCTAGGCCAAGCGGGCCGGGAATCGTGGCCAGCAGGTGTTGCAGGTAACGCTCCCCTTCAGCGGGCGCGTCACCGACGCGGCCGAAGCCCGCCTCCGGCACGCCGGCCGGACCGGCGTGCGCCGGACCAGACCGCGCCGGACCAGACCGCGCTGGACCAGACCGCGCTGGAGCGGACTGTGACGGACCAACCTCGGCCGAGGCAGACTGCGGAGGGCCTGGCTGTAGTGAGTCACGGTAAGCCGGGTGCACGTCGTCGGCGCGCGACGATTCCGGCGCGCCGTGGCCGAGCCGGGCTTCGATCTCCTCCTCGACCTCGTCCGGCAGCTTGACGCCACCGCGGGCGAAAAACTTGATCCCATTGTCGGGCGCCGGGTTGTGGCTGGCCGACAACATGACGCCAAGATCGGCACCCAGTTCCGAGGTCAGGTAGGCCACGCCCGGCGTCGGGATAACCCCGAGCCTGATCACATCGACGCCGCTGGCGGCGAGCCCGGCGACAACAGCTGCCTCAAGGAACTCCCCCGAGGCCCTGGGGTCGCGGCCCACCACGGCAACCGGCCTGCGGTGCGCTTCGCGCGCGTAGGCGAACTCGCCGGTCCCGGCGAGCACGCTGGCGGCCGCGGACGCCAGCGTCATCGCCAGGCCGGCCGTCAGGTTGTCCCCGGCGACGCCCCGGACACCGTCTGTACCGAAAAGGTGGCCCATGCCCCGAGATCCTCGGTGCCTTGGTCGCCGCGGTTAACGCTTCGAGTACTGCGGAGCCTTACGGGCCTTCTTCAGGCCGGCCTTCTTGCGCTCAATGACCCGTGCGTCCCTGGTCAAGAATCCGGCCCGCTTGAGCGCTGCCCGGCTGTCCGGGTCAACGAGCGTCAGGGCCCGCGCGATGCCGAGCCGCAGCGCGCCCGCCTGGCCGCTGACGCCGCCGCCGTCAATGCGCGCGACCACGTCGAACTGGTCCTCGGCTCCGAGGGTCACGAACGGCTCGCTGACCAGCTGCTGGTGGACCTTGTTCGGGAAGTAGTCGTCGAGCGTCCGGTCGTTGATCTTCCACTCACCGCTGCCTGGCTGGATCCGGACCCGTGCGATGGCTTCCTTACGGCGCCCGGTGCTGATCGCGCGGCCGGTCACGACTGGCCTGCGCGTTGCCTGCTTGGGCGCATCACTGGTCTGCGTCGTGTACTCCGACACGTGCTCCTCGGCGCCCTCATAGTCGGCAGCCGATCCTGCATCCAGCATCTCGGTGGACTCAGCCACGTTCTGTTCCTCGTGCTTCCCGGATAGTTGTGGTGCCCTGGCTCATAGTGGTGACGCGGCCGCTGCTAGCGGGAGCCGGCCTGCTCAACCTGAGTGATCTCGAACGGAACGGGAGTCTGCGCCTTGTGCGGGTGCTCAGGCCCTGCGTAGACCTTGAGCTTGCGCAGCATCTGGCGGCCGAGTGCGTTCTTGGGCAGCATGCCCTTGACCGCCTTCTCAACCACGCGCTCGGGGCTGCGGGACATCAACTCGGCGTACGACATCGAGTGCAGCCCGCCCGGATAGCCGGAGTGCCGGTACGCCTGCTTGTCGTGCAGCTTGTTACCGCTTAGTGCCACCTTCGCCGCGTTGACGATGATGACGAAGTCACCGGTGTCGACGTGCGGCGCGAAGATCGGCTTGTGCTTGCCGCGCAGCAGCATCGCCGTCTGGCTGGCGAGCCGGCCGAGGACGACGTCCGATGCGTCGATGACATGCCATTGGCGCTGGATGTCAGCAGCCTTCGGGCTGAATGTGCGCACAGTCATAAGCCTTCGTGTGTGAGTCCTGAATCCGTGCCCGCTGGAGGACATGCAGAGTGCTCCCCAGACGGGATCCGCCGGTACCAGCCGCAGCTCACTTACCCTGACGGGCATGCGGGCATGCCAGTACGCATGGACGCACCCAGCAGGATACCGGCCTTAGCCGGCGCCGGTCAAAGTGAGCCAGAACTGGCCCAGCCGCGCCGCAGCGCGCCGTGGCCAGAAACTGGCTACCAGGCTAACGCTCCGCTTGGGAGCGATACGCTCGCGGAATGCGCAACGCTCCCGACGACGCCGCGGACCAGTCTGGCGGCCGCAGGCGCGGCCACCGCGGCGCCCCGTCGGGCAGCCACCGCATGGGCTCTGCGGGGGGCCAGCGCGAGGCGCCCGCGGGCGGCGAGTCGTCGGTTTTCTCGCCGGGTTACGACGGCAGGCGCGAGCCCGTCCCTGACCGGCAGAGCGGCGGCCACGGTCGGCCCGCTCCGTGGCAGGGGACGGCGGCGGCAGGCGCGGGCGGAAAGGGTCCGGTGCGCGGCTTCCCGCCCCTGCCGGGGCAGCCGCTGCCCATGTATCCGCCTGGCCAGTTCTCCGCCTGGAACCGCGGTCGGTCGCGCTCCGGCGGCTCAGCACCAGGGCCGGGCGGACAGCCAGGCCCAACCGGAGAACCGGCTCAGACCGGCTCACCAGTCTCGGCGGACTGGCAGGGCGACCGGCAGCCTGACTCGGGCCGGCCCAGCTCTGGCTACTACGGCCAGGACACAGGCGGGTATTCGCTGCTTGCGGTCAGCGACCCGGCCGCGGACGTGACATCGACTCAGACGTGGCACGCGGTCGCCGAGGGGCGCGCGACCGGCACCTGGACTTCTCCGTTCAAAAGCGGTGACGGTCAAACCCCGGGTGATCATGCGCCCGACGCAGCCGATCCCGACGTGCGCGCGGCCCGATCATCAGGCTTCAAGACGGGAACGGGGCCGCGTCTGGCTGCCTCGGCTGCTGCGGCCGATCAGCTCCTGGGCGAGCCTCAGAGCGGTCACCGTGGTCCTGTCGGCCCGCCGGTGCAGGATCCGACGGAGCCAGCCAGCGGACGCCGTCAGCGGCCTTACGCCCCGCCCCAGGAAGCCGAGCCCGGCTCGGGGCCCGAGCGCGGGCGTGACCGCAGGCTGGCGCCGTGGAGCCCTCAGGCGGCGGCTGCGCGGGCCGCAGCAGGCCCACCGCAGGCCAGCACGGTACGGGGCGATACCGTACGGGCCGACCCAGTACCGGCCGACACAGGCCGAGCCAGCAGGGGCACGAGCACGGCCGGGGGCCGCGTCGGCACCGAAACGGCTCCGACGCCATCGCCCGTCCCGAGGCGGACTCGGCAGGTGCCCGCCGACCAGACGGACGCGCTTGTTCCGGGTAGGGCCGCTCCAGACATCGGCTCTCCAGGCACTCCAGGCCGGGTAGGCAGTCGCCGGGCGGCCCGGAGCCAGGGCCCGCAGCGCAAGCGCGGCGGGCATCAGTACCCCCGAAGCGCCATTCTCATCGCGGTGGTGCTGGTGGTGGCGGCCGGTGGCGCGCTCTACCTGGGCGCCCACTTCATCTCCTCGCGGTCCCATCAGACTGCGAGCCCACGGGCAACGCCCACTATCAGCGCCACGCCGACGCCGACACCCACGCCGACGCTCGGACCTTACGGGCACATCGCTTCCCGGCTGGATGACCCGGTCCCGCTGACCGTCGCCCAGCTTTACCCGGCCAGATTCAACGCGGGCGGCGCCGTGTATACGCGTACGGCCGTCCGCCTGAGCAAGAGCTGCGGCAGCGCGGTGGCCGGCTCGAGCCTGCAGTCCGCGATCGGCTCGGCCGGGTGCACGCAGGCGGTGCGGGCGTCCTACCTGTCCGGCACGAAGATGGGCACGATCGGCGTATTCAACCTCAAGAACGCCAGCGCCGCGTCGAAGGCCGGACGGGCCGCCGGAGCCAGTAACTTCGTCGCGCAACTGCCTGCCAAAACCGGTCCGACCAAGAAGCTCGGACACGGTAGCGGTGTCGAGGAGGCCGTGTTCAAGGGGCACTACCTGATCCTCATCTGGGCGGAGTTCACCAACTTGCGGACGCCCAAGACGAAACCGCAGCAGGCGAGCCTCGCGACCTTCATGACTCAGTTGCTGCAGAACACGGCCAACGTCAGCCTGTCGAACCGGATGGTGAACGGCACGCCGTAGCGCGACTAGCGCCTAGCCGGCGCCCGGCAGTTCCCGCATTCTGCGGGTGCTCGCGGCCCGCGCGGCCAGGTCGGCGGCGGGCGGGTAACCGACCTCCTCCAGGCATAGCGGGTGCGCGGGCGCGACCCGGACCGCCGGGTCGCGGCTCCTGGCCGCCAGGACCTCGCCCAGCCAGGCGGCTGGCCTGGTGCCATCGCCGACCGAGAGCAGCGCCCCGGTCAGCGCCCTCACCATGTTGTGGCAGAAGGCATCGGCGACAACCACGGCCGCCAGTACTCCCGGCTCGGCCTGCGCCCAGTCAAGGCGGATGAGCGTCCTCACCGTCGTGGCGCCCTCACGCCGACGGCAGAACGCGGCGAAGTCGTGCTCCCCGAGGCAGGCGCAGGCCGCCTCGTTCATCTGGTCCAGGTCGAGCCGGCGGCCGTACCAGAGCGTGTCACGCCGCCGTAGCGGGTCCGCCGCCGCAGGATCGTCGCAGACCCGGTAGGAATACCGGCGCCACAGTGCGGAGAAGCGGGCATCAAAACCGGCCGCCGCGAGGTCGGCTGACCAGATCCGGATGTCATCGGGAAGCAGCCGGGCCAGCCGCCGGACGGCGACGGCGGCGGACTGCGACCAGGCGTCGGCCGGCACGTCGACGTGCGCGACCTGACCCCGCGCGTGGACGCCCGCGTCGGTCCGTCCCGCCACGGTAAGCGGCGGCCACGGCGGACCAGGCAGCGCCAGCACCCGACCCAGGGCCTCCTCGATTACCTCCTGGACGGTGCGCAGCCCTGGCTGGCTAGCCCAGCCGTGGAAGCCAGATCCGTCGTAACCGAGGTCGAGCCGAAGCCGCACGAGCCCGGCCAGCTCAGGCTGGCCGGGCTCGTCGGTGGTTGCGTCGCTATTCGTCGGCCGCCGGCTCGTCGGTCTCGTCGGCCTCGTCCTCAGCCGTGTCGTCGTCGGCCTCGTCCGCGACATCCTCGGCCGCGTCGTCGGCGTCCTCGTCGACATCCTCGGCGTCAACGTCGGACGTCACGTCGGCCGCTTCATCGTCGAGCGCGGACTCGTCCGACAAGGCCTCATCCGCACCAGCCTCAGACTCCTCAGGCGCAGCCGCGACTGCCGCCTGCCCGCG
>JASHUG010000277.1 GCA_030040155.1 Streptosporangiaceae bacterium | reverse complement strand
GTGCCGTCTTCCTTCGTCGCACACCCCGCTCCTCAGTCCAGATGGCACCGCGCTCCTCCGGCTCGCTCGATTTTGCTAGAGTCGGCCGTCGGCTACGTCGGCTGCCACCTGCACGAGCATCCGAACCGCGGCGCCGGTGCCGCCTTTGGCGGTATAGCCGTAGGGCTCGCCCTCGTGGAAGGCCGGGCCGGCGATGTCCACATGAGCCCAGCGCACGCCGTCTGGCACAAATTCCTTGAGGAACAGCCCGCCAACCAGCATGCCGCCCCAGCGCTCGCCGGTCACGTTCGCGATGTCGGCGACCGGCGAGTCCAGGCCCTTGCGCAGTTCCGGCGGCAGCGGCATCGGCCACGCCTGCTCGCCCGAGCGGCGGGCGGCGTCCACCACCCCTTCACGGACCGCATCGTCGTTGCTCATGATGCCGGCGATTCTGGTTCCGAGCGCGATGACCTGCGCGCCGGTAAGCGTCGCGACATCGATCAGCAGATCCGGCGAATCCTGCAGGGACCTGGCTATCGCATCGGCGAGCACGAGGCGGCCCTCGGCGTCGGTGTTCAGCACCTCGACGGTCTTGCCGCCGAAGATTGTGATCACGTCCGAGGGGCGCTGCGCGTTGCCACCCGGCATGTTCTCGGCCAGCGGCAGGTAGCCCACGACGTTGACCGCCGGCCGCAGTGCGGCAATGGCCTGCAGCGCGGCGAGTACGGCGGCCGCGCCGCTCATGTCGGACTTCATCGTCTCCATGGCGTTCGACGGCTTCAGCGACAGCCCGCCAGAGTCGAACGTGATGCCCTTGCCCGCGAAGACAACCGTTTTGGTGGCGTCGGGGTGGCTGTAGGCCAGGCGTACCAGCCGCGGCTGCCGGATCGAGCCCTGGCCGACGCCGATGAGGCCGCCGTAGCCTCCTGACGCCAGCGCGTCGGCGTCCAGCACTTCGATCTCCAGGCCAGCATCGGCCGCGATCCGCTGCGCCTCCGCCGCGAACGACTCGGGATACAGGTGCGACGGGCTGGTGTTGATCAGGTCACGGGTCAGCGCCATAGACTGCCCGAGCACCTCGGCCCTGGCCGCCGCCTCCGCCGCGCCGCCGGCCGAAGTCAGCACGGTCAGCGTCGGCCGGGCTGGCTGGTCGCCACCGCGGTACCGCAAGAACCGGTAACTGCCCAGCAACGCACCGAGCGCGACGGCCTCGGTCTCGGCGTCATCCCTGGCTGGCAGGGCCAGCGCGATCGCTGGCGACTTGCCGTTGGCGAGGGCACGGACCGCGGCGCCGGCCCCGCGGCGCAGTGCCTCGGCCGCCGCCAGCTGGCCATCAGAGTCGAAGTCGCCCAGGCCGACCGCCACGATCAGCGGCGCCGTCAGGTTCCCTCCTGAGGTGAGCTTGGTGACCTCGTCCTGCTTCCCGGTCGCGCCGAGGGCGGTGAGGGTGGCACCGAGGGTGCCACCGAGGGCCTCATCCACGCCCACGGCGCCGGGCGCGAGGACTGGTCCAGCTGGACCCTGGGTGATGCCGATCACAATGGCGTCTGCGGCTACGCTGCGCGCAGACTCTGTGCTAGTGCTCAGGGGGTTGGTCGTCACGGCTCTGAGCCTAGTGCCTGCCGCCAGCCGCGCTAATCGCCGGGCGCGGGTCGGTCTGCTGCCGGTAACGACCGTCAGTAACCCGACATCACGACTGTTATAATCGTTAGGTCATTCCGGCAGATCCGAACAAGGAGGCCCCCTCGTGGGAGCTGCCTACGCGCTGTTCATCGCAGTGTTCCTGGCCTGCGCGGTTGAGGCCGTCGAGGCCACGACTATCGTCCTGGCTGCGGGCACCGCCAGGGACTGGCGGTCCGCTGGCGTCGGGGTCGGCGCCGCGCTCTGCGTCCTTGCCGTCATCGTGGCCGCGCTCGGGCCGGCCGTCTCGGAGATCCCGCTCCGCGGGCTGCGGGTTGTCGTGGGTGCGCTGCTGCTGGTGTTCGGGCTGCAGTGGATCCGCAAGGCGATCTTGCGCGCCAGCGGGCATAAAGCGCTGCACGATGAGGACAAGCTGTACGCCAAGCACCTGGCCGAGGCCACCGGCCAGGAGGTGCGGCGGGCCGGGTTCGTGCCCGACTGGTATGGCTTCACGCTGTCGTTCAAGGGCGTGCTGCTCGAGGGCCTTGAGGTCGTATTCATCGTCTTGACTTTCGGAGCGAATGACCACAACATCGGCCTGGCCACGATTGGGGCGGCATGCGCGGTCGTCGTCGTGGCGGCAATCGGGTTCGCCGTGAAGGCGCCGCTGGCGCGGGTGCCGGAGAACACCATGAAGTTCGTGGTGGGCATCATGCTGACCAGCTTTGGCGTGTTCTGGGGTGCCGAGGGAGCGGGCGCGAACTGGCCGGGGTCCGACGCGGCACTGCTGGTGATCATTCCTGCGATCGGCCTGTACTGCGTCGGCCTAGTCGCGTTGCTGCGGCGGACCGGCACTGCGGGGACGACGTCAAGCCCGGCCGGGGTTCCGGCCGCCGCAAGCCGGGGGGTGCACTGAGTTGGGCGCCACGGGCATAACTGGCAGGCTGAAGGCTTTCGGCGCCTTCTGGTATGACTTCGTCATCGGCGACGACTGGCTCGTCGCAGCGGGGGTCGTCATCGGCCTGGCCGGAACCTATGGCCTAAACAAGGCCGGCCTGACCGCGTGGTGGCTGGCACCATTGCTGATCGCGATCCTGCTGCCGGTCAGCCTGGGCCGGGCGGCTAGCGGCTCTCTGCTTCCTCGGCGTACACCCGAGCCGCGTACGCCTCAAGCTGCTCCTCGCACTCCGCCAGCGAATTAAGCGCGCCCTCTCGCCCGCTCGCGCCGAACACGTCCCGCTGGCGGACTCGGTCCAGCCAGGTGCGGAGCTTGACCAGGTCGACCTCGTTCTCCTCGAGTTCGGCATAGCTGAAGTGATTCTCGGCGTACTCCTTGCGCAGCCCGGCCAGGAAGTCCTGGCACTTGTCGACGATCTCCTCGTACTCGTCATCTCTGGCCGACTGGAAGGCTGATCGCACGTCCTGCTCGCCCGCGAGGACGGTGCAAGACAGCAGCACGGCAGATCCCGACATGTCCAGAATCTCACTGCGCAGCTTGCGCAGTGCCCGCTCCGCGGCCAGGCTGGCCGGGAGTGCCGCGACCGAACTCTGCAGGTAGATCGCGCCCAGGCTCTTAATCCGCCGCCACACCGTTGCGCGCAGTCGGCTCGGCTCGGACGGCACGCGGTAGATGAGCAGCAGCCAGCCGGAACTCCCCTCGTTCCGCCCGTCCGTGTTATCCGCTTCCACCTGCCTCATTGTGCACGCCGTCGCCCTGTGATGCCGGCCCGCAGGCCGCGCCGCGCGGCGCGG